>JBJMWN010000381.1:0-13948 GCA_045810085.1 Povalibacter sp. | reverse complement strand
CAACGGCACCAGTGCGTCGACGACAGCGCTGCTTGGGCGTTTGTTCGACGATGCAACCGCCCTGTTGCGCAACGAAGTCCAGCTTGCAAAAGCGGAATTCCTGAACGCAGCGAATGAGGTGAAAACTCGCGCTGTGTCGATGGCAGCAGGCGGAGCCCTGCTGGCCGTTGCTGCACTGGTATTTGTAACCGCGGCAATTCTCGCGCTCGCAGAGGTCGTCGCCCCGTGGCTCGCGGCACTCATCGTGGGAGTCGTCCTCGCAATCATTGGCGCAATTCTGTTGAGCGCAGCACGCAAGCGTCTGAGCTCTGGCAATCTCGAAAGAACCAAGGCATCACTTGAACGCGACGCAAATGTGGTCGCCAGGAGAACATGATGAACGCAAGAACGAATGGAAATTCCGACAATCCGGCGGATTTGGAACGCGCTGGCGAAAACATCCGCGCTGACATGGATGAAACACTGGAAGCGCTGGAAGAGAAGTTGTCACCAGGCCGCGCAATGGATCGCTCACTCCAGTTCTTTCGCGAGCACGGCAGCGAAATTTCGCGAGAAGTAGGATCGGCAGTTCGTGAGCATCCCGTGCCGCTGCTGCTCGCTGCAGTCGGGCTCACCTGGTTCACCGTCTCGATGATCCGCTCGCGTTCGAACGGTGCGAGTGCGTACTCGGGCAGTTACGAATACGACGACGAATCCGACTACGGGTCGAGTGAATACGACGCCGACTATGGCTATGGCGAGGGTCAACAACTCGGCTCTGAGCAAGGTGGCACTGGATTGCGAGGACGAGCGGCACAGATCCGCAACACCGCACGGACCAAGATTAGCCAGGCCATGGGGAGTGCTCGCGGCCGAACCCGGCAAGTGAATAGTCAATTGCAGGGTTTGGTCCGCGAACAACCTTTGGCGTTGGGAGCATTGGCAATGGCGGCAGGCGCCATTCTGGGCGCCGCACTTCCGGCAACCGAGTATGAGCGCCAGACGGTTCGGCCGATTCGAGATCGAGCGATGGCAAGAGCTGAGGAAATAGGCCAGCGTGGATATGACAGTGTTCGATCCGCTCTGAAGAGCAACGGCGATCAGCAGAACAACACGCAATCTGCTGGCACCTGAAGTTCATCATCGAGGTGAAATGAACAAGGGGCGAGGCGTTCAACGCTTCGCCCCTTTTCTTTTGCGTATCTTGCGCGATGTTGAGGAACGTCCGTGTTCCACCCGGCCCTGGCTACTGCCAGGGCTGAATCACGACTTTGACGCACTCGTCTTCCTTGTTCCGGAAAACGTCATACGCCAAAGGCACCTCCTCCAGCCGCACACGATGTGTGATCACAAAGGATGGATCGATTTCACCAGCCTGAATGCGCTCGAGCAGCGGTCGCATATAACGATGTGCATGAGTCTGTCCACTCTTCACGGTGATCGCTTTGTTGACGATGGCGCCGAAGGGAATCTTGTCCAGAAATCCACCGTACACGCCGGCCACAGACAAGTGACCACCGTTACGACACGCGAGGATCGCCTGTCGCAATGCACTCGGACGATCGGTTTCCATCTTCAACACGGTCTTCACGCGATCGTAGGCCATCTGCAGACCTGGCGAAAGCGCCTCCATGCCCACGGCGTCGATGCAACTGTCAGGTCCACGACCGCCTGTGAGTTCTTTCAACGTTTCGGGCACGTTTACCTCCTCGTAGTTGAGCGTCTCCGCGCCGATACGCTCTGCCATGCGAAGCCGTTCTTCGAAACGATCGATCGCGATCACGCGTCCTGCACCGAGGAGAAATGCACTCTTGATAGCGAACTGACCAACCGGCCCGCAACCCCAGACCGCGACCGTGTCCCCTTCCTGAATGTTGCAGTTCTCAGCGGCCATGTAGCCGGTGGGCAGAATATCCGAGAGAAACAGCACCTGCTCATCTGAAAGGCCGTCAGGAATCTTCACTGGCCCGACGTCTGCGAACGGGACGCGCACGTACTGCGCCTGTCCGCCTGCGTAACCGCCCAACATGTGCGAGTAACCGTAAATACCCGCGGGCGAATGCCCCCACATTTTCTCTGCAAGATCCGCATTCGGGTTCGAGTTCTCGCAGAGGGAATAGAGTTCGCGTTCGCAGAAGAAGCAGTTACCGCATGAAATCGGGAACGGCACGACGACGCGATCACCGACTGAAAGATTCGCCACCCCGCTGCCGACCTCGACCACTTCACCCATGAATTCATGGCCGAGAATGTCGCCTCGATACATGGTCGGAATGTAGCCATCGTAGAGATGCAAGTCGGAACCGCAGATCGCGGAGCTCGTCACCTTCAGGATCGCATCGCGAGGATTGATGATGTGCGGATCAGGCACCTCTTCGACGCCTACCTTGTGAACACCCTGCCAGCAAACTGCTTTCATGACTCCCTCCGCGTCAGTGTCTTGCCCAATATACTGCGCGCACCCGTCGGCTGGCCGCGCGTGCTTGCGATTTCACCGGTCTCGAGCAATTGCTTGAGCGAGCGCAGATCGCGCTTCATGCGAGCCTTTGGATCCTGACCGAGGATTCGAGCGAGCTGTGCACTCAATGGGCCCGGTGCGCCGTAGCGCATGTCCACTTGGACGATCGTGCCGCGCCCATTCTTCTCGGGTTCGAAGCTGACGCTGCCATGATGCCGCACTTCAGAATCCGGCAAGGTACGCCAACCGATCGAGCGATTCGGCTCGTCGTGCGTGACCTCAGAGTCCCACTCCACACGAATGCCAGCGGGACCTTTCGCTCTCCAGTGAGAGCGACGATCGTCCTGGCAGGTCACTTGCTCCAGATAATTCATGAAGCGCGGCAGATTCTCGAAGTTGCGCCAGAATGAGTAGAGCTTTTCCGGAGTGCTGTTGATCGCGACGCTCACGCGCACACTCTCAGTGTCGGGTGCCTCGGCCAGCGCTGTCGTGGTGTGTTGACCCGTCGCGTACACATCGAGAGCAGTCACGCCGAGCACAGCAGTCGTTGCAAGCATCAACCTCTTAGGATCTGCATCGCGCGAGCGCAGCGCTGCGCCGAGCAGCGCGAGATCGACGGCATCGCCAGCAACCCTCGAGAAGGCGGCAGTAGCTGGCGCTCGACCCGACAACAGTGCAATGCCAGTCGCGAGTTCTCGGGCGCCGCACACTCGCATCACGGTGCTGTGATCACCAGTGCCTATCATTCTCCCGAGACTCTTCGGCGCGAGAAGTTCGACCACACCCAGTCCGACACTGAACCACCCCAATCCTTTGTTGAGTTGTCTATTGTCGGGCATCGCTTGACGAACGCGCCTGGGCACCGTCGAACGAGCTCTGCGTAATCGAGTAGAAACGTTTCGTGCAATTGATTCGCGGGCAGCCGCCATGGTCGCATCCTCCAACATCCATCGATGAGGTGTGGACTAAGCGCACTTGCTCGGATGGAGTTCCACTGCATGCGCGAACTTCGCCACACAGCGAACGCCTAATTTTTACGTGGTCAACTGCATGCATGAGATCAGATTCATTTCATGAAATTTTTATCCCGCGAAATTCTTCACGTTCGATTGACGGAACAATGGATGCGCTCAATGGCTTGGCCAAGAGTGCTTCTCTCTCACCTCCGGTGAGATCACCTTTCATTTTTTTGCATCCGGAGTTTCGCCATGAATGCTCAGACCCGTCCGCTTGCAGTTGTCACCGGTGCCTCGACCGGCATCGGGCTGGAATTGGCACGTCAGTGCGCTCAGCATGGATACGATCTCATCATCGCTGCCGACGAACCTGAAATCGACAGCGCAGCTCAGTCCTTGAAAACGGAAGGCGCGAGCGTGACACCTGTCATGGCCGATCTGTCGACACTCAAGGGCGTCGATCAGTTGGTCACCGTCGTTGATCAGCTCGGTCGTCCTGTAGATGCGCTGCTTGCCAATGCAGGTCGAGGACTTGGCCGTGCGTTTCTGGATCAGGACTTCGGCGACATCACGCGCGTGGTCGACACCAACGTCATGGGCACGCTGTATCTCACGCATCGCATCGGCAAGAAGATGCTGGAGCGTGGCGAAGGACGCATTCTTTTCACCGGCTCTATCGCGGGCTTCATGCCTGGCTCGTTCCAAGCCGTGTACAACGGCACGAAAGCTTTCATCGATTCGTTCTCTGTTGCGCTACGAAATGAGTTGAAAGACACCGATATCACCGTCACGTGTCTGATGCCTGGCGCCACCGAAACAGAGTTCTTCGCACGCGCCGACATGCTCGATACGAAGGTCGGCACCGAAGAGAAGGACGATCCAGCAGACGTCGCGAAAACAGGATTCGAGGCCATGATTCGTGGCGAGAGCAGCGTCGTTCACGGAATGAAAAACAAACTGCAGGTCGCCATGTCCGGCGTCGTACCCCAGGATGCATTGGCCGAGCAGCATCGAAAGATGGCTCAGCCCGGTACGAGCAAGACTCAGTAAGTTCGAATCGCTAATGCACGCGGACGCCGCTGATTACAAAGCGGCTCCGCGGCAGTGCGGGCATGCGCGCGTAATCGAGCGATGCGTCCTGCAGCGGCACTGAATAGGAGATCCTGCGCAGCAGGACTTCCACCATGGTTTGCATGATGGCCATGGTGATCCATTCGCCCGGACACCGATGATTGAGCAGATGATCACCCGGCCCCTGCGGTGCGAAGTTGAAGGGAGTGATCTCGCGGGATGCGAAGCGCTCGGGTGAAAAACTCTCAGGGTCATGCCAGACGCGCGGATCGTGATCGATACCGTAAAGATCGAGCATCACACGCTCGTTCTTTTCAAATGCATGGTCGCGCCACTCGAAGCGCTCGCGTACGCGCGCCACGACCGCCGGAAAGAAGGGATACCAACGCCTGATCTCTTGAACGAATGCACGTTCGTAGTGTGCGTCAGCATTCCGCAACCGTTCGGCTACATGTGGCACTTTGTAAAGCGCGTGGGCAATGAACACGACGTATACGGACACCGCAACGGTTGGGCGCAGCACGTTAAGTAGTTCAACTGCAGCGATCCGCGGCTCGAGCAACTCTCCACGTGTGCTTCGGTGCCAAGCAATCCGATGAGCCGCCGTCTCGACCGCCGGCCTGATCTCCCCTTTGCGAATGCGCTCGATGACTCCGGCGATCCACTGTTCACTGTGTTTGCGGGCAAGCCGCGAGATCCAATGCTTCGGACCTACTGCTCCTGCACCGTCGAACAGTGCGGCGAGCTGACGTGTGCGTTCGCGAGTTTCCGATGCGTGGAGAGGCACTCCACTCCAGGCGCACACCGCGCGAGTCAGCACTTCCTGCATTGCATCGTACAGGCAGGTCGAATCCGACTGCGTCCAATGCTGCGCGGCGGTGAGCGCTCCCTGCGTCACTTCACGCTGGAGCTCGAGAACTCGCTCCGTCGTCATCAGATCCATGAACATTGATTTGCGAGTGCGATGCTCAGCGTCATCGAGGCTTTGCACTCCACCCACTCCAAACAGAGTTTTCTGCAGCCTCAGCGGTGCGGCTCCGCTTCGGGCGAAGCGTGCGTTATCACAGAAAAGCTGAGCCGCGGCTGCGCCTGTCATGAGCACGGTCTCTTGCATCAGCAAGCGTGCGCGGATGACATCCGACCCTGCTCTGCGGCACTCGCGCGAAATGAAGCGATACGGATCGCGCAGCAACGCGAGCGTGCTGTCGAAGGCACGCGTACGAGGAGTTGTGGCCATCACCGTGCTCGTGAGTCAGCAGCACGTAGGACGGATGGACGCGATGAGGTGTTCCGCGTGCCCGAGCGCAGACGCTGTGGTGAAAAGCGAGGATGCAGATAGGCGTTTTCGTGCGCTGCTCGGCCGAGTAAACGTGCATCATTGCGAAACAGCATTCGCCAAACGCTTCGGATACGTGACCATAAAACTCCGAGTAATGAGACACAGACCTTCCATCTTCGAGCTCAAAAAGCTTGATGCGGGGCGGGGGTTTGCGAGACAGAACGTTATGCACTCGGCAGATCAACGATCTACCAAGTTGGATTGTTGACAACCTATAACTGGCCAGGCCAAATTGCCTTACCAATTTCCTCTTCCCAGCTTTCGCAGAGATCCATGAATACCATCGTCCACGCACGAGTCATCGTCACGTGCCCAGGTCGTAACTTCGTCACGCTCAAGATCGAGACGAAGAACGGCGTCTATGGGATCGGCGACGCCACATTGAATGGTCGCGAACTTGCGGTCGCCAGCTACCTGAGCGACCACGTGATTCCCTGTCTGATCGGTCGCGATGCACAACAGATCGAAGATATCTGGCAATACCTCTATCGCGGCGCATATTGGCGTCGCGGCCCAGTGACGATGACGGCCATTGCGGCGGTCGATATGGCACTTTGGGACATCAAGGCGAAGACCGCGGGCATGCCGCTCTATCAGCTGCTCGGCGGAGCAAGCCGTACGGGTGTGATGGTCTATGGCCACGCAAACGGCAATAACCTCGATGAGACGATTGCGCAGGCACGCACGTACAAGGAAGCGGGCTACAAGGCCATTCGCCTGCAAAGCGGTGTGCCGGGTCTGAAGTCCACTTACGGCGTTTCAAAAGACAAACTGTTCTATGAACCTGCCGACGCTGCGAAGCCGACCGAGAACGTGTGGTCAACATCGAAATATATGCCTACGGTTCCGAAGCTGTTCGCAGCCGCACGCGATGCACTCGGTTGGGACGTGCATCTGCTGCATGACATTCATCATCGACTCACACCGATTGAAGCAGGACGCCTCGGAAAAGATCTGGAGCCGTTTCGACCGTTCTGGTTGGAAGACGCAACGCCCGCTGAAAATCAGGCAGCGTTCCGTCTGATCCGTCAGCACACGACCACACCGCTCGCGGTGGGCGAAGTGTTCAATTCGGTATGGGATGCGAAGCAGTTGATCGATGAGCGTTTGATCGACTACATCCGCACCACCATCGTCCACGCCGGCGGTATTTCGCACATGCGCCGCATTGCGCATCTTGCAGAGCTCAATGGCGTTCGCACCGGCTTTCATGGCGCCACCGATCTTTCACCTGTCTGCATGGGCAGCGCTCTGCATTTCGATCTGTGGGTGCCGAACTTCGGTATTCAGGAATACATGCGTCACACCGCAGAGACGGACGCTGTGTTTCCGCACTCGTACTTCTTCAAGGAAGGCGAACTGCATCCTGGCGAGGCCCCAGGTCATGGCGTCGACATCGACGAAACGCTCGCTGCGAAATATCCGTATCGTGCGGCGAGCTTGCCCATCAATCGACTCGAGGATGGGACCATGTTTGATTGGTAGCGGCCGTTACGAGTCGTGAGCGCAGTTGCTACCATGCGGGCGAACACGCACGCTCACGACCATGAAGTTCTGTTCTGTTTGTGGCAATCCAGTTCACTCCATCATTCCCGATGGAGATCACCTGCCCCGCTTCGTATGCACGGTGTGCAAGACCGTGCATTACCAGAATCCGCGGATCATTGCCGGGTGCGTTCCCGAATGGGAAAACAAGGTCCTGTTATGCAAGCGAGCCATTGAACCGCGCCTTGGCTACTGGACTGTGCCTGCGGGTTTCATGGAAAACGGTGAAGCCGTTCAGGACGGCGCTGCACGTGAAGCAATGGAGGAAGCCCTTGCTCGTGTCGAGATTGGCTCGTTGCTGAGCATCGTCAACGTCATTCGCGCGCATCAGGTTCACATCACCTTTCGCGCAAAGCTCCTCGATACCGATTTCGGTGTGGGACCTGAAAGCCTCGAAGTTGGTCTATATGAGGAAAGCGAGATCCCTTGGGAGGACATCGCGTTTCTGAGCGTGGATTTCGCTCTCCGACGCTATTTCGAAGATCGGCGCAAACGCGTGGAGAATGCTCATTTCCGCGACATCGACTGGCAGGACGGCAAAGTCGTTTTGAAGGATCGCTAGATCCTTACCTTGGCGGCAGAGTGCATTTACTCATAACGAATGGATCGCGCCTGAACCGTCAGCCTGTGGCAGCAAACCTCACGCAGTGTCCAACCGACGCTGAAATCTCGCCCTTCAGCTTCATTCACCCGGGCTGCTTTGGCACAATACGCGCCCCCAAAATGGGGATCCGCCCTCGCCTCGCCTTACGGAGCTGTCAATGACGTTTGTCGTCACAGAGAACTGCATCAAGTGCAAGTACACCGACTGTGTCGAGGTCTGCCCTGTCGACTGCTTCCACGTGGGACCCAACTTCCTGGTCATCGATCCGGATGAATGCATCGATTGCACCTTGTGTGAACCCGAATGCCCGGCTGAAGCCATATTCTCCGAAGAGGAATTGCCCAACGGGCAGGAGCATTTCAAACAGCTCAATGCCGATCTCGCGAAGCAATGGCCTGTGATCACGGAACGTGCACCCGCGCCTGCCGATGCGAAGGAATGGGACGGCAAACCCGACAAGCTCAAGCTGCTGGAACGCTAAGCCGTTCGAATATAGAACGCCCAACAAAAAAGCCCGCATTGCTGCGGGCTTTTTTTATGGAAACAGCAAGCGCTGACAGCTCAGTTCTTGGCTGCCGCAACCTTCAGCTGATCGAGCTGACGCACCATGTCTGGCGGCGATAGATAACCGCCGATGTAGTCGCCGCTTGCAGTGAAGATTGCCGGCGTGCCGCGCACTCCCATTTCTTCACCCAATTCGTACTGTTTCGCAACCGGCGTCGCGCCGCACTTGGCATCGACTGCCTGACCCTGCTTTGCCTTGGTGATGGCTGAATTGCGATCTTTCGAGCACCACACCGCTTCCATTTTCGCCCAGTCGTCCGTCCCCGGACCTGCGCGCGGGTAAGCCATGTAGCGAACGCGAACACCGAGTTTGTTCAATTGCTCGATCTCGCTGTGAAGCTTGCGGCAGTAACCACATTCCACATCGGTGAATACGTTGATCGTGTATTTCGCAGTAGCCGGCCCGAACACGATCATGTCGCGCTCATCAAGCTTGGCCAGCGCCTTGCTGCGAGAAGTCGTGCGACCCGCTTCAGTCAGATTGGTGCGGCTGCCGACCTCGTAGAGATCGCCGCTGAACAGATACTTTCCATCGGCACTGACGTATGCAGTGTCCGCCCCCAGGCTGACCTCGAACACTCCTGGCACGGGCGATGGCTTGATGTCAGTCGCCTTCACACCCGGGAATTGCGCCGCGATCAAGGTGCGTGGATCGGCTTTGGCGGCTGGTTCGGCCGCGTGTGCACCGACCGCAAACAGGGTCAGCGCCAAGAGGTTCCAGATCAATCGTTTCATCGAGACTCCGAGATTGCCGCGCAGCACATTGGAGTGCAGTGCTGGCGCTTAGGTTCACTCAGTCTAGAAAGCAATCAGAAGGGTGTCCACCATCCCTGACGCATGCCGGACGAACGTAATCCTGGCGGATGGAATGAGTGTTTCCGAGGAGAGACGCGCGGAATGCGCAAACCCATACCCACGCGTGCCGCAAAGAGGCGAAACGCCCCGCAAAACCTCAGGCCTCGAAGAATCGGGCCGTAGACGTTTAGCCGCGCGGGTGATGCTGCGCGTGAAGTTCCTTCATGCGCTCACGAGCAACGTGCGTATAGATCTGAGTGGTCGACAGATCGCTGTGACCGAGCAGCATCTGCACCACTCGCAGATCGGCGCCATGATTCAAGAGGTGTGTGGCGAATGCGTGCCGCAGCGTGTGTGGCGAGAGAGCTTTCTGCACGCCGGCCTTCTGCGCGTAGCGCTTGATAATGTGCCAGAACGCCTGACGCGTCATGCGATCGCCGCGGCGCGTCGGAAACAGGAAATCGGTCTGTCGCTCGAGAAGAATCTCGAGTCGCGGACCATTGGCGAACTTCTGCAGCCACAGAACGGCTTCTTCGCCCAGCGGGATGAGACGTTCGCGATCGCCTTTGCCGACGATACGCAGCACGCCCTGATTCATGTTGACCTGGCCCGCCTTCAGATTGACGAGCTCAGATACGCGCAGACCGGTTGCATAAAGCACTTCGAGCATCGTTCGGTCGCGATGGCCCAAGGGCTGTTCAATCTCCGGCGCACCCAGCAGTGCCTCGACTTCTTCTTCGGTCAGCGACTTCGGCAGCGAACGCCCGATCTTCGGCATCGCAATCTGAGCTGTAGGGTCCTCAGTAATCGCGCCATCACGGACCATGTAACGGTAGAAACGACGGAAGCTGGACAGTTGACGCGCGGTCGAGCGCGGTCGTGCACCTGCCTCCACTCGCCATGCAATGAACGCGAGCACATCGGCACGCTTGGCCACCAGACTCGAGCCGCCACGGGCCTGGAGCCAGCGATCGAGAGCGGTCAGGTCGGCACGATAGGCGGACAGGGTGTTGGGCGAGAGGCCCCGTTCCATCCACACAGCATCGAGAAAGCGATCGATAGCCGCCAAAGACGGTGTCTCGGGCGTTCCCTCGCCGGTCCTCGCGTAAACTGATGCTTTCGTAACGGTGCTCATCGCCTTCAACAAGTTGGCGCAAGCCGGTACCTCGAACTTCGCATCGTGACCGGACTTGCAGTGTCGGCAGTATGCGGAGGGGGTCCGACGCCGCGGAGTGACTGTTATCACAGAACGTTTTTGGTGTTTACATAAAGAGAACCAGTTCACAGAAATCCGCCCTTCTCAGGCATCCCCTGCCTGACGGGCGGGTTCGCTGCCTAAGCTTTCCTCACTCACGGACCAATCTACTCGATGTCTTTGAATCCGCTGACTGCTGCGCGTCGCCTCTTTGAGATCGTTTACGGCGTTTACGCCGTGAGTGTTTTCCTGATCCTCGGCACCCTTGCGTTGCTACTGGTCACGTTAGTGCCAGGCTTATCGCTTAACGCACGCCGCGGCATTGCACGCTGGACCTCGCGCTCCTTTCTATTCTGTGCAGGGCTGCGAATACGGCTCATCAAAATGGACCAGATCCCACCCGAGCCCTGCGTGATCGTCGCGAACCACGCAAGTTACCTGGACGGAGTGCTGATGAAGGGCGTGTTGCCCGCGCGATTCAGTTTCGTCATCAAGAAAGAGGTTTCCCGCGTACCCCTGGCAGGCGTGCTGCTGCGGCGAATCGGTTCAGAGTTCGTCGACCGGTTCAATCGTCATGCCGGAGCGGTCGACGCACGGCGTCTGATCAAAAAGGCGGACGCAGGGCAGGCTCTGGCCTTCTTTCCCGAGGGCACGTTCATCGAACGACCAGGACTGGGGAAGTTTCACACCGGCGCCTTTGCTATCGCCGCTCGTGCGGACCTACCTGTCGTTCCCGTCGTAATACGAGGCACCCGACACATCTTGCCGAGCGGACAATTCTTGCCGCGCTGGGGACGCATCGAGGTCGAGATTCTGCCGACCATTGCGGTTCCTGCAGATCTTGATTCCGCAGTGATCGCCTCGATGACTCGTGATCAGGCCCGTGCTCGCATTCTGGCGGCCTTGGATGAGCCGGATCTCGAAATCGAGGAGATTGCACCGCTCGAGGTTGCCGGCAAAGGCTGACGTTGTTCACTGCGCGAGCCACGCTTGACCTTGCTTCGCAGCATCAGTGAACCTGCGATTCATGTTCGATGCGTAGTGCGCCGTTGTATTCAAAGAGCTGCGGCACTGCCACCTCACTATTGCCAGCCCTCACGGGGGACTCATGAGCGAAGAAGTTTTCATTGTTTCTGCGCGCCGCACGCCGATCGGTGCTTTTCAAGGCGCTCTGGCTGCAGTCACAGCTCCACAACTGGGTGCGAGTGCAGCACAGGCCGCGCTTAAAGATTCAGGCATCGCGCCGGAACAGATCGAGGAAACAATTCTGGGTTGTGTACTGATGGCCGGCATCGGCCAGGCGCCCGCGCGCCAGGCTGCGCTGGCCGGCGGCATTCCGCAGCGCGTGCCTGCGACGACCGTCAATAAGATGTGCGGCTCCGGAATGAAGGCCATCATGATGGCCAGCGATCAGATTCGTGCGGGCTCAGCGAACATCATTCTCGCGGGTGGCATCGAATCGATGACGAATGCCCCGTACTTGTTACCAAAGGCACGCGGCGGATGGCGGATGGGACACAGCGAGTTGCTCGACCACATGTTCTTCGACGGACTGCAAAGTCCTTTCGATGGAAAAATGATGGGGCACTTCGCTGATGCGACCGCAGCGAAGTATGGGTTCACGCGCGAGCAGCAAGACGCATATGCCGCTGAGTCGGTACGCCGCGCGCTTGCCGCAGTCGAAAGTGGCAAGTTCGATGCTGAGATCGCGGCAGTCACGGTGAAAGATCGCAAAGGTGAGCGTCTGGTGGCGAAGGACGAGACACCCTTCACCTGCGATATCGCAAAGATTCCCAATCTGAAGCCCGCGTTCAACAAAGACGGCACGGTCACAGCCGCGAGTTCATCTTCAATTTCTGACGGAGCGGCCGCAGCCGTGCTGGCGAGTGGCTCAGTTGTGAAAAGCCGCGGCCTCAAACCGTTGGCACGCGTGGTGGCCTATAGCAGCCATGCACACGCGCCAGAGTGGTTCACCACTGCGCCGGTTGGCGCGATCAAAAGCGTTCTTGAAAAGACCGGCTGGCGTGCCAGCGAAGTAGATCTTTTCGAAATCAATGAAGCCTTCGCGTGCGTCGCAATGGCAGCCATTCACGATCTCAGTCTCGATCCCGCCCGCGTCAACGTGAATGGTGGAGCATGCGCGATGGGCCATCCCATTGGCGCAACGGGTGCTCGCATCATCACAACTTTGGTTCACGCATTGAAAGCGAAGGGCGGCAGGCGGGGCATCGCCGCTTTGTGCATCGGCGGCGGCGAAGCCACGGCGATCGCGGTCGAAATAGCCTAAGAGAGCCACAAAAAAGCACAAAAGGCGCTACGAGAATAAGAGAGCCGGCATGACCTTTTCGTTGTGTCTGCCCTTTGCGCTTTTTGCGTACTCGTCTCAGACCGAGACCACCGCATCCGGAGGAATGCCCGCGACTTCATAGCCACGCTTGAAGTCGCGGACGTGCTTGGCCATCCATTTTCGAGCTTCCTCAGCATCTTTGTTCTGCAGTGCCGCGACGATTTTTTGTTGGGCACCGATGATGCGAGAACGCGCTTGCTGCACGCGGTCGATCATCAGCGCCAGTGAAGGTGCGAGCACTTGTGCCAGCGAATGCTTCGCCAGCACGAGCACCTGATTGCGAGAGCAGGCACCAATCAGCTCAAAGAAATCGGTGACTAAAGAAACGGCGACATCCGAGTCAGTGGCCGACACGAACGCCTGACTGATACGAGTCAGCGAGTCGATATCTGCCTGAGTCCTGCGCGTGGCTGCCAACGCTGCGACCTCCGGCTCGATCACCATCATCGCTTCCCACACATCGACGAAAGAGACCTCGTGCAACACGAGTGCCTGCCGCATTCCTGATGCGATCTTGTTTGCATGCGGACGGCTGACCAACATGCGCTTTGCACCGGGCGGTCGCCTCACCAGGCCCGCGCTCTCGAGTTGTCGCAGCGCCTCACGCACTGTCGAACGATTCACTCGAAACTGCTGAGCGAGATCGAGCTCTGCGGGGAGCTGATCTCCGTCTTTCAATGCGCGCGAAAGAATCTTCGCCTCGATCGCCGAAGAGACCCTGGTATACGCGGGTTCACGGTCGAAGGGTTCGAACATATTGCCTGACGTTGCGGACGGCGGATTTTCCGTCGGCTGCGCCGCAGCGGTGGGTCGGCGGCCACGATCCTTGGATACAGTTTTTGTTCGCGTTGACATGCTGCCGGATTGTCCGACAATGGGACATCTTTCTCAACCCTCCACTCGCGGAGAGTGCCGTGAACGACTTCGATTTTGGGCTAGGTGAGGATATCGATACGCTGCGAACGAGCGTCGCGGAATTTGCGCGCGAACGAATCGCACCCATCGCTGCGCAGATCGATCGTGACAATCACTTTCCCCGTGAACTATGGACCGACATGGGAGATCTCGGCCTTCTCGGCCTCACCGTCGAGGAGG
>JBJMWN010000380.1:0-2763 GCA_045810085.1 Povalibacter sp. | reverse complement strand
CAGCGCCGATTTCGGTGGGCGCGATGATCGAGACACCCGCGTCCGCAATGCTGGCCGATCAGATCGCACGCGAAGTCGATTTTCTGTCGATCGGCACCAACGATCTCACGCAGTACACGCTCGCGATGGACCGAGGCCATGCTGAGTTGGCTGCTCGCATCGATGGTTTGCATCCTGCGGTGCTGCGTCTGATCTCTCTGACGTGTGACGCTGCATCCAAGCACCAGCGACTGGTGGCTGTGTGTGGCGGCCTGGCGTCGGATCCAGCTGCAGTGCCCGTGCTGCTTGGATTGGGCGTGGGCGAGTTGTCGGTTGTGCCTTCGATGATCCCGCAGTTGAAGCAACTGATTACGACTCTCACCCTCGAGCAATGTCGATCACTCGCGCAACGCGCGCTGCAGGCGGAATCTGCAGAAGCCGTACGTGCGCTATTGCTCGCAGCGTCGACACCCTCGACGTCATCGACCGATCTTAACGGCGCGCGTTCGGCCATCGCGAAATCATGGTGATCTCATGACGAATATCGTCTCCGGATTGCAGCGCGTCGGTCGCGCACTGATGTTGCCGATCGCAGTCCTGCCAGTGGCCGCGCTGTTGCTGCGACTCGGTCAGCCTGATTTGCTCAACGTCGCCGCGATCGCAGCTGCAGGCGATGCCATCTTTTCGAATCTTGGCTTGCTGTTCGCCATCGGTGTTGCTGTCGGACTGGCGAAGGAAAATCACGGTGCTGCGGGTCTTGCGAGCGTTGTGGGATATCTCGTTGCGACCAAGGGCGCCGAAGTCCTCATCCCGGTTCCGGCCGACGCGATCGCCAACTTTTCTGGACAAGCCGCGGCACTGGCTGAAGCCGCATTTCGCGCGAAAGAACTCGGGAAGCTGAGTGTTCCCGTGGGCATTCTTTCCGGACTCATCGCAGGCGCACTCTACAATCGCTACAGCGATATTCGCTTGCCAGCCTATCTGGCGTTCTTCGGCGGTCGTCGATTCGTGCCCATAGCGAGCGGCTTCGCCGGCCTCATCGTTGCCATCTGTTTCGGATTTGGCTGGCCTGTTCTCGAGCGCGGCATGGATGCATTGAGTCAGGCTGTGTTGGGCTCGGAGTCGATCGGTCTGTTCGCATACGGCGTGCTGAATCGCGCGCTCATCGTCACCGGCCTGCATCACATCCTGAACAACATCGCGTGGTTTCTGCTCGGCGACTACAACGGCGTGACCGGAGATTTGAAACGCTTCTTCGCCGGTGATCCCAGTGCCGGTGCCTTCATGAGCGGCTTCTTTCCGGTGATGATGTTCGGTCTGCCCGCTGCCTGTCTTGCCATGTATCGAAGTGCGCGACCCGATCGGCGCAAAGCAGTCGGCGGTCTGCTCTTGTCCATGGCACTGACGTCGTTTCTGACGGGTGTCACCGAGCCCATCGAATTCACGTTCATGTTTCTCGCCCCCGTCCTGTACGGCATTCATGCGTTGCTGACGGGCCTGGCGATGGTGGTGATGAATCTGTTCTCGGTGCGCCTCGGATTCGGCTTCTCCGCGGGACTGTTCGACTATGTGTTGAACTTCTCGCGATCATCGCGTCCCTTGCTGCTGGTGCCGATCGGCATCGCGTACTTCGGGCTGTACTACGGTTTATTCCGGTTCGTCATCGCTCGCTTCGATCTAAAAACGCCGGGCAGGGAGCCTGAAGAGATTGGAGCTGCCGCTGTTTCGTCCGTTGAAACCTCGGGCGCGCTCGCCTGGGTTACGGCTTTGGGTGGAGCTCGCAATCTTTCGCAGATCGATGCGTGCACCACTCGTTTACGGTTGGGCATCGTCGATCAGAAGCGCGTGAAAGACGATGAGCTGAAGAAGTTAGGTGCTCGCGGTCTCGTGCGTCCTTCGTCAGACACACTGCAAGTCGTCGTGGGACCGATCGCGGATCAGCTCGCGGGCGATATTCGCAAGGCATTGAGTTCGGGGCCCGAAGCAATCGCGGCATCTTTGAATGTGTCGGCACTCGCACTCGCTTTGGGTGGGCCATCCAACATCGAGAGTATCGATGTGCGCGCGACGCGTCTGAGTGTGAAAGTTCGCGATGCAAGCTCGATCGATGCGGCAGCATTGCGGGCTGCCGGCGCGCGCGGCGCGGTCGCGGTGGGCGATTCGCTCTGGCACGTGATCGTGGGGCCGAAAGCCGAGGAAGCGGCTCTCGAACTGCGAACGGCTGCAGTGTAGGAACTTCGCGAGCCAATCTGCTTGAGCCGTATCGATCAGTGAATGGCTTCTCGCGCGGGTGACAACGCACGACAAGATCAGATATAAGGTGCGCCGATCGTCCGCTCCACAAGAGGCGCCTGCATGCAGTCACATCGTCTGACCTTCGTTGCTTTGTCCCTGGCTCTGGGGTTCGCCGTTTCGGGCTGCGATCGCCAGTCCCCGACGCCTGCCACAGAAAAGGTGCCCGCACCTTCTGTTGCTAAGGCCACGGTCACCCGAGCGCCTTATGGAAAGCTGGCGGATGGCACTGAAGTCGAATCCTTCACGCTCACCAATGCTTCCGGCGCCAGTGTTACCGCAATCACTTATGGTGGGATTCTCACCTCCATCAAGGTTCCTGACCGCAACGGCAAGCTCGATGATGTCGTGCTGGGTCACGATTCACTCGATGACTATCTCAAAGATGGTTCGTACTTCGGCGCCATCGTCGGCCGTTATGCGAATCGCATCGGCGGTGCGCAGTTCACCATCGACGGTCAGACTTACAAGCTCGCCGCGAACAACGGCCCG
>JBJMWN010000379.1:0-4712 GCA_045810085.1 Povalibacter sp. | reverse complement strand
TCAGCCTCGACGATGCAGTCGTGCGGGCTCCCTTCACTGGCACGATCGCACGACGTCTGGTGCAACCCGGCGAGAAGGTCTCCTCCGACTCTTCCATCGTCAGCCTCGTTGACCTTCGACAGATGTTGTTGGAGGCCGCAGTCCCCGCTGCAGAAATCCCCTCCGTGCATGTCGGGCAATCGGCGCGATTCAAAGTCAGTGGTTTCGGTGATCGCGAGTTCGTCGGCGAAGTGCAGCGGATCAACCCGATCACGCTGGACGGTTCGCGGGCCATCACGACTTACATCGCCGTGCCCAATGCAGATCGTGCTCTGAAAGGCGGAATGTTTGCGCAAGGCGAGCTGGTGCTGTCTTCAACGGAGCCGGTGCTGTCTGTTCCTCAAGCAGCAGTGCACACCGAGGCTGGGGTGCCATTCGTCTACATGTACGTGGACGGAAAGATCGCGCGCAGGTCGTTGACGCTGGGCGATGCGAAGCAAGGCAGCGGCACCGACGGTGCATTTGTGCAAGTGCGCAGCGGCTTGAAGCAAGGCGATCGCGTGATCGTTGCGGACATTGGCAATCGCCAGCCGGGTGCTCAAGCGGTGGTCCGCGGCGAGAAGTAGTTCTCGCGGATCAAGCTGTATTCGCTGCCGCGATCCTCGGGCATTCATTCATCGAGATCCTCCCATGTGGATTACCCGAACCAGTATTAATCAGCCCGTGTTCGCCACGATGGTGATGCTCGCGCTGGTCGTGCTCGGCGTGTTCTCGTATCGATTGCTGCCGGTAGAGCAGATGCCGGAAACCAACGCGCCGCAGGTGTTCGTCAACGTCAACTACCCCGGCGCTTCGCCTGAAGCGATCGAGAACGATGTCATCAAGCCGATCGAGAACGTCGTCAACTCCGTTAATGGAGTGAAGAATATTTTCGCGACCGCACGCGAAGGCGTGGCGTTCATGAATATCGAGTTTCGTCTCGATGTCGACATCGCGGTGGCCACGCAGGAAATCCGCGATAAGGTTGCCCAGATCAAAGCTGGAATGCCACGTGAAGTTCGCGATCCAACGATTTCGCGTGCCAGCAACGACAGCATGCAGCAGCCGGTGATGAGTCTGGCTGTGTATTCGAATACTCGCAGCCTTCGCGAGATTTCGACGATCGTCGATCAGCAGATCGTGAAGCGGCTGCAGACAGCGCCAGGTGTCGGCAACATTTCAGTGGGCGGTGCGGTCGAGCGTCAGGTCCAGATCTTTCTACATCCCGAAGCACTGCAGAGCTATCGGGTGGGTGTGGATCAAGTCATCGCTGCGATCCAGGCGGCGAATCAGGATCTGCCTGCGGGCGTCATCACGCATGGTGCGTCCGACCAGCTCGTGCGCGTCGAAGGCAAGATCAAGGATCCTGCGGGTTTCCGTCGCATCATCGTGGCGAATCAGGCGGGCGCGCCGGTCTATCTGGACCAGGTCGCTGAAGTCGTCGATGGCGAAGCGGAAGTGACGTCCTATTCGCGAGTCGACGGTACGGACTCCGTCTCCCTGTATATCTACAAAGTCCAGCAGTCGAACGTCGTTGAAGTTGGGCGCGGCATCGAAGAAGCGGTCAAAGAGCTGGAGAGTCGCTTGCCCGATGACATCAAGATCACGAC
Organism: Povalibacter sp.; assembly: GCA_045810085.1. Lineage (GTDB taxonomy): Bacteria > Pseudomonadota > Gammaproteobacteria > Steroidobacterales > Steroidobacteraceae > Steroidobacter. The sequence goes on along the minus strand of JBJMWN010000379.1, from coordinate 3,084 downwards.
GGTGTGGTCCGATGCGAAATGGATTCAAGGTTCGCTCGATCGCGTCAAGAGCACGATTCTGGAAGGTGCATTTCTCACCATCGTCATCGTGTTTCTGTTCCTGCACTCCTGGCGCTCCACCATCATCACGGGTCTGACGCTGCCGATCTCGGTGATCGCGACCTTCATCGCACTTCATGCGTTCGGCTTCACGCTGAACTTCATGACGTTGATGGCATTGTCGTTGTGCATCGGTTTGCTCATCGACGATGCCATCGTCGTGCGCGAGAACATCGTCCGTCACGCGGATATGGGTAAGAGCCATCATCAAGCCGCGTTCGATGGCACGAATGAAATCGGATTGGCCGTGATGGCCACGACCTTCGCGATTCTGGCCGTGTTCATTCCTGTCGCATTCATGAGCGGTGTGATCGGCCGTTTCTTCCTGCAATTCGGGCTCACCGTTGCGGTGGCGGTGCTGGTCTCGTTGTTCGTCAGCTTCACGCTTGATCCGATGTTGTCTGCCGTCTGGCCCGATCCAAAAGAAGGGCGCTTCAAGTACGTTCCATGGCTGGGCAAACTCATGGAGAAAGTTGAACACGGCGTCCAGGCCGCGCATCGTGTTTATGACCGCATTCTCCGCTGGGCCCTGAGCGATCGTCGCTACGGCATTCCGGGACTGGCCCAGCTCTCACGCCGACGCTACGGGGATCAAGTGCAACTGGCTCGCTGGGTCAGTGCAAGTCCGCGTGTGTTGCTCGTCCTGCTCGCGCTGTTCACGTTCTTCGGCAGTTTCATGCTCGTTCCAAAAATCGGTACGGAGTTTGTGCCGGAAGGCGATCAGGGCATGACCTTTCTGCGCGTCAACACACCGATCGGTTCGAGTCTCGAGTACACCGATGCGAAAGTGCGTGACGTCGAAGCGGCGTTCCGCGAGATCAAGGGCATCGAGTCGATCGTCACGACGGTGGGGACCGACGAAGGCAGAAACTACGCAAACCTGCTGCTGCGTCTGACGGATCTGAAGAAAGAAGATCGGCCGACGCAAAAGGAAATCGAGAAGACGATTCGTGAACGTGTTGCTCGCATGGCAGGCATGCAACTCGCCTTCGGGGGTGGCAACGGCAATCCCGTTTTCATCTCGGTGCTCGGCCCAGACACCAGGAAGCTGACAGAAATTTCTGAAGACCTTCTCAAGCGCCTGGCAAAAATTCCTGGCATCGCGGATCTGGAGAGCAGCGAGAAAGGTGCGAATCCCACGATCGCAGTGCGCATCAATAACGAGATGGCGAGCGATCTCGGATTGACGACCGCGCGCATCGGCGCTGCTTTGCGCCCATTGATCGCAGGCGATGAGATCAGCACCTGGTTGGGGCCGGACGGTCAGGACTATCAGGTCATTGTCCGATTACCGAAGGAGCGCCGGGAGATCTCCTCCGACTTGGGTGATCTCTATGTGAGCAGCACGCGCATGGATGAAAACGGGAATCCATCACTCGTGCCTCTGCGCCAGGTCGCCGACTTCGTACACACCGGCAGTCCGCAGCAGATCAAACGTCTGAACCTTCAACGTCGCATCTCGATCTATGCGAACGCGCAAGGTCGACCCTCCGGCGATGTGGGCACGGACGCTGAAAAGATCGCGAAGGCAGTAGAGTTGCCGCAAGGCTATCGAATGGAAATCGGCGGCGGTCAGCAGGACATGAAAGAAACCTTCAGCGCTGCTGTTGCCGCGCTGGGTCTCGCCGTGATTTTCATCTATCTGGTTCTCGCTTCTCAGTTCGGGAGCTTCTTCCAGCCTGTGGCCATCATGGTTTCGTTACCGCTGGCGCTGATCGGTGTACTGCTCGCACTGCTGTTCACGCGGACCACACTCAATATCTTTTCGATTATCGGCTTCATCATGCTCATGGGGCTCGTGACCAAGAATGCGATTCTGCTGGTCGACTTCACCAATCAGGCGATTCGCGCGGGTAAGCCTATGAAAGAGGCGCTGCTGGAAGCAGGGCAGGTGCGACTGCGCCCGATTCTGATGACAACCATGGCGATGATCTTCGGCATGTTGCCGATGGCGATCGGTGAAGGAACGGGCGGTGAGCTCCTGGCGCCAATGGGTCGCGCAGTGATCGGAGGCGTCATCACCTCGACCGTGCTGACGCTTCTGATCGTGCCCGTGCTCTACACCTATCTCTTCGGCTTTACGCGCAGGCTCAAAGCGCACTGGCACAAAGACTCACCGGCCGAGTTGCCGGCAACTGTGGTCCCTGCGTTGCCTCAGGAACACGCTCCCGCCACGATCACGAAATAGCTCAGGTTTCTCTGGCTGCTCGCAGGGAGCAGCCGGGTTAACATGACGCATGTCTTCGATTCCGGCCGCTCAAATCGCCGCGCACTATCTGCCGAGTCGCTATCACTATTGGTATGCGCGCTCCAAGATCGGCAGCGATCCTCTTTATGAGCATGTGATTCGCACGATCGTTCGAACGGACGCGCCGCTGCTCGATGTCGGCTGCGGTATCGGTCTGCTGATACATGCATTGCGATCCGCTGGGGCGACGATGCCGTATCGCGGTGTCGACATCGATGCACACAAAATCGGGATCGCACGAAGTGCTGCCAAATCAGCTGCGCTTGCGGCGGTCGATTTCCAAGTGTGCGATCTAAACCAGTCGTTTCCCGCACATCGCGGCAGCGTGGCACTGCTCGATGTCGTTCAATATCTGGATGCAGCCGCATGCGATGCAGTTCTGGACAGTGCAGCGCGATGCGTCAGCGCAGATGGAATGCTTGTCATGCGCGCCGGACTGGATGATGGCAGTTGGCGCGCAGCGTTCACGCGGGGCATGGACCGAGTGGGGCACGCAATTCGCTGGATGCAGACGCCACCGCGATCGCAGCCAACCAAATCAGGCATTCACGATCTGTTGTGTCGGCACGGGTTTCGCTGTGAATTTCATCCGGCGTGGGGTAACACACCTTTCAACAACTGGATGGTGGTTGCGGCGATGAGCAAAGGTTGACCAGTCGTACTCAACCCGCAAACAGACGTTCGATGTCCGCAGTACTCAGCAGTGTCCATTCGCCTTCCTTCAGATCTCCGAGTTC
>JBJMWN010000378.1:0-14275 GCA_045810085.1 Povalibacter sp. | reverse complement strand
CGCCTGGAGAAATCCCGGCCTTTTTCTTTGGTGCATTCACTCAGGGCTCGACTGCCGCTCGAACACTCGATTTCGTCCGGCTAAAGCCGGACCACAACGAAAAGGCATGCGCTCATCTTTCCCCTGTGGGTTCGGCTTTAGCCGAACGTTGCTTGCCCGACTTCAGACGTACAAACAAGCATCGCGAGAATCCTCTTGTCCGCTTAGTTCCTTCGCAACGTACCTATATTTGTGCCGGGAACTCCCACCCGCAGGGCAGCGTCTCAACTGCAAGAGGCGAACACATTGGAGGAGCAAATGGCCGCGGTGTTTTACCTTGTCATGTTCATTGCGACTTGCACGTTTGGCTGGTGGAGCAAAGGGTCAGGTAAGTCAAGTTAAGACTCGCCGCAGCTCTTTCATCAATTCCCCGCGACGCGAGGCGATCTGCACTCGCTCGAGATCCAACCACGCCGCGAGCGATTGGAGTTGAGCACCTAGCTGCTCCCCAACGGCTTTGACCTTCACCTTCGATTCGACGCTGCCTCCCCGGACCTGCAGACGCGACTCGTGCCGATCAGACTTCAGGTCCACCCGGGCCACGATCTGATCGCCCAATAAAAACGGCAGCACGTAGTAGCCATGCTGGCGTTTGTGAGCTGGCGTATAGATCTCGAGGCGATACGAAAAATCGAAAAGTCTTTCGGTGCGTTGACGTTCCCAGATCAGCGAATCGAACGGTGAGAGCAGCGCTGATGCACTCACTGATTTCGGCAAGCGTGTATCAGCCGGCATGTACGCAGTCTGTTTCCAACCCTCCACTTCGATCGGTATCAGCACACCTGCTTCGAGCAACTCACGCAGACGGTGAGCGGCGTCAGCTGTCGGCAAGCGAAAGTAATCGCGCAGATCACGCAGTGTGCCGACGCCGATTGCGCGTGCCGCTGCTTCCATGAGTGTCCGCTGTGCTTCTTCTTTCGAGGGCGTGCGGAGCGCGAGGACGGCAGGTGGCAACGCGCGCTCGGTTAAATCATAGAGCCGTTCGAAATTGCGTCTGCTCGCGGTTGTGACCTGCCCGGTCCAGAACAGCCACTCCATGATCTCTTTGCCTTGACTCCAACCCCACCAGCCGCCGCTCGATTTGCCACTGGCCTCGAGCTCGCTTGCGCCAAGGGGCCCTCGATCTCGAATCTGGTTCAGGGCCGACGCAACGAGGTCCTGATGCTCTGTCGCGTAGCGCCTCAGTCTTCCCCATGTGCCTTCGCCACGTCGCGCGTGTTCCATGCGCCACTGGAACAACGGATAGAACTCGACCGGAAGAAATGAGGCCTCGTGGCCCCAGAACTCAAACAGCACGCGACGATGTCCGTCGTAGGCCGCTGTGTCCAGCCACTCGCGGCGGTACGCACCGAAGCGCGAGAACGATGGCAGATAGTGCGAGCGCACCAAGACGTTGACTGAATCAATCTGAATTGCGCCGAGCTTACGTGCAGCCGCGCCCAGATCATGAGCACCGCGCAATAAGCGGGGTTTGCCGAACTGCTGAGCCCCGAGCGCGATGCGGCGCGCCTCGGCAATGGACAACGAAGTTTTTCGCATCGACACAGTGTGTGAGGAGCCAGAGGGGCCAGCCAGAATGCCGGCACATCATAACTGCGTACTAACGGCGAAACGCTGACGTGATTAGGGTAAACCGCGGCTCAGGAACTGACGCCGCATCCGCACAGGCAAAACGCCCGCACAATGAATCGTCCATCGGATTAAGCCGCTGACGTGAACTGGGTTGCGTGTTTGCCGACCGGCATTTGGCAGCATCCTGTCCATCGAATGAATGGAGCAGCGCCGATGCGTCCGACTCACGAGTTCACGCTGGAACTCACCGCACAGGAATTACTCGATCCTCCGGATCTCAATGCGATGGTCCGCGCTCCTGCTGGGAACGTCATTCAGATTGCGCACACAGAACGTGTCGCGCCTTCCGCAGCTGCGGTGGGTCCCACAACCGATGTCGAGATCGAGCTCACTGCCGAAGAAATCGACGCGCTGCTGGAAGGACGCTTCTGAGAAGCGAGACGAAGAGCGATCAGTCGCATCGCTCTGGTCTTTGTGACACTCGCTGATTTACGCCCGACAAGCAGCCCGAACGCTCACATGTTCGGTTTGCCCGGATACTGACGCATCAGCTCGGTGACCACGGCGTTCACCCTGACTTTGGGATTCGCCATTGCCTCGTCAGATACACGTCCTTCGGAAACGCCTTCCCAGATCAGCTGCTTCTTCTCCGCATCAACGATGTCGAGGTTGATCGTGCCTACCTTGTAGATCACGGTGCGATCCTCGTCATACATCGGCCATGGGCTATACAGGCCGGAGCGATAACCGTAGTACCCGTAACCGCCCGCCGCGGGCGAGGGCCGGGTTTCAGTGCGCTCACGCGTGTTCATGTAGAAGTTCACGAGCAGATCGGGATGATCGTCCGTGTACTTGTAGCCGCGCGCTTCCATCGCTGTGGTCACCGAGCTCTTGAAATAGCTGGTCACCAGTGTGGAATAGCCGCCGCGATCCGTGCCGGTCTCCTTGGGAAATCCGAAGGTGCGATACACCGAGAAATCGGCTTTCTTGTCGTAGTCGATGCGGGACGGCGGCGCGTGAGTCGTCGCGCAACCTGCCATCAGAAGCAGCGTCGCAAAAGCGCCGACGATGCCCGCAACTGAATGTCTGCTGAACATGATGAGAACCCCTTATTCCTGGCTCGGGCGCAATGCTACTTTGCGCCAGATGAATCTCAGATTTACTGCTCCAGCACTTGTGGTCGCGTGCCTGCAGAATCAAGACTGATCAAATGAATTGTGCCCTAATTAGGCGTCAGACGGCGGCCTTGGGTTCCATCGTACAAACTAGATCCACGCATCTGACCGGAGCGACGCTCGTGTCAAATTCCGTCCTGGTCCGCCCCGCGCTGAACGCCGACATTCCTGCCATCGCGAACATCTATGAACACTACGTTCGCACTCACACCTCGACCTTCGAGATAGATCCACCCGACGCGGTCGAGATCTCAGCTCGCATCGAACGGATCCAGAACGCCGGCCTTCCCTATCTCGTCGCTGAGCAAGACGGGCTTGTGCTCGGCTACTCCTATGCTGGCCCGTATCGAACGCGCGCAGCTTATCGGCACACAGTCGAGAATTCGGTGTACCTGCAACCTGACCATGTCGGTCGTGGTCTCGGCGCGTTATTGCTGACGGCGGTCATCGATCACTGCGCTCGCACGGGCTATCGCGAAATGATCGCGGTGATCGGCGACTCTCAGAATCAAGCGTCGATTCGACTGCATACGAAGCTGGGGTTCGCGCACGTCGGCACGCTGCGCAATGTGGGATTCAAATTGAACCGTTGGCTCGATACGGTCCTGATGCAGAAGACTCTTCGGTTCCAATAGCCGATCTTGGTCGAGTGAATTCGAATTAAATCCCCAGCGGGCGTTGGCCACGTTCCAGATCGAGAAGGATCTGTTTGCGCCAAAGACCGCCGCCGTAACCCCCGAGTTTGCCGTTCGCGTTGATCACGCGATGACAGGGAATGACGATGGCGATCTTGTTCATCCCATTGGCTGTCCCGACCGCGCGCGTGGCTTTCGGATCTCCCAACGAGCGGGCCATATCCAGATAAGACCAGGTCGCGCCATAAGGGATGGTCAGCAGCGTGGACCAGACACGTTGCTGGAATGGAGTGCCTGGATATTCCAACGGCAAATCGAACTGGCGACGTCGCGCGGCGAAGTATTCCTCGAGCTGCACATGTAACGCATCGAGCCAGACATTCCGACCGGCCTGGATCGAGGTCTTGAAGCGCTCACGGATCGCCGCAAGCTGTTGCTGAAGAATATTTCGCTCGCTGAACTCGAGCAGCACCACTGCAGATCGCGTGGCTCCCGCCAGGAGCGGACCCACCGGAGTTTCGATCCAGTCGACCTTGACCTCGGTGTCGAGATTCACTGCCTGGGAGGAACGAATCCCCAGCATCTGTTCGAGCGGACTGGCTGTGATCATGCGGGCCTGGAAATGGAAACTCGATCGGCGAGGCATGCTACTCCTCGTGCTTCACTTCACTCGCCAGAATCGGACGTCGTTGGAGCCACGAATACGTTGTGCGAATCGCGGTGAGAATCTTCAGACAAACCGTAAACCGACGAGCGTGCGTTCGGCAAGAAAGCACATCAACTTCAGCGCCGTTCCTCTGCCATCAACACTCATCGTCGAACCTGAGTTGTTGCACGACGAATCTCGATAGGGACTCGTCGGATCATCGACGATGGCGCAGCGACTGACATGTCGTTAACCTTCAGCCATGCCCTGCTCCTTCTTCACATGCCGCGCTGCGGTCCTCGCTGTTTTCACGTTCTGGTGTGCTGCGGCCATCGCCGAGAACGATCCTTTCGCCAAAGCGCGCACTGAGTTCGTTGAGGCTTATGCGCGAGTCGATAGCCAGGATGCTTCCAGTGTCGATAGCGAAGCGCTGCGCAGTTACCCGCTGTATCCGTATCTGCAGTCGGCGCGTATACGTCGTGCACTGCTCAACACAACTCAACCGCTGGATTCCGTTGACCAGCGTGCAGCGACCTTCCTCGCCTACTACGATCGCGAGCCGGTCGCGCGTGAACTGCGACGGGCTTGGCTGGACAGTCTGGCGGAGCGACAGCAGTGGGCCTTGTTCCTGCAGAACTATCGCGAAGGTTCAGGCGATGCTCTGCGATGCGCCAGCTTCTCAGCACGCATCGCACTGAATCGCACAGAGACTTTGGCCACCGACATCGCAGCGCAATGGCTGACGCCGCAAGGTATTCCCGAATGCGATCAAGCGTTCGAGTGGTTGCGCGCTCGCGATGGCTTGCCTCCCTCACTCGTAGAGAAGCGTGTGAAATTAGCGTTGACGAAGGGCAATGCGGCATTCGCGCGGGAGATCATCACTCAATTGCCAGCTTCGCGTAGCGCTCCGTGGTTGCAGTGGGCAGGGCTGCTCGACAATCCCCGGCGCGGCATCGACGCACTGATCGCCTCGCCCAACACCGACTTGGATCCTGCGGCGGTGCTGGCCGGCTGGACGCAACTCGCGCGCAAGGATCGCACCAGTGCAATCGCGCGGTTCGATATGTTCGTGGCCGCTCGCAAGCTGGACCAGAAAGCCGCGAGCCCGTATGCCCTGGCACTGGCGCTGCCGCTTGCGTGGGATCGAGATCCCGCGTCGATCACGTATTTTGCGAAAGTCTCGCCGAGTGACTTCGATGACGCCGCGCTCGAATGGCAAGCGCGTGCCGCACTTTGGACGGGTGACTGGGCGCTCGTGACTCGCTCGATCGGTGCCATGTCGGAAACGACACGCCAGTCCGCGCGATGGCGCTATTGGCTGGCACGTGCGTCGGATGCAACACAAGACAAGACCGCTGCGCTGGCCATCTATCGCTTGCTGCTGGCGGAGGACAACTACTATTCCGCCATGGCGGCCGCACGACTCGATGAACCGGTCGTGCCGCATCCGCAGAAGCTGGTACGCGACCGTCACGCCATCCGGGAGATCGAGCAACTGCCCGCGTTCGTTCGTGCACACGAATTGCTGCGCGCGAACTTGCGACGCGAAGCATCGAACGAATGGCAATTCGGGTTCGAATCATTGGGCGAGGCCGCGCGGCCGCAAACCATTCCGATAGCAGTCGAGTGGGAATGGTTCGATCAGGCCGTCACGACGGCCACGCAGCTGCGTGTGTTCAACGATTACGAACTGCTTTATCCGCAGCCGTTCGATCGCGAAGTGCGTGCCGCGGCCAAGCTGACAGACGTCGAGCCTCACCTGATCTATGGCGTGCTACGGCAGGAAAGCCTTTACCGAGTCGATGCGATGTCTGGCGCCGGCGCTTACGGCTTACTACAGCTCTTGCCATCAACTGCTCGTCGTACGGCGCAACGCTGGGAACGTCCGCGGCCTTCGCCATCGGATCTGTTCATTCCGGCGACCAATGTCACGCTGGGCGCAGGCCAGCTGCGCATTCTGCTCGATCGTTTCGGTGGACAAACGGCGGTGGCACTCGCCGCGTACAACGCGGGGCCCACAGCTGCAAGTCGATGGTTGCCGAGTCAGGCGGTCGATCCCGACGTGTGGGTTGAAAACATCCCGTACAACGAAACCCGCGGCTACGTGCAACGCGTGCTCTGGCACACCGTGGTCTTTGCGTGGTTGCGCAGCGGCCGTCCACAACAGACTGACGCATGGCTCGGGCGGATTACGCCACTCGGCGACTCAGCCCTGCTTGGAACCCTGGATCCCGAACCTTAGGCTGAGACCGTCTGAGGGGATCGCTGTCCATTCTGAGCGGCTTTGGGCGCGGGTGGAGGAGCGGGATTCGCCAGTCCGAGCAACGAGTGAACTTCATCAATCGCTTGCTGCAGATTGATCGCCACTCGATCGGCGCCCGCTTCCTTCATGCGTGCATTCGAACGCGCGACATCGGTCGAATCCGGGAGCGGTCGCAGCGCCAGTAGTTTCGCATTCGGTCTGGACGCACGAACGCGGCGACAAATGTTACGAGCCTCACCGCCACGAGTTGCCGACACAGCAACCACGCACGTGAGCTCCGGGCGCTGCGCGATGGCACGCTCAACCATTTCATCGAGACTGTTGCCCGAGGTGACGGTGACCACGGCCTGGCCACTCGCCTCAATCGCGGTCGCCAACATATCGAGAACGATCCGATCTGCCGCCGATCGCGCACTGATCATGAGGATGTCGGCATCACCTTTCGGCTCGGTGCGGTGCTTCGCACGCGCGAGACTTACGATCTCGGCTGTAGCTTCAAGAATGAAATCCAGATCTTCGCTCGAGATCTCATCTTTGGTGTAGTGCTGCTCAGCCATCTGTAACGCTGGAATGAGCACTTCGTCCATGGCACCGACCGGCCCCAGCTCAGTCATCTTGCGATTGGCAAGTGCATTGGCCTCATCTTCGTCTCGAGCCAGCAGGCGTTGGTAATAACGAACGTGTGGCGCCAACGCGGGCTCATCGGCGAAGAGGATCGCGAGGAAGCGCAGCGAACGGATATGACGTCCGAGTACCGCGATACACACGGTCAGCGGCGTCGAAAGCAACAGACCCACCGGGCCCCACACCCAGATCCAGAACAGCGCAGAGACGAGCAGCGCGAAAGAGGAGACGCCCGTGCGATGTCCGAATACAAGCGGCTCGACGAAGTAACCTGTGACCATGTCGAGAAACAGAAACATCGCCAGCGTCTGCAATGTCTCGGCCCAGCCGGGAAAAATCGCGAACGCGAGACACGCCGGGAACAGTGCCGACAACATCGTGCCCACGTAGGGAACGAAGCGCAGCACTGCGCTCAACCCGCCCCAAAGCGCTGCGTAAGGCACTCCAATCCAATACAGGCCAGCGGCGACGAGTGTGCCGAGACACATATTGATCAGAGTTTGTGCCACCAGGAATCGACTCACGCGCTGCGCGGCTTCATCCATGAGCCGCGTCGTGAGTGTCACATTGTCTGCCCCCGTGAGCCGCAGTAATCGGTCACGCAGATCCTCGCGTTGACCGAGCATGAACGCGACCAGTACGAGGACGATGACGGCGCTCGCGACCGGCTCGAAAAAAGCCGTCACCGCTTGATGCATTCGTTCACTGGGTGTCAGCCGCGAGGGAACGACTCTGACTGGCTGTGCCGCACGAAATTCTGCAGCGTTGCTGTCGAGCTGTTCAGTGACTCGATCTACCGTACGCGTGAGTTGCCGCAGCGTGCTGTTGCTGCCGGTTCGCAAATCTGCGGCCTTCTGACGCATCGACCAGGTGTACTTGGTCACTTGTGTTGACAGATCGGTGACCTGCGTGGCGATCACATAGCCCAATCCGCCGACTGCACCCAGTGCAAGCGACATCGTCAAAGCGACGCCCAGAAAACGTGGCAGTCGCAAGCGATCGAACAGACGCACCAGCGGTGTGAGCGTGAACGCCAGGATCACGCCAAGCGCGAGCGGCACGAGAACCGTTTTGGCGGTCCACAGCAACGCAGTGACCAGCATGACGCCGACAAGCGCGAGCCATGCTCCGCCAATGCGTGTGATTGGTTGTTGGTTTTGAGGCACGGAAAATCGCCCGCCGAAGTGTGAGGGAGAAACTCGTACATCGGCCATTCGGTTCCGCTCGGAAACAGTCCAGCCGAGCTTCGCGTGGGCGATCAAACCCTTGCGAATACAGAGAGTGGTGAACAGCGATGAGCTGGACTAGGGCTTGCGCCAGGCTGCTGTACGCAACGCGCGTACACCGCCTGTGTTTTCGAGATCCAGGCTCGGCGGCGGCAGAGATTCCAGCAAAGCACCCAAATGCCGCTGGCACCCTGCAATGAAAACCGGCACTGCAGCCCGCTTGATCGGACGTGAGATCAGGAAGCCCTGGACGTGTACGCCACGGTCATTGAGCAGATGACGCAGCTGTGAAGTTCGCTCCACTCCCTCAGCCGTGACTTGCAGCCCGAGGCTGTGGCTCAGACCGATGATGGAGCGGACGATCGCAGGCGAGCGCGTTCCGGCATCGATGCTCGCAATCAAACTGCGATCGATCTTCACGCGAGTAAGCGGCAAACGCTCCAGCGAGGTGAGCGAGGAATAGCCGATGCCGAAGTCGTCGATCGCAAGACTCACACCCAGTTCACGCAGACGACTCAGTACCGCGACGGTTGCAGCGCCCGTTTGCAGTACGTTCTCGGTCAGTTCGAGCTCCAGCGCGCGAGAAGGCAAGTTGTGTTGATCAAGCAGTGCTTCCAACCGCTCGACGAACCCACTCGCCAACAGCTGATGCGCAGATACGTTCACGGCCACGCGCGCGGCGGACCACGATTCTCGGTGCCACTCCGCTGCGGTAGCAATCGCGGTGCGCAACACCCAATCGCTGAGCTCCATGATGAGTCCAGACTGCTCGGCCACGGGCAGAAATTCAGACGGTGATAAGACTTCCCCATTCGGCTGATGCCAGCGCAGGAGAGCCTCGACCACTGGGGTGCTGAGCGTCTCCATGCAGACTTCAGGCTGATAACACAGCTCGAACTCATCGCGTTCGATCGCTCGTCGCAATGCCTGTTCGATACGGAAACGACTGGACGCGACGTGCAATAACTCAGGAGCAAACAGACTCGAGCGATTGCGGCCCAACTCCTTTGCATTGAACAAGGCTGCATCTGCAGCACGAAGCAGTGAGGCACCGTCTTCGCCGTGATCCGGAAACACGCTGGCGCCTACGCTCACACTGAGCCGCAGATCGCGTCCATGAACCGAGAGCGAACCCTGAAATGCTTCCAGCACCGTCGCACACAGACGCTCCACATCCGTGACATTCTCAAACACGACGGTGAACTCATCGCCACCCAGTCGCGCTGCGAAGCTTCCGGAAAACACCGAACTCTGGCGCAGACGCTCACCTACGGTCTGAATCACTCGATCACCGAATTCATGACCCAGGCTGTCGTTGATCGTCTTGAAGTTGTCGAGATCGATGAACAGCAGCGCGACTCGATTACCAGCCACGCGCGCTCGTGCGATGACCGCCTGCAAATGATCAAAGAGACTGCGCCGGTTCGGCAGCTGCGTCAGTGGATCGTGATTCGCAAGATGCCGCAATTCGCGAGTGCGTTCGGCCACGCGCGACTCGAGCTGTACCTGCTGACTGCGCACATCGGTCTCGGCCTTCTGCAGTTGTTCAGCCATGTGATTGAACGATGCCGCGAGCAGGTCCATCTCATAGATGCCACCGCGCGGAACGCGAGTACTGATGTCGCCAGCTGCAAGTCTGCGCGTTGCATCGATCAGACGACGTACCGGGCGTCGAACACTCGCGACCGTGATCATCGAAATGGAGAGCAGCAGAAGCAGCACAAACGTACTGCCCCAGGTGAGCTCGCGATCGGCTTTGGCTGCCGCTTGTTGTGCAAGCTGATCCGCATTCGCCAATGCGAGGCGTGCCGGAGCGACCAGCTGCGTGAGCACGCTTGACCACAAAGCAGCTGCCTGATCCCGGAATGCGACCGACTGCTGCTGCAGCTCAGCGTTCATGTCGAAGACGCTGCGTCGCACGCGATTCAATTCTTTGAAACGCTTCTGCAGTCCGGTGAACCAGGTTTCTCCCTGTGTGCGGATAAGTACCGGCTCGTAGCGCGAGACTGCATTCGCGAACGCAGTTTCACTTGCAACGATCGGCTGGAGATCGTCGATGTTGCGCGACTGAATCGATGCACGCACTCGTTCGCGGATGATGCTGAGCTGACGAGAGAGTTCCTGGATCGGCTCGCTCGTGACCAGTTGCGCCGAACTCAACATCTGTTCCAGATCACTTAACTGCTGCCAATAAATCTGCGCCCGCACGTGATGCATCGCGCTGGTCTTCACCAACTCACTGCCAGCCTGCCGAAAGTTGTCCAGATCGCTCGAGAACTGCACAAGCGAGGTGTCGCTCGCGGAACTATGCGTAACCTGTCGATATTGAGTCGCAGCATCAAACACGCGCTGCGATGCCACTTCGACGGTGGCCTGCGAACCGCTGCCACGTTCAGCGCGATCGATCACCACGCGCTCATAAACAGAGATCGCACTCGCAAGCGACTCGGTCGCGCGCATTACGGGTTCATGTTCGACAACCAGCTGCCGCATACGCTCGCGGGCCGCTCGTGTGCTGTGTTGAGTGATCAGGTTGGCGGCCAGAACTGCCACGGCAATGGCCGCAAATCCAAGCGCCACGCGCATAGCGACGCCAGGGCGAAAGCGGAGCAGCGCTTTAGCAGCTGGCGTCCTGGCTGGCGGCATTATGTTGTTGTGTGGCTGCGCACGCATCGAGTCGAATCATGGACGACCCTGGAACATCCAATGTGCCACCACCATCAGGGGCCGTATGTAACGCCTGAGTGAAACTGTGCACTGGTTCTCGTTCCACCGTGCGAGCGGCTACCATTCATTCAACATATTTCGCAATGCATCAGGAGTTCGCGACCAATGACGACTGCACGACCGCTCGAAGGCGTTCGCGTTCTGGAAGTGGGCCAACTCCTGGCCGGTCCTTTCGCTGGCTGTGTGCTCGGTTACTTCGGAGCGGAGGTAATCAAGATCGAACCTCGCGGTGGAGATCCGCTGCGAAACTGGCGCGTGCTGCGCGATGGCACTTCACTCTGGTGGTACAGCCTCGCCCGCAACAAAAAGTCTGTCGCAATCGATCTGCAAACCGATGAAGGCCGGGATCTCACACGCAAGCTCGCGTCGCAGTGCGATGTGCTCATCGAGAACTTCAAGCCTGGCACGATGGAGAAGTGGGGCCTCGGCCCTGAGACGCTCAAGTCATTGCGACCGGATCTGATTTACACCCGCGTGTCGGGCTACGGCCAGAGCGGACCGTATGCATCGAAGCCCGGATTCGCGTCCGTGTGCGAAGCGATCGGCGGGTTACGCCATATCAACGGCTTTCCCGATCGCCCGCCGGTACGACCCAATCTGTCGCTTGGAGATTCGTTGGCGGGCTTACATGCGGTCATCGGGATTCTGCTCGCCCTCCTCGCAAAACGCGGACCCACTCAAGGACAAGGCCAGACCGTCGACGTTGCGATTTACGAATCGGTGTTTAATCTGATGGAAGGCATCGTTCCCGAGTACGACGGTGCAGGCCTGGTGCGTGGTCCTTCCGGATCGACGCTCACCGGCATCGTTCCTTCGAATACGTATCGATGTTTCGACGGCAAGTACATCGTCATCGGTGCGAACGGTGACTCGTTGTTTCAGCGGTTGATGCGTGCACTCGGCCGCAACGACATGGCTGAGGATCCACGCTTCGCCAATAACGCTGGGCGCGTCACGCATGAACGAGAGATCGATGAGGTCATCGCTCGTTGGGCAGCGGCGCGCGACTCCCACGATGTGCTCAAGGTACTCGACGAAATTTCTGTCCCTGGTGGTCCGATCTACAGTGTGGCGGACATGATGAACGATGCGCACTTCAATGCACGTGGTCTGTTCGAACAGGTTGAGATCGACGGCGCACCCCTCAAAGTGCCTGCCATTCTTCCGAAGCTCGAGTCCACTCCAGGATCAACTCAATGGCCGGGGCCCAAGCTGGGAGAGCACACGGATGAGGTGCTCAGTACGCTGATCGGTCTCACGCACGAACAGATTGGCGAACTACGCAAAGCGCATGTGATCCAGTGATCGCGAGTTACACGCCGCGGATGATCCGTTAGCAGTAGCTGGGAACGAAGCTGTCCTCGAAGACTTAATCAGTCGATCTGACGCCGGGCATCGCACGTAACTTACGTCTGTCTAGCAGTGACAGGTGCATCAGCACCGATCCAACCTTCAGAGTGCATCGATGCGTGAGCATTGCTTCACGATCGAGCAGCGCTCAGTTCACGCGCGGGGCATTCACTCCCACACCAGCGATCTGTTTTGGCGCATTTCTCCGATCGCAACGAGCGCATCGTCGTCCAAGCATGCACGACGGCTTTGTATACGCGCTCACGCAACTGATCTCGCGACCCTTCTCGGCGTACTTCTGAACAGTCGCAAACCCCTGTAATTCCAGCGTTCCGCACGCAAGCTGCATCGCAGCAGCTCGCCTCACGCGTTTCGGTGAGTGCATCCACGCGACAAGTTTCGCGCGAGATGGCCGGGTTATTGCAATGACGCATCAGTGCTCAAGCACGCACGGCCGAAGAACCACTGGACCGAATCGCTAACGAAAGCGGCGAGGCCGTGAGATCGGTACTAAACCAACGATGGGAGGTTTTGTTATGAAGAAGGTTTCGAGAGCCGCACGCCATCGCGCGTCCGCGGCACTGACAGGCACGATCCTGTCGCTGGCAGTATCACAAGTCCTGGCCGACGCGGCTGCCGAAGAAACCAAACGCGAAGAAGTGGTCGTCACTGGTACTCGCGTTGTGGGTGTCGAAGCAGTGGAAAGCGCATCGCCCATTCAGGTACTCGGCGCAACAGAGCTCACCTCTGCTGGCAAGCCCGACCTGATGAATGCCCTGGCCAACACTGTTCCATCTTTCACCGCACAAGCGTTCGGCGGTGACATGGCGAACCAAACGCTGCAAGCAAAGCTGCGCGGTTTGAGTCCCAATCACGTGCTGGTACTGGTCAACGGCAAGCGTCGGCATACGACAGCCAGCCTTGCAGTTCTCGGCGGACCCTACCAGGGCGGTGCGGGCGTCGATCTGAACTTCATCCCGGTGGACTCTATCGATCACGTCGAAGTGCTCACCGAAGGTGCAGCTGCGCAGTACGGCACCGATGCGATCGCGGGCGTCATCAACATCATCCTGAAGAAGGATGCAACCGGTGGCGGCGGCAGCTACACCCACGGCGGATTTTATGCGGGCGATGGTGAAACCGATTCCATTTCCGGCAGCATGGGTTTCGCGCCATCCGCGACTTCGTTCCTGAACTTTGCAGGTGAATGGCGTCAACACGAACACACTGATCGCGGCGGAATTGATCCTCGTGTGGTGGACCCTGTTCGCCTGGCGACTTCTCCCAACTCGAACATGCCGGATGCGCCGGGATATCCGTACCTGAATCAGATCTTCGGCGATGCCGAATACGACATGAAGCTGGCCTCGTTCAACGCCGGTGTCGACATCACGGATAACGTGCAGCTCTATTCGTTCGGCACGTACGGAGAGAAGAACGCGGCGTCGTTCGAAAACTATCGTCTGCCAAACCGCGTCGTCTATACCAATCCGACAACAGCCGTGAAGACTTACCTGTATCCGCTCGGCTTCAGTCCAACGGAAGAGTCGGAAGAGAAGGACTACCAGATGACTGCCGGCGTGCAAGGCGCGCTGGGCGGAGAATGGCGTTACGACCTCGCGACCACCTACGGCAAAGACGAGATCGACATGTTCACTCGTCATAGCGCCAACGCATCGCTGTTCGCAGAGACAGGTGCGACCCCGGTCAATTTCTACGACGGGACGTACACATCCACTCAATGGACCACCAGCCTGGACCTTTCGAAGGAATTCGATGTCGGCCTCGCCGGTCCGATGACATTCGCCTTCGCTGGCGAATATCGAGAGGAGACTTGGGAAGCAGGGCCGGGCGATGAGTTCTCTCGCTACCTCGAAGGTGGTCAATCGTTCCCAGGCATCAGCTTGTCGGACGCTGGTAGTCATGATCGCGACAACGTAGCGGCCTACGTGGACTTCGCACTCGAGCCCATCGATGGACTCAAGCTCGACCTCGCAGGACGTTACGAGGATTACAGT
>JBJMWN010000377.1:0-11183 GCA_045810085.1 Povalibacter sp. | reverse complement strand
CTCCAGATCGAAATCCTTGCCCTTCTTGATCTTGCGAGCGAGTTTCTCAGCCTGTTCTCGATCGACCGTCGCCTGAACCTTTTCGACGAGCGCCAGCACATCTCCCATGCCGAGGATGCGAGAGGCAACCCGTTCCGCCTGGAAGACTTCCAGGGCGTCGGTCTTCTCACCCGTTCCCATGAACAGGATCGGTTGACCTGTGATCTCCCGAACGGACAGTGCAGCGCCGCCACGAGCGTCACCATCAGTCTTCGTGAGAATCACGCCCGTCAGATTCAGCGCGTTACCAAAAGCGCGGGCGGCATTCACCGCGTCCTGGCCAGCCATGCTGTCCACGACGAACAGCGTTTCGGTTGGCGAGACGGCGGCACTGATCTCGCGAATCTCGCCCATCATCTCTTCGTCCACGTGCAGCCGGCCTGCCGTGTCGACGATCAGCACGTCATATAGAGAACGCCGAGCTTCATCCAGGGACTCACGCGCGAGCGTCAGCGCTGGTTTTTTCGGATCCGAAGGATAGAAAGCGACGTCGAGCTGCTTGGCCAATCGCTCGAGCTGCAGGATCGCGGCTGGGCGGTAAACGTCGGTACTCGCGAGCAGGACCTTTTTGCGCTCGTTTTCCTTGAGCCATTTGGCGAGTTTTCCCGCCGAGGTGGTTTTGCCAGCACCCTGCAAGCCCGCCAGCAGAATGACCACGGGCGGCTGGGACCGCAGGTTGATCGGACGCACGCCCGCGCCCATCAATGCGATCAACTCATCGTGGATGATCTTGATCAGCGACTGGCCAGGCGTGAGGCTCTTATCAATCTCGAGACCCACAACCTTGCCGCGAATGGTCTCGATGAAGGTCTTCACCACTGGAAGCGCAACGTCCGCTTCCAGCAGGGCCATGCGCACCTGACGCAACGTATCGCTGATGTTCTCGTCGGTGAGACGTCCGCGACCGCGCAGATTTTCCATGACGCCTTGCAGGCGTTCAGTGAGTTTGTCGAACATGGGATTTGGATCGCAAAAGCGAGGGGCTACAGGCTACAGCCTATGGACTGAAGAATGAAGATTGCGCCGTTCGGGCACGAATCAATGTTTGTGGCCCGATACCGAGGGCCGTCTAGTCGTCTCCGGCCATAGCCTGTAGCCTGTAGCCCGTACGCCTCGGAACAAAACCACAGTGCTTTCTATCGTCGTTCTTGCCTGTTATCTGGCCTGTGCCGCGTGGCTGGGCTCGAGCGTGTACCGCGCCGAGGGCCACGCTGCCCACGGTCGACGCGTAGCAGGGCTCACTCTCGGGACCCTCGCAGTTCTGACGCACGCGGTGCTGTTGTGGCAAGCGCTGGTCGCCAAACCTGCTCTCGCGTTCTCTGTTGCCGAAACCGCTTCACTGATCGGCTGGCCCATCGGCGTGATTGCGCTGATCGCGTCATGGCGCAGTCCGCGCTTCGGCGGGATCGGTGCCGTCTTGTTGGTTCTGGCCGGCGTCGTGGCCGCGACCACCGATGAAGGCGCTCGCAATTTCGCGCTGAAGCAGCATAGCTGGGAGATCGGTGCGCACATCATCCTCTCGACGACTGCTTACGCGCTGCTGACTATTGCAGCGGCACTCACGATTGCACTCTCGTTGCTGGACCGACGGTTGCGCAGTCGTCAGCCACTCGGCTTTCTCGCGGCGCTGCCTTCGGTCGAAGCGCTCGAAGTCGCGACTTTCCAGGCGCTCGCGGCGGGCTTTTTCATTCTCACGCTGGCGCTCTTCAGCGGCTTCGTGTTCGTGCAGGATCTGTTCGCTCAGGATCTTTCACGTAAGACCATCCTGTCGTGTCTCGCCTGGATCGTCTTCGCCATCCTGCTATTTGGACGCTGGCGTTTCGGCTGGCGAGGTCGCATGGCGACTCGTTGGACGATGAGTGGTTTCGCACTGCTGGTACTGGCTTATTTCGGCTCCAAGATCGTGCTCGAGTCCATCCTGGGCCGGCATTGGGGTTGAGCTGCCAGAACTCGATCACGTCGTGGACACCAGCACCATTCCATCGCCGGCAGGCATTGCTGCCACTCCCTTTTTCATCGTCGGGCTGATAGCACTCGCCGCTGTGCTCTCGAGCCTTGAATCGGCGCTGCAGAATCTGAATCGCTATCGACTGCGCAGTCTCGCGCGACTCGGCGACAAGCGCGCGCGACGAATCGAGTTGCTGCTCGCGCAATCGGATCGGCTGACGAACACCTTGCTTTTATGCAAGTCGATTACGAACGTGAGTGCGGCTGTACTTGCAGGTGCGCTGGCAGCAGGTCTTGGCAGCGTGACGCTCCTGATCACTGCCATTGTGCTGGTGCTTGCTGTGCTGATCCTGTGCGACATCGCCCCTCGATCCCTCGGCATGCGCTACGCCGAACCGCTTGCACTCTCGACTTCGTGGCTCTGCTTCGGTCTCGTCAAAGGTCTTCAACCCCTGGTCTGGCTGATCACAACGTTGTCGGATGCTGTGCTGCGTCTGCTTGGTGCGCCCACCACCGCAATGACCACTCAATGGCTCAGCCGCGATGACAAGGAGAAGGGACCGCCCTCGCATCGCAAGATGATGGCTCGCGTGCTCGAGCTGCAGTCCATCACGGTCGAAGACATCATGGTCCCGCGCAGCGATATCTCTAGCATCGATGTGAATGATGACTGGGATGCCATTCTCGATCAGCTGCGAACGACACCGCATACGCGCCTGCCGCTGTGCGAGAACAATCTCGATAATGTCGTCGGCATGCTGCACATGAAAAAGATTGCGCATGCATTGGCGCATGGCGAACTCACGCGTGTAATCCTGCTGCGAATCGCCCGCGAGCGCGAAGCTTACTTCGTGCCGGAAGGCACCACCCTTGATGTGCAGCTTCAGAACTTCCAGCGCGATCGACGGCGCATCGCACTCGTAGTCGATGAATACGGAGACATACGCGGTCTAGTAACGCTGGAAGACATCCTCGAGGAAATCGTCGGCGAGTTCACGAGTGATCCCGGTGCGCTCCATAAAGACATTCATCAGGATGCCGATGGCAGTTACGTCGTGAATGGCGCGGTCAACGTGCGCGTACTGAATCGCACGCTGGGATGGAAGCTGCCCACGGACGGACCACGAACGTTGAATGGATTGATCCTCGAACAACTCGAAGATATTCCGGAACCAGGGACTGGATTGCGCCTTGGCAATCTGTCCATTGAAATCCTGCAAGCGATCGACAACGCAGTGAAGACGGCTCGCATCCGACCCATCGTTCGTAACGAAGATCAGGAGCCGGTCACGGAGAGCTGATTGCTGCTCGTGCAGCGATCGTGCTTCATCGCGGTCCGAGGCGATCAGAACGCGCTGCTTATCGCCTGATCGAGCCGCTCGACCCCGATCACTTCGAGACCGTCGATGGCGCGACGCGGTTTGTTGGCCTCAGGAACGATGGCACGAGTGAATCCGTGTTTGATGGCCTCACGCAGCCGCTCTTCACCATAGGGAACAGGACGCACTTCGCCTGCGAGTCCCAGCTCTCCGAAGCACACCATCTGCGAAACCAATGGCTGATCGCGAACGCTCGACACGGCAGCGAGCACTGCCGGCAAGTCGACTGCAGTTTCAGAAATTCGCACACCACCGACGACGTTCACGAACACATCACGCCCGGAGCTCGAGACGTTCCCATGCCGATGAAGCACTGCAAGCAGCAGTGCCAGTCGATTCGAATCGAGTCCCACCGCAACGCGACGCGGGTTCATGCCCTGCGCTTCATCTGTCAGCGCCTGCACTTCGATCAGCATCGGTCGGCTGCCTTCGCGAGCGACCATCACAGCGCTACCCGTCACGGGCTGGCTGTGGTGTGACAGGAAAATCGCGGAGGGATTTTTGACTTCCTTCAGGCCTTGCTCTGTCATCGCGAAGACGCCCACTTCGTTCGCAGCGCCGAATCGATTCTTGACGGCACGAATGAGGCGGAAGCGGCTGCCCGCATCGCTTTCGAAATAGAGCACCGTATCGACCATATGCTCGAGGATGCGCGGTCCGGCGATCACGCCTTCTTTGGTGACGTGGCCGATGATCAGAACCGAAACACCTGTTGACTTCGCAAAGCGGACCAAGGCTGCTGCGGTTTCGCGAACTTGGGAAGCAGAGCCGGGTGATGACTCGACGTCCGCAACGAACATGGTCTGGATCGAGTCCACAATCAGCACGCGCGCTGAGGAGCTGCGGGCGTGCTCGATGATTGTTTCGATGCCTGTTTCGGCCAGCAGATTGAGGCTCTCGCCGGAGATCCCTAAACGGCGCGCCCGCAAGCTGACCTGACGCAGCGACTCTTCACCCGTCACGTACAGCGTAGCTGTGGCCTTACTGAGCGCATCGCCTGCCTGCAGCAGCATGGTTGACTTTCCAATACCTGGATCGCCACCCAGCAGCGTCACGGAACCGAGGACCAATCCGCCTCCGAGTACGCGATCGAGTTCGTCAAGGCCTGTCAGGATGCGAGGATCGTCCCGGTCAATCACCTGCGACAATCGTTGAGGAGCGCCGCTCGTACCTGCGAGTGCTTTGCGTTCGGCGTTTCCCTTAGCAATCGTCATTGCACGCAGGGAATCGCCAGCACCACATGAGGGACACAGTCCCTGCCACTGCAGGCTTTCATTGCCGCACTGGTCGCAGACATACATCTGACGGGTCTTGGCCATTGAGAGGATGCTTAGTGGAAAGGCTGGCAGCCTACCGCACCGAATGCTCCTCAGTGAACGAGTTCACATGTGGCTCGTCACTTCGAGCTGTGACGCCGCCAGCAAATCGCGGTGTCCCGTTCGTCTATACTCGCGGCCTTACGTCATGGGGTTTTTGTGGCATCAAGATTGGCGCGACTTTCCTGGCTACCAGGCGGCCTAGCAGCGGCCGTCGTGATCGCCATTGGACGGCTGGTCGCGCCCTCGCCTTTTGCCTCTCTCGAATTCGCCGGCTACGACCGCGCGCAGCAAGCCTCCGCATTCTCAGTTGACGACATCGTTCTGATCGATGTCGATCAAGAGAGCCTCACTGCGCTGGGTCCATGGCCTTGGCCTCGCAGCACACACGCCGAACTGCTGACACGATTGAACGCGGACGGCGCCAAAGTCGTCGCATTCACGAGTTCCTTAGGCGAGCCACAGACCGGTCGCGACACCGAGCGATTGCGCGCTGCCCTCTCTCTGCTGGAATCATCGAATCTGGCGAACTCTCAGCAAGCCGACAATCTCCGATCAGTATTGAAGGCATCGGAGAACGATCCCGATGCTCAGTTGGCAGCAGCGATCTCGGATCATCTCAATGTAGTGTTGCCGGTCGAAGTGCGTCCACAGGAAAGTTCGGACGAGGTCGCGAGCGTGCCTTCACGCATGTTCGCCTCGGCTACGCCTTCCGCAATGGCAGTCGGTGAGCGTGTCAGCATTGTTCGTCCGATTGCGGCGACTCTCGGCCAAGTTCTGCAAGGCGTGGGTCACGATCATCTGTCTGCTGACAGCGATGGTGTAGTGCGCACCGATGCGGCCGGAGTTCGGGTGGGTGCTGCCGTGCTGCCGTCCCTGTCGACGATCATTGCCGCGCGAGCGCTCGGTCTGGATCCGCAGCAAATCAGCTTCGCATCACCGGATGCGCTGCGCTTGGGAACGCATAGCGTGACCCTGGATGGCGCGCTCAGAATGAGACCCAGCTTCATCCGTGCGAACGGGATTGCGCATTATTCCTACTCGCGCGTTCTGGCCGGAAAAATTCCGGACGCAACCTTCCACGACAAGATCGTGCTGATTGGACTTGCCGACGCGGATTCGACAGTCACGACTCCTCTGGCCTCAGCCACTTCTTCGCACATGGTTGTCGCGAGCTCAGTCGCAAGCCTGTTGCACGAACGTACCTACTCGCACCCGGGTTCTTCGGTGATGATCGAATGGATCGTCGCTGCAGGCGTCATTCTGTTTGCTGCCTTGCTCCTCCCAGCGGCGGGTCCCGGGCTGGGTGCGCTCGCAACAGTGCTTGTCGCAGCCATTGCAGTCATCGTCGATGTAGGACTGCTTGGGTCAATGCACTTGTGGGTTCAACTTGTCGCGCCGGCTGCTGCAGCCATTGCAGGGTTTTTGATGTACCTGCTCAGTGAGCTGATTCGTCGCGCGAACCTGAAAGCTGCGGATGCAAAAGATCCGACGGCAAATCTGCGTACTTTGGGCCAGACGTTCCAGCGCCAGGGACAGCTCGATCTCGCCTTCGAAACATACCGACGCTGTCCGCTCGATGCACCCACCATGGAGCTGCTGTACTACCTCGGCATGGATTTCGAGCGCCGACGCCAGAATCAGAAAGCAGCCGCCGTGTACAACCACATCGCAACGCGCGATCCTAACTATCGCGATCTGCGCGCGCGCCGCACCCGCGTGGCCGAGCCACCCGTGACCAGGGAAATTCCCGAAAAACCCAAAACGCGTTCGATTGCACCTGCGCCACGCCAGGAACGTGTGCGAGATGACTGGAATGAGGAACCCGCTGCCGAATCCGCATCTTTAGGCCGAAAGCTTGGGCGCTATGAACTCGAGCGCGAGCTGGGCAAAGGGGCGATGGGCGTGGTGTATCTGGGACGAGATCCGAACATCAATCGAGTCGTGGCGATCAAGGCCATTCCTCTGGCGGATGAATTCGAAGAATCCGATCTCGAAGAAGCGCGCGCGCGATTCTTCCGCGAAGCTGAAATGGCCGGCCGCCTCAATCACCCCTCGATCGTCACGGTGTACGACGCAGGTGAAGACCAGGGGCTCGCATACATCGCGATGGAATATCTGCGTGGCCAGCACCTCAGCCATTACACAGACAGTTCGCGCCTGCTGCCGCCCAGAACCGTGATGACACTCGTGGCGCGAGTCGCCGAAGCGCTGGACTATGCGCATCGGCAGAACGTAGTTCATCGCGATATCAAACCAGCTAATATAATGTTCAATCCCGAAAGCGATGAATTGAAGATCACTGACTTCGGGATTGCACGACTGACCGATACAAGCCGAACTAAAACCGGAATCGTCCTGGGCACGCCTTCATTCATGTCACCCGAGCAACTGGAGGGACGCAGCCTTGATGGCCGATCCGATCAGTTCGCACTCGGAGTGAGCCTGTATCACTTGCTCACGGGTCAATTGCCCTTCCGCGCTGAATCCATGCCGCGACTGATGCAAAAGATTGCCACCGAATCGCACACGCCTGTTCGTATGGTTCGACCGGAGCTGCCGGAGAGCATCGATGCGATCATCGATCGCGTATTGGCCAAGTCGGCAGATGACCGATACGCAAGTTGCGGTGAATTCGCGGCTGATCTGCGCGCCTGCGCCAAGAGCCTCGAACCGCAAAAGTCTGCACCAGCACACGAGTGGTTGCTGCCGTGATGCTGAACGGACTCATTGATTCCTGCCATCGCGCACCACCAGGGAGGTCGTTGTGATGCGCGGCAAAATTCGATCAGTCGGCTTGAGCGACGTGGGTCGCGTGCGTGAGCACAACGAAGACACGATTGGCGTGGATGCCGATATCGGTCTGTTCGTACTCGCCGATGGCATGGGCGGCTACAACGCCGGCGAAGTCGCCAGCGGCATCGCTGTCAAAACCATCATGAGCCTGGTGAAAGAAGCCGTCGAACACCAGGACATGAACACTGAAGACCCGGAGACGGGTATGCAGCGGCCCAGCATCATCCTTCGAGATGCGATCGCTCGTGCGAACAAGATCATCTACCAGACTGCGAAAACCCAGCCTCAATGCGAAGGGATGGGCACAACGGTCGTCGCCTGCTTGTTCTTCAACAACAAGGTCGCAATCGCACACGTGGGCGATTCGCGCGCCTATCGCATGCGCGCCAATCGTTTCGAACAGATGACCATGGACCACTCCTTGCTGCAGGAACTGGTCGATCGGGGCTTCTACTCTCAGGCGGAAGCCCAGCGCGCCACCAACAAGAATTACGTGACCCGCGCCTTAGGCGTGGAGCCTACAGTCGACGTCGAATTGCACGAACACCCGGCCGAAAAGGGCGATTTTTACGTCCTTTGCTCCGATGGGCTGTCGGATATGGTCGAAGACGACGACATACATTTAACAATAAGCACCTTTAGTGCTAGTCTGGAAACGGTTGCTAAGCAGTTGATTCAGCTATCGAACGATAACGGCGGCCGTGACAATGTCTCGATTATTCTTGCGCAAGTTGTCGACTCGTTCGCAGCAAAGAATGGGGTTGTTGACAAAATCCTGCGCTGGTTCGGTTAACTAACAGCGCTGGTCTGGGGACGAGGCACACGATATGGCACGGTTGATCCTTAGCCTGGATGGCCAGGTGATGGCCGAGTACAACATGAACAAGGAACGTTACACGGTGGGTCGCTTGCCGGATAACGATATCCGCATCGATAACCCTGCCGTCAGCGGTCATCACTCGCTCGTCATCAACATCCTCAACGACTCGTTCCTTGAGGACCTGAACAGCACCAATGGCACATACGTCAACGGCAAGCTGATCAAAAAGCATGCGCTGCAGCACGGCGATGTGGTGACCGTGGGTCATCATCAGCTGCGCTTCGTCGATACGCCGAGCATGGATTCCGAACCCGATGAGTTCGAGAAAACCATGATCATTACGCCGGGATCTGCGGTTGCCGCAGCCGCTGCGAAGAAGGCGTCAGCCATCGCTCCTGCTGCTCCACCGCCAGCTGCGGCCGCTAAACCGTCTGCCACACTCGCCACGGGTCGTATGCCCGCTCAAAGCGAGCAGCCTGTCGCGTTACCGAAGGCGAAGCTGCAGGTACTCAGCGGCGCGTTCGCAGGTCGTGAACTCGAACTGAATAAGGCACTGACGACGCTGGGTCGTCCGGGTGTGCAGGTTGCTGCGATCACGCGTCGTGCCGATGGCTTCTTCATCGTCCACGTCGACAGCGGCAAGCCCAACGACTATCCGTTGGTGAATGGCACGGGGATCGGAGAACAGGCTCGCAAGCTGCAGGACAACGATGTGATCCTGCTCGCCGGCGTCAAGATGGGCTTTTTCGAGGGCTGAAAGCTCTTCGAGCGAGTTGCCAGCAAGCTGACTTGCTGGCAACTCAGATCATTTCCACACCCGCGCCACGCGCTGGGTGATCCCGCAGACGAGTTCATACGAGATCGTGTCGGCAAACGGTGCGACTGATTCCGCAGGCACTCCCTCGCCCCAGAGCACCACGTCGTCTCCGACCTTTGCATCTGGCAGATCGGTCACATCGATGGCCGTCATGTCCATCGAAACGCGGCCCGCAACCTGCGCTGGCCGACCGTTCACCAAAACAGGCGCCCCGCTCCGAACGTTACGCGCATAGCCGTCGCCGTAGCCGATTGCCGCAATACCAATCAGCGAATCTCGTGGTGCTTTCCAGATCGCGTTGTAACCGACACCTTCGCCGCGCGACACGCGACGCACAGTGATGAGTTGAGTGGATAGCGTCATCACGGGCCGCAGTCCGAGCTGTGTGCCATCGCGACCTGGAACAGGCGACAGACCATAGAGCATCAGGCCCGGTCGCACCCAGTCTGTCCGTGCCTCTGGCCAGCCAATTACTCCTGCGGAGTTAGCGATGCTCCGCGGTGCCTCGATGCCAGCAGTGAGTGATTGGAATTTTTCGATCTGACGCCGCGCACTGTCACCGCCCGCCTCTTCCGCACCTGCCAGATGAGTCATGAGTCTGATCTGACCAACGCTGGCACAGGCTTTCAAGCGTTGCAGCGCCTGGTGAAATTGTTCACTGGTAAAGCCCAGTCGATTCATTCCGGTGTTGAGCTTGATCCACACCGTGAATCGAGCATTGGCTGCGGCAAGCTCGAGCAATTCGATTTGTTTGAACTCGTGAACGACGAGTTCGAAATGCGCGGCAGCGGCCTGCGCAAGCTCTTCGTTGCTGAAGACGCCTTCGAGCAGCAGAACAGGCCCGTTTATTCCCGCTGCACGGAGCGTCAGCCCCTCACCGATCCTTGCGACACCGAATGAATCGGCTGAGTGAAGCGCACGCGCAGCTTCGACGATCCCATGGCCGTAAGCATTGGCTTTGATGACTGCGAGAACACGGGATCCGGGAGCGATGCTGCGAACCACGGCCAGATTGTGGCGCAGCGCATCCGCGTCCATCGTCGCGGCCGGAAAACTCACCTGAACGGTCCGTCCCCGTAGGCCGACTCAGGCGCAAAGTTTTCGAACTTGGTGTACTTGCCGAGGAACGTCAGCTGGATCTCACCGATCTCGCCGTTACGTTGCTTGGCGATGATGATGTCGGCGATCCCTTTGCGCGTGGTGTTCTTGTCGTACACCTCTTCGCGATAAATCATCATGATCAGATCGGCGTCCTGTTCAATAGCGCCCGACTCACGCAGATCCGACATCACCGGCTTCTTGTCGGTGCGTTGCTCGACACTGCGATTGAGCTGAGAAAGTGCGATCACTGGAACCGCGAGTTCCTTCGCGAGCGCTTTCAACGAACGCGAGATCTCTGAGATTTCTGTCGCTCGATTTTCCGTGTTGCCCGACACCTGCATCAGCTGCAAGTAGTCGAGAACGATCAGATCGAGCCCATGCTCGCGCTTCAATCGACGCGCACGCGCTCGCACTTCGGTTGGCGTCAGAGCGCCGGTGTCGTCGATGAAGATCGATGCTTCTTTCATCATGCTGATCGCAGTGTTCACGCGCGACCATTCTTCACCGTCGATGTTGCCGATACGCAAGTGGCTTTGATCGACACGGCCGAGCGAGGAGATCATGCGGAAGGCCAGCTGCTCGCGCGACATTTCCATGCTGAACACGCCGACCTTCGCCTTCTTCGGACCAAAGGCCGCGTTCTCTGCGATGTTGAGTGCGAAAGTGGTCTTGCCCATCGAAGGCCGACCCGCGATGACGATGAGATCGCCCTTCTGCAGGCCAGCGGTCATTTCATCGAGTCGGTTAAATCCGCTGCTCACCCCCGTGAGCTGGCCCTTGTTCTGAGCCAGCATGTCGAGACGATCGATAACGGAGCCGAGCTCGTTTCGCAGCGGTACGAAACCTGAGCCTGCCTTACTGCCACTTTCTGCAATTTCAAAGACGAGGCGCTCGGCTTCATCGACAATTTCGTTCGCTTCACGGCCTTCGGGATCGTAGGCGCTCGCTGCGATGGCGCCGCCGACGCT
>JBJMWN010000376.1:0-5917 GCA_045810085.1 Povalibacter sp. | reverse complement strand
AGGCGCATGTCGTGTGCCCATACTCGAACGCGACGCGCGGCAACATTGATGTGTTGCTCGTGGTTGCCGAGTAACAGCATCGAATTCATTGGGCCGCGTGAGGAGCGTCTCGCGCGGCTGATGTGCACGAAACCGACTGATTGCGTGCTTTCGGCTAGAAGCGGACATCATGCCGAACACAATTGGATGGTGTTCCCCAACTTCCTTCGTGTACAGGCACCAAGCGCGAGCAGAAGAAGAAGAAGAAGAAGTAGGATAGAAACTACTGCGATGCCGGCCGCTAATAAGCCGCTTAAGATGTTTCTGGCGCTAATCCATCTTGAGTAGAACCGTTCCCGGATGGAAACGGCTCCACTTGGCCGTGGTCGACCGCAAATCGCTCAGATCCGAACGGGATGCTCAGCGACGGTTAGCTTTTTTCTCTCTTTTGGCGGCGCGCTTTTCCTCCAAAGTTTTCGCCGGTTGCTTTTTTTCCTGCTTCTTTTGTTGTTCGCCTTTAGCCATGTCGATGCTCCTTGAGGTGATTGAACGACCGCGTTGAAGATAGACGATCCGCCGCGAAGTGCACGGGTTTCAGTCCAACAAGCTTACAAGGCTGACTGCTAAGCGAACACTAACCCGCAAAGGCCACGATGATGAATATCTGCTCGGGTCGTTAGCAACCATCATGGTGATCCCCTCAGCCCGAAGGAGATCGTCATGCTGGACTCAACTGCGATCCATCAGGGGCCGTGGAATAAGGGCAAGCTCGTTGGTCAGTAGGCACCATTCAAGCTGAAGGAAATCTGGGCCATTCTGCTCGTGTTGCACAGTCCCAATAGGTCGCTTCTGCGGGAGTGAGGGACGGTTCATCATCAGTCCGCCACCATAAGGCGAGTCTTCTTCGCGATCCACGCGATGAGCCACAGGACGGTGGTTAGCACCATTGTACCGGTCAGTACCTGGATCGCTTCTGTTCGATCGGCGAGCAAATCATCGCGCCACAAATTAAACAGTGTCACTAAGCACAAGGTATTGATCCAACCGAACGGCGTCCCGTATTCCTTTATGATCACGCGACGCCAGTGGAATGAGCTGTTCGCAATTGCCGTTCTGATGGCTGTTGTTCGCGGAACCCAGCGCGGCACTTCAGCGCAATAGTCGATGAAGGCTGCTCCAAACCGCCCTAATAAGAAACGCTCTTCGGCCGCAATGATTGCGGCATAGGCGAGTATGACAAGAGGGAAAGCACAGACGACAGTCGTGAGCGAATTCGCTGCAAACGATATGCCTATGACAATGAACACGTTGCCCACATACATGGGATTGCGGCATAGAGCATAAATGCCGTCAGTCACCAAGTCCTCCGCATACACGCGCCTGCGGCGCCCGCCGCGGATGATGTACCGCAGTCCGATCGTCAGCGTTCTGATCATCTGACCCAAGGCAGCAACGGAGCCTCCCACCCACGCGGCGAGCAGGGAATCATCGAACAGTCGCGGACCCGGCAGGAACAGCAGTACGTAGGCCATCGGAAAGAGCACATTTCGATAGCGAAACAGGAAATTCCCTATGTTGACCATCATTTCAGGGCAACATTTCCGCAACCGCAACAGTTGGACCATTCCAAGAACAAATCGCTTCCTGGAAACCAGCAAGCGATAGCGGCATGCGAATTCTGGCAGCTTGTATGGGATGAGCACATTTTCCAGAGCCTCGCGTTTTACTGCGTGATCTCGGTAGCGCTGTAGCTGGTACGTCGTCTTTGGACGCGTGGTCGATGGAAAATCAATCGCGGCTTGCGGAATTTTCGCGATGGCGGCGTGCGCACAGTATTTGACGGACAGAACCTCGCAGTTCACTGTCGGAACTGGTGAATCGTTGTTATTGATTGTGCAACTAGGTGCCGTCTAACTGCTGAAAGCAGACCTCTCGAGATTTGCTGCAAGTAAACCAGCAGCTTCGCGTCGGAAACTCTTTCCAGGAGCGTCGATCCGCCATGGATGGCGGTCGTCGCAGCAGCTACATGGACGTACTTGTGCGCGGTCCTGGAAAGAGTTTGCGGCGGGAAGCTCGCCAGCCGCGGACCTCACAAAAGCTACTCCGAGCAGATCCGGTCCGAAGATTTCCACTCGCAACCGTCGCAGTGGAACGATCTGATCATCGGCCATGGGTCTTCAGGCCCGAAGTGGACTCGCAGTGAATGTCATCGAGTGCTGAGCCAGTCGATTTCAAATGCTCCCCTGCTGAGTTCGACTTATGCCAACCCGCGCGCTGATACCTGCGGCCAAAGCGATCTGTACCAGCTCTGTCAGGCTGCTCGCGTTGAGGCGGTTCATCACTTGGGCGCGGTGCAACTCCACTGTGCGAGGACTGATACCGAGCTTCCGCCCGATCGACTTGTTGGTCCCGCCCTCGATCAGGCCGATGAGTACCTCGCGCTCACGCGGCGTCAATCTTGCAACGCGGGCTCCTGCGTTCTCATCGGGTATCACTGGTCGCACTGTGCTGTGACATTCCGCCATGGCGTTCGTGAGCGCGGCACGTAGAGACGCTTCTTCCGTGACAATCACATAGTCGACAGCGCCTGCTTTCATTGCGGCAACCGCAGCGCCGACGTTCGCGCCTGCGTCGAGTGCGATCGTCGGCAATGTGATCGATCGCACCTTGAGCTCGCGCGGGATCGAGAGTCCCTGAGCCCTCGCCTTGCGGAGATCCACGAGAACACAGCCGGGCGCGAGCACCGGAGCAATTTCGAGAAACGCGGAGCTGCTTTCATAAGTTCGCGCGCGATAGCCTGCGGCCCTGACGAGGCGAGCTAGCTGACGAGCCTCGGCGGCTCGCGTCGAGACGATATAAACCTGACGAACATCTTCCTGGGTCCGATCCTCGGTGATGCCGCCGATTCGCGCCACCGCGCCACGTTCATCGCGTATCGGAAAGCTCGTGTCGCGAAGCGAGCGAATGGTGCCATCGGACGGTCGCACGATCCGATACTCAAACTGTGCAACATCTCCGCCCTTCAGAGATGCAAGAGCGTGTTCGACTTGCTTTCGATCGTCGGGATGAACATCTTTGATCCAGTCAATCAGGGCGCTGGGTCCTTCCGAACACGGCACGCCCCAGATCCTCTCGTAAGCGGCGCTGCGATAAACGATCGCGTCCTGCGTCGGATCGGCGATCCAGATCAGGTTGCTGCTGTGGGCTGCGAAGTTGCGGAACTGTGCTTCGCTCGCTCGGATCGCCGCTTCGGTGCGGCGTTGCGCGGTGACGTCGATCGCCGCACCGATGAAGCCGACTGCGCGGCCCTCTGAAAAGGTCGTGCGTCCGGCGGTCGCGATATAGCGCGTCATGCCGTCATTGCGACCAATCACGCGATATTCGATGTTGTATGTCCCATCGCCGAGCGGGTCGACGCATGCCGCGATTGCTTGACGTACGCTCGGCAGATCATCGGGATGAATACACGATTCAAAGACGTCCGTGTCGACCTCGACATCTGGTGAGAGACCCCACATCGCTCGCAGTCGCTCATCCCATTCGAGCGCGCCGGTGAGCGGGTCCCACGAATAAATTCCGACGCCGACCAATTCTGTGGCGGCGCGCAGGCGAACTTCGCTCTTCCTCAGCTTCTCCTCGATCGCGCGGCGTTCGCTTGTATCTCGTGAAACGCCGACCACCAGTTCGACCGAGCCGTCCTCGCCGCGAACCGGTCCCCATAAGAATGCGAAGTAAGCGGCGTGTCCGGTCGGACTACGGTAGTAGACCTCGTCCTCGACAGTGACTCCATCTCTCAGGATCAAATCGATATGAGCGGTGAGCCGGTCAGCGAGCTCTGTCGGACAGTCGAGATCCGCGAACGTTTTGCCGAGCATCTCGTTCGCCGACAGGCCGAACAAAGCGAGCGTTGCCGGATTAGCGTAAGCGAAGCGTCGTTGCGGATCGAACGCGTACACGAAATCGGGAATCGACGACAACGTAGCTTCATGAGATCGCGACTGGATTGCGAGCACGGCGCCAGCGTCCTCGATTCTTTCGACTGCGCTCTTTGTTGCGTCGTGCGACATCGTTCGGTCCTGCGGCACTTTGCCGGCTCGCCGTCAACGCTTCGACTCTCGGAACGTTCCCTAGTCATGCTCCGAATACTCAACGGCGTGCGGCAGGGGCATAAAGCAATCTCCAAACATCGCAGGAGGTTTGCATGAAAGCGCTTGTGTGGCACGGCAAAGAGGACATTCGTTACGACACGGTGTCTGATCCTGCGATCGAGCATCCGCGCGATGCGATCATCAAGGTGACGAGTTGCGCAATCTGCGGCTCTGATCTTCACCTCTTTCACAATCTGCTCCCCGCGATGTTGCCCGGCGACATCATGGGTCACGAGACGATGGGTGAAGTCGTCGAGGTCGGAAAGGCCGCCAAGGCAAAGCTCAAGAAGGGCGACCGCGTCGTCATTCCATTCACGATCCAGTGCGGCGAATGTGATCAGTGCCGTCGCGGCAACTACTCGGTATGCCAGCAGAGCAATCGAAAGGGAGAGTTGGGCGATAAGGTGTTCGGCCACAGAACGGCGGGCTTGTTCGGCTACACACATCTCACCGGCGGCTATCCCGGCGGACAAGCAGAATATTTGCGGGTGCCCTTTGCGGATACGACTCACGTCAAAGTGTCAGATGGCATTGACGATGAGAAACTACTTTTTCTGTCGGACATCCTTCCGACCGGATGGCAGGCAGCGGTGCAAGCGGACATTCAGCCTGGCGATACGGTCGCGATCTGGGGATGCGGACCCGTCGGTCAGATGACGATTCGTTCTGCGATCTTGCTCGGCGCTGAGCAAGTCATCGCGATCGATTGCTTGCCCGAGCGTCTGTCGATGGCGGCGGCTGCCGGCGCGACCACAATCAACTTCGAAGAGGAAAGCGTCCTCGATCGACTCAACGAGTTGACGGCTGGGGAAGGACCGCACAAGTGCATCGATGCGGTCGGCACGGAGAATCATGTATCTCTGGGCGCGCCCGACACACTGATCGACCGCGCCAAGCAAATGCTCATGCTGGAGAACGATCGCCCGCACGTGCTCCGCCAAATGATCTACGCGTGTCGACCGGCTGGCGTCATTTCGATCATCGGTGTGTACCTCGGTCTCGCTGACAAGATTCCGTTGGGCCAGGCGATGAACAAAGGTCTGACGTTCCGAATGGCGCAGGCGCATGTGCCGCGCTGGACGGATGACCTGCTTCGTCGCATCGAGGACGGACAGATCGATCCATCCTTTGTGATCACTCACAAGGTCGATCTTTCCGAAGGACCCGAGATGTACCGAACATTCCGTGACAAGGCGGACGGCTGCATCAAAGTCATGCTTCAGCCCCGAGCACACTAACTTCACGAGGTTCACCATGCCACTCACGAACGTCACTCACATCGCTCGTTCACCAGGCGATCCACGGATCAAGCGCAAGGGTCCAAGCTCACTCACGGGCCCGGATCGGCTGGCGCGTGCGCTCGGTTGGTTCTCGATCGGACTCGGCGTCACGGAGTTAGTCGCGCCCGGTCAACTCGCACGCATGCTCGGACTCGACGGCAAGGAGATGTTGATTCGTTCTTATGGCGCGCGTGAACTAGCGAGTGCGGTGCCGACGCTTTCCGTCGACAAGCCTGTCGGCCTGGCCTCGCGGATTGCAGGCGATGTTCTCGATATCACCACGCTTGCAGCAGCACTTCACCGCAACAATCCCAAGCGCGACAACGCGATGCTCGCTATGGCGCTCGTCGTCGGAATCACGTTGCTCGACATTGCGGCCTTCACTGGCGTGAATGCGGCGCACCGTCGTGACCGAGGGACCACTCAGCGCGACTATTCCAACCGCAGCGGCTTGCCGCGAGGTGTGCAGGCCTCACGCGGACTTGCTCGCAAGGACTTTCAGACGCCGCC
>JBJMWN010000375.1:0-4264 GCA_045810085.1 Povalibacter sp. | reverse complement strand
TCATCGATTGATCCCGCATAGGCGCTGATGTCGATGGCGACCACGTTCGCTCACCGAAAAAGCAGACGGTTCTGGTCAGACGCCAACCTTCCAGCCACGCGGGTGACATACTCGGCTCCGGTGAGGGCCCGGAAGTAGCAAGATGAAATACCTAGTTGCCGCTCTTCTCTTGTGTGCACTCGCGTTACCTGAGGCGTACGCAGCGCCCGACGCGAAGCCGAACGTTCGCACCGTCACGGCATTCGTGCGCATTGATCGAGCGCGCTACGAAAAGCAGATCGATGAGGCGATGAAGGTGCTCAATGTCGCAAAGGCCGACTTCGCCCGGCGCGGCTACGAGACGCAGACTGTGCGCATCGTGACGCAGCCATTTGCAGAGCTGATCGAAGGCCTGTCCGATAAAGAAGCGCTCGCGTTTCTCAAGTCTTTAGATGATCTGTCGCAGAAGGACGGATTCATGCCGAACATCGGACCGGCGATGCTACATGACACCGATGATCCGAAATCGATGCGTCTGCTGGCACAAGTGCTGTCCACACTACCGCACTTGAATGCGAGTGCAATCATCGCCGATGACGATGGCATTCATTGGAACACGATCCGCGAGAGCGCGAAGCTCGTGCGGTACGTGGCCGATCATAGCGAGCGCAGTCAGGGTACCTTTCTGTTCGCCGCGACTGCGATGCTGAAGCCACTCGGTCCTTTTTATCCTGGCGCTTATCACACGGGCGCTGGCAAACAGTTCTCGTTGGGCTTTGAAGCCGCAAACATCGTGCAGGATGTGTTTGGCAAGACTCACGGGGACTTCGACGCATCTGTTGCCGAGCTCACGCGTCAGCTGACAATCCATGCGCGTGTTGGCGAAGATATCGGTAATGCCGTCGCTGCATCGACCGGATGGACGTTCGTCGGCGTCGATCCCACACCTGCACCATTAGGTGATGTGTCCATTGGCGATGCGATCGAGCGTTACACAGGTTCCAGCTTCGGCGCGAACGGCACAATGACGGCGGCGTTCGCGATCACCTCCGCAGTGAAGGCCGTGCAAGTGAAGCAAGTCGGCTTTGCGGGTCTGATGCTGCCGGTGATGGAAGATAAGCGACTCGCCCAGCGTTGGGCTCAGAACATGTACGACATCGATTCGTTGCTCGCGTATTCGTCGGTGTGCGGAACCGGACTCGACACCGTACCGCTGCCAGGTGATGTCAGTGAAGAGCGTCTCGCGAAGATACTGGGCGATGTAGCGGCGCTCGCGTGGAAATGGCACAAGCCGCTCACCGCCCGGCTGCAACCCGTCAAGAACAAGAAGCCCGGCGAGCAAACGGATTTCGACAGCCAGTACCTCTTCAACACGACGCTGCACGCGGAGAAGTGATCCTCTCTGGGATGGAGTGCACCGCGCGAAGCCGCAGAACGGAAAGGTCGCAAGCGCTCTCGCGCAAGTAGGTTAAGGGAAAAATATGACGTAAGCGCTCGCCGCGGCGACCGACTGCGGTTGACGTATCATCGGCCATCGTCGTTCGCTCTTGGAGATGCCCTTTGAAAATGCTCAAGCACGAAGCGGAACTCTTCAAGGAAGCGTTGCCCGCCGCAATGAAGTATGCGGAAGGACGCGGGGCCGTGATCTTTGAAGCAGCTGATTCGGCCGGCGAGAAACTACGATACGTGTATCGATTGCTGGTCCATGACGCGGTGATTCAGCCCTTGCCGGAGGATCAGGTCAGCGAGAAATCCATGCGACACAAAATCACTCTTTGGTACGCAAAGCAGCTACCGAAAGATCATCCTCTGCTGAAGTGAGTTCGGACATCTCGAAGGTCTCTCGCGTCCGTTCGTATCGGGTCACTACGCCCAGCCGCCAGTCACGTGGAGTGGAGCAGCTCGCGGGAAGCACCACCCGTTATCACAGTTGCGCCACGCCGTTCAAAATCTAGCTTCCGGAAATAGATCTCTCCCCTTTGTGCTCCCTTGGTTTCCCGGCGATTTCCATTCACTGAATAACGAACTTGACCGGTGGGGAAGCGAGCTGGTTTGGCTGCATGGGGTTGATGTCGAAGCCCTGATAAACAATCGCGCCGCGCGCCTCGAAGCCGCCCAGTGCGACTGGCAGCCCAGCATTGTTGAGTTGATTCCAGACCACTTCGAACGTTTGCGTCTCCCCCGGCCCGAACGCGATGGTGGTCGGCGTGCGTACTTCCGGATGCAGGTTGGACCACTGCCAAATGATTGTGTCTGTGTTCTCGCGGACAACGATGAAGTCGTAGGTTCGTGACGTGGCCATATCCACCTGAACAGTCTCGGGCAACCGATTGCGCACCGTGAGGATCATGTGAATCAACTCACCGGCGGCGAACACCCGCCGCGACTGGCCCGTGTCATCCTTGAGGTCCAGCTCCGTCGCGAACGAGAGCGCCGCATGCCCGGGAGTGTTCGGCAAATTAGCGGCGGTGTTTGGGGAGTTGTACGAGCAAGAAACCCACCCCGAACCCATCATCAGCGTGAACGCGACCAGCAATGGCAGCAAACGCCAGAATCGTTTCCGATCATTCATTGCGCTCTACCCACGAGTTGTTGCAACGAACGCGACATGATTCGCTCACATGTCCCTCGCCTTCTCAGTATGCGCCGGCTGCAACTACACACAATTGCGCGAAGCACTACTACTGTGTACATCGCGGTGTCAGATCCGCTACTTCGGAGTTGTCGCCGCGGGACAGAAATAGATCTGTTCAGACGACCTGATTCTTCTCCTCCGAACCTCGCTATCCGAAAGAGATTTGCGGACGTGCAAACCTGACGACCGAAAGCATGGACGCGCTTTGGAGCTTGCCTGCTCCGGCTTTATCTGCGACCAAGCACACGTGATGCGTGTACGGAAATCCCATGCGGATCCGCTGGGTTCGTCGCTAGTCCTTGGAATCCACCTTCAACGCCAACTCCGCGTCGATCGGCACGAAGCGTGTTGCGGCGTGGATCAGTGAAGTCGCAGTGAGCTGCGGCACGCCGTAAACCTCGACTTCGATCGAGTGCCGCTCGCGCAGTCTCCGCACCAACAAGTCGAAGTCACCGTCTCCCGACGCGAGAACCACGATGTCCACGTCGTTGACGACATCCAACACGTCCAGCGTGATGCCTACATCCCAGTCACCTTTCGCAGATCCGTCCGCGCGAGCGATAAAGGGCTTGAGCTTCACTTCAAAGCCGATGCCGCGAAGGATGTTCTGGAACTGTCGTTGCTTCTGATCGCCACGATCGATGGCAAACGCCGTGGCCTTGACGACTTCACGATCCAAGGTGACTCGCCGCCAGAACGCGTTGTAATCGAAGTGAGCATGCAGTGCTTGCCGCATGGTGTAGTAGATGTTCTGCACATCCACGAAGATTGCTACTCGCCTCATACGGACCCGCTAGAAAGAAACAAAAAGGCACGAGTGTGTCTTCACCTCGGTAGCTCAAAAGCCAATTTAGTTGGAAAGCTGGGCAGGTGATGCCCCGGGTTCACTCGCAATCATTCTGCTCATCTTCATTTGAGCTCACCCCGCGGACACTCTCCGCCGCGCACGCTGCGAGGCGGTTCAGCGAACGTGCACGCACCTTCAGCGATCTCGATACGGCATGTCGTTGCTCCGTCACACTTGGTGTCCAACGTCCACTTGCCGTCAGGCGATGCATTCGCGTGCCACTTCGCACATTGTTGCGTTCGGAACGCGCGATCTTTGACGAGTTGGTCGGCCTCCTCGCTCAGAACCAGGAACATGGATTCGCACTGTGCAGTGCTCGCACACACTCGCTCATCGACAACTTGACCCGCGAAGTTCTCGCGCTCGTGCTTTCGCTCAGCACACAGCTCAACGCTGTATTCCTGAGGACCCTCGCCGTCGAACGTGACCTCTTGCTCGAATGTCTCCAACTGAGCACCAGAACTCACCACTCGATACTTTCCTGGTGCGATGGCGAGAACATCACCGGCCTTGCTCGTCAGAGACGATTCTCCGGGTCCGCGCAATTCGAAATGCACTTGCGTGTCGGGGCTCACGAAGTGCACCTGCACGGGTGCCGGTGACACAGGCGGTTGGACCGCAGTATTGGGCACGACTTCAGGAATTGTCTCGGGCGTCGGCGTTTGCTCAGCCGCTGCCGCAGCTTCGGCCGTCGATTCCTGTGCAGGCGTTTCGGGCGTCGCTTCTTGCCCTACCACTTGGGGCGGCGCTGTCTGCTCGGCACCTGACGCAGGTTCAGCAGCGGGTGCTGTCGGGGCTGGAGC
>JBJMWN010000374.1:0-25546 GCA_045810085.1 Povalibacter sp. | reverse complement strand
AATCTCATCGGCGGGGCTCGTGGTCGCAGTTGCAGGAGCGTTCGCCGAGGCGACAGGTTCAACTGCAGTCGGCGCGATGTCGTGCGTCGAGGGACGCATCATCAACATCCCAACGCCCACGAGTGCCAGCGCTGCCACGACACCGATACCCAGCAGCAAGGTGCCTCGGTTGGATGGCTGTGTGAAATGCCGGACCGTTGCCATCGCAGGCGAGATGCCAGGGACGAGCTCTCGATAGCGTCGGGTGGCCGTGGCTAGAAACAGATTGGCGCGCGCGGGTGAAACTGGCTTGTGCAGGAAACGATAGACGTGGCCCTTGCTGATCAACCGAGCAACAGCGCCTTCGTCTTCGCGACGCCCCGCACCCAGTAGTACCAGTTCTGGAAACTGCGCCTGTAATTTTTCGAGAAGGGCTGAAGCGTCGGTGCGAACCACCGCGAGGTCCGCAATGAAGATGCCGCATCGACCGCCAACGAGCAGATCGACCGCTGCATCTTCGGAAGGTGCATGCCAGATGACGTTGGCCGTACCGGCTGCTTCCTGCAAGGTCGAGATCAGCCCCTCATCGGAGCTGAGTACAACAACATCTACAGGATCTGCATCGAGAGAGCCGACTGAGTGGACCGCGCTTAGCGTCGGGTCGGGCTGCCGGCGTTGCATTGCATCGAGAGGAGAAGCTGAAAGCGCGTCGTGCTAGCTGTGCGCCTGCCCGGATTATTCCAGGCAGACGACGAGTTGCGCCGAATGACTGCGCCAGTTGATCGGGATCACGAACGAGCGAGTGTTGTCGGGCGTGACAATCTTTTCGGGTTCACCCGCAACGACCGTCGGAACGGAGATCATGAAGTCTTTGCCGAAATCACGACGCGCATTACCTGAAATGGTGTTGGCAACTTCGCCCACCAGATCGCACATGTTCTCTTGCGTGAGCTCCGTCTCGCCCATGCGCATGAGCATTACGGTGAGCATCGGGCGCGATGCAGTGAAGTACACGATGCCGCGGCGTTTGCCTGCAATACTGATCAGACCAGTGAATTCCTGAACCGTGGGCCGCCCTTCTTGAACGATGTACGGAGACCCAACCGACGCTGGTTGGTTGGCAGCAGTCGCAAAATAATTCGTCGTTCCTTCGACGAAGGTTTCCAATTCGACTTTAGTCATCATTGCCGGCGCCCCTCAACAGCTCTTCAAGCGCCTCTGTGAGCTGACGATCTGTGAACGGTTTGCACAGAAAGCCGTTTGCACCTTTCTTCAACGCTTCGATGGCAGTGGCCTTATCGGATAAGGCGGAGATGACCAGGATCAACACATCGGGTTTGATCTTGACCAGGTTCTCTACACATTCGATGCCGTCCATCTCGGGCATCGTGATATCCATCGTCACCACATCGGCAGGTTCCTTGCGGAAGGCTTCAACAGCCAGCTTGCCGTTTGCGGCGGTTGCGATGACTTGCAGACGTTCAATCTGCAACTCTCGCTCGATCTTGCGACGGATTATGTTCGAATCGTCACAGATCATGAGCTTGAGCTTGCCGTTCGTCAACGGTTGAGCTTTTGCGTTCGCGATCGCCATTGATATCCCTCTTCTAGTGCTTGGTCCGGTGAATGCGGCCCGTTATGCAGCAGCAGCGTTTGTTGTTGCGGGAAGCCAGATTTTGAACTTGGAGAATCGTCCGCCAGCTGAAGCAAGGCCTACGCGGCCACCGAGTTCTGCAACCAGAATGCGTACGAGATCCATGCCTGCGCCTCTGCCTGCGTCAGTCGTGACCTTGTCCGCAGTGGAGAAGCCGGGACGGAAAATCAGAGCCATGGTCTGACGCGGATCCAGCAGCGCAGCTTGCGCAGGTGTGATCAATCCACGTTCGACTGCTACTTCTTTGATTCGCTCGAGCTGCAGACCACGACCATCGTCCTGCACGACGAGTTCAAAACCTTCGTTGCCGCGCTGTGTGAACTCGACGCCGAGCAAACCGCTTTCAGCCTTCTGCGCTTTCGTGCGCTGATCGGGCGTCTCGATGCCGTGCACGACTGCGTTACGTACGAGCTGAATGGTGATGTCCTTGACCGCACGCTTGTACGCTTCGGGGACCTGCGTGAGGCCAACGCATTTCAACGTGACTCGCTTCTCGTGAGAGGAGGCCACACGATTCGCCAGATCTTCGAGCGTGCGTTCCAAGCCAACCGATACTTCGCCTTCCGATGACGGCTGCTGCTGTGGCAGCGCTTTCATCTGCATCGTCTGTTCAGACTTACCTGACAGCCAGGCATCGACCTTCGAAGCTTCCACTGTGCCGCCGGCTGTGCGACGCGAAGCGATCGCGTGGTGCAGATCGACGAGACGACTCAACATTTCACGAACCTGTGCAAGGTGATTGAACAGGTCGTCGAGCTTGACTACGAGCGGGAGGAAATCGCTGCCTGAAAGATTCTGGCGAGACTTGAGGTCATTGAGCGACTCTTCGAATGCGTGTGCACGCTGTTCGACGGTCTTCAGACCGAGCGCTGCCGCCTCGCCTTTGACTGCGTGAACCTGGCGATAAATGCCATCGATCTTCGCGCGGAACGCCGTCTCTTCGCGGGCTGGCTCCTTGAGAATGGAGTTGACCATCTTGAGCGAGACATCAGCATCGGTGAGAAAGCCCGTCAGATTGTCGGGCTCGACGTGCAGGATGCGCAGCAGCAGATCGAGCTGAGCCTGTGCCTTCTCCTGCGATTCCTGCAGCTCACGTGACAGCATCACGCGCTTGGTCACATCGTTCACCGTAACCAGCAAGTGCGACAGCGAGCCTTCGGATTTCACGCGGTTGAAATCGAACTCGAGATAATGCGTATCGAAACCGCCCGAGGGATTGTCGAAGTGCACTTCAACTTCGTTCAGCGGGTTGATCGTCTTGACCAGCTTTTCGTTGACTCGCTCGCCCCACAGCAGCGCCACGTAGTCCATTGCGGTCTTGAGCGTCTTCTCCGGCACGATGCCCTTCAACAATGAGTCGAAGGTCAGTTCGCTGAAATCTTCACGGCGGAAAATCGTATTCAGTGCCAATGAACGCTCGCTACCGAGCTTCAGCTCTTTGTCGAGCAGGAACAGACCTTCGCCTACCGTACGCAGAATGTCCGCGGTTTCTTTGCGTGCGCGCATCGAAACGGCTTCGTCCTTGCGAAGGTTACGAGCGAAGTAGAAGAAGATCGCGCCCAGCAATAACAGTGCGGCGACGAGGCCGCCAACCTGAATCGCGCGAATCAGACCTGCGTGGCTGGTGCTATCGGCTTCGATCTGACCGGCGATCTGCGCTGCAATTTTTGAGAGCTGAGCGTGCGAGGCAGTGCTGTAGTCTTTCAGTTCGGCAACTGCGGCCTGCAGTTTGCGACCACGCGGACTGAGCACAACGGCTTTCTCTACAGCAGGCTGAACAGCCGGAGCATTCTTGCCAGCCGCTAACGGGGCTGCGACGGGCGCGGGCGCATTGGCAGCATATGGAGAGCCCGAGAAGAGCATCAGCGGAGCCATCTTCGCCTTGTACGCTTCCCAGATTTTCTTCTCATCGCTGACGAGCGCTTCTGATTCGGGCGTCGACAAAGCCGAGAGCGTCAGTGCGGCGCCTTCGCTGTTCAGCGCCATGCTGTCGCCGGCGCTGCTCACAGCTTGATCGAACGCCTGCGAATTTTTGCGGATCGATTCGATCGCATCTTCGATTTTGTCGCCTCGCTGCAATTGCTCTCCAATGAGCACAACAGCGTCATGGATCGCTTTTGGCTGCGTCTGCGCCTGCGACCAGAACCTGATGCCTGCAGCGTTATCGGCGAAGCGACCCACCATCGCGTGGTTCATCGCCAGAATGACGGCGATGAAAACCAGGAACCCGGTGATCGCGAATACGATTCCTTTGTAACGACCAAGATCTAAAATGCCCATTGAGATTCCCCTGTGACCTGGATATCCGGC
Source organism: Povalibacter sp. (assembly GCA_045810085.1). Lineage (GTDB taxonomy): Bacteria > Pseudomonadota > Gammaproteobacteria > Steroidobacterales > Steroidobacteraceae > Steroidobacter. Next base: position 21,603 of record JBJMWN010000374.1, on the reverse strand, counting down.
GAGGCGCGTGAGATGCACGCGAACACGCCTAGGCCTGACACATCGTGCGCAACGCGTTGTACCGCGGCGCGCGCGACAAAGAGCCGGTATCAGGCAGTCTGTGTCCCTTATATGACAATAAGCTCAAACCTTACGCTCGAACCAGTTCCCGTTTTTTAAGAGCGGAAACTTGCGCCAGTTCAAAGTTTTCTCTCATTGAGCATGGCTGCTGCGCAGCCTGCTCGAATGTCTGGGCGGTGCCACAGCGAAAGCGCCTCCTCGGACCAGGTGCGACCTGACTCTCCAGGGGGCGTGACTTGGGTGCAACACGCATCGGCCGGGCTTGGCCGGCTTACGTTGGAAGGCCCTTCCAGACAGCGACTTAGACGCGTCTCAATTCTGTCACCTTTCAGCTACACATCAGAATAAATCGTTTATAGGCAGTTACTTAGCGCCGTAGCTAGTGACCAAAAGGCTCGACAACGGCGCATGGACGCCTTCATGATCGGCCGCCTGCGGCTCCTCCGCCTCGTGACAGCTCGTAAACGATCAGCCAATGAGCGATCAGATCGAATTCAGATCCCATGTGCAGGCCACGCAACGGGCCGCGTTAGAGCGATTGCTGTTTTTCAATGCGTGCCAGCAGCGGGTTGCCGCGGGAATAGCTGCAGCCGTGGAGAATTACGGCACTCCCGAGATCATCCAGGCTGGCTCCGAGCGACTACGAGTGAAGTTGGGTGAGGTCGCTGACGCGCAGGCATTGTTCGCTGTGGAAAAGCTAACGGGTCGTCCAGTCGGAATGGCGCTCTACATGCGTCCGGACTTCGAAAGCATTCACGTTCTGCATCTGAGCATCGCAGCCGAATACGCAAGCGGTGGCGTGCGTTCGGATGAGCAATTGCTGCTGAAGTTGCTGCGAGAAGTGCGCCGCTGCACACGGCGCATGAAAGGTGTGCGACGCCTCGAGCTTTATTACGCGCGTGCCCGCAATACCGCTACACGCTGGCGCCCCTTGGCCAAGGCCGTCAGTTAATAAATCTGTGCTCTCGCCGCTGTTCGCGCGCTGCGCGGACAGCTATAAGGCGCGTATCTCGGCTCTTCCTCGATTCCTCAATTGTGAATACTTCTGAACGGCCACCCGCAAGCGCGTGGTCATCTCGCATCGTTCGCTTCGCGTCTGTCCTGACGATCTCGATCTGGCTCGCGTTCTTCGTAGGACTCGCGGGTCGTTGGTGGTGGTTCGCTGATCTGTTCTCGCACTTTCGCGTGCAGTACGCGATCTTGTTGCTCTTGTGCGCGGCATCGCTACTGAGCTTGAAACGATGGCGCATAGGACTGCTCGCTGGCATGGGCTCGCTTCTGATGGGGGCCAGCGTTCTTTGGTACAGCGGCCTTGGGGCTCAACAGGCCATGGCTGCGGACGGGCAACCTTTCCGCTTCGTTACGTTTAACAAGTACTTTCGCAATAACGATGCGGCGCGAATCGGTCGTTATCTGGAAAGTACTCAGGCTGACGTGATCGCGATGCAAGAGGTCGAGTCATCGCAGTTCCTTGTCGATGTGCGACCGTTCATGCCTTCGTACCCGCACATGTATGTCACTACTCGCATGCGACATGGCGTGGTGGTGTTGAGTCGTTGGCCGTTGCGACATGCGGAGACTATCGAACTCGTTCCGGGCGGCGCGCAAATCGCTAAAGCGGAGATCGATTGGCGCGGTCAGCCCATTACGCTCATGGGCGTGCATCTGCATTGGCCCATAGGTGCACACGACGTGAGTCTGCGAAACGCGGAGCTGGAGCGACTGCTCGCGCTCGCTCACGAAGTTCACGAGCCGCTCATCATCGGTGGCGATTTCAATCTCACGGCCTGGTCACCCAACTATCAGGCGGTGCGACAGGATCCGGTGGTTCGAGATTGTGCCGAGGGGCATGGAATGCCCGTGACCTGGCCGACTCTGTTCCCACCGATGGGGATTCGCATCGACCAGTGTCTGCATAGCAAAGATTGGGATGTCACACAGGTCGCGTCGGGTCCGATGCTGGGATCGGACCACTATCCGACGATCAATGATCTGCGTTACGTGGCCGGCGCGCTGAGAGCTGCCAAGAACTAGGTTGCGTGCAGTCGATGCACGATTCGCGGCTCAGCGTTCGGCTCGTTCCTGATCGCTGACGCGACGGATGATGTAGCCGCCGGATTTTTGGTCCGGCTCGAGATCGAGCAGTCGATGTTTCTTCGCGTCTTCCAGGAGATCGCTGAAGGTGCGAAAACCATAATAGGTTTCATTGAAGCCAGGATTGCGGCGCTTGAGCGTCTGTTTGACCATCGAGCCCCAGATTTTTTCGTCCTGATCGCGCTCATTCGCCAGCGCCTCAATCGTGTCGAGTACCAGGTCGAACGCTTCCTGTTTGCGATCTTCCTCGGTCTTCTCGGCTTTGACCTGTTCTTTGGGCGTGCCTGCTGCGGGTGCTTTCGGCGCGGTCTTGCGGCGCGCACGCTGCTTCTTCTCGTTCTGACGGACGAGATCGTCGTAGTAGATGAACTCGTCGCAATTCGCGATGAGCAAGTCGGACGTCGAACTCTTCACACCAACGCCAATCACTGTCTTGTTGTTCTCTCGTAGCTTGCTCACCAGAGGTGAAAAGTCGGAATCACCACTGATGACGACGAAGGTATCGACATGCGACTTGGTGTAGCAAAGATCGAGCGCGTCAACGACCATGCGAATGTCAGCGGAATTTTTTCCTGAGATTCGCAGATGTGGAATCTCGATCAGTTCGAACGACGCTTCATGCATGGGCGCTTTGAATTCCTTGTAGCGTTCCCAATCGCAGTACGCCTTCTTCACCACGATGCTGCCTTTCAGCAGCAAGCGTTCCAGCACGCGATCGATATCGAACTTCGCGTACTGCGCATCACGCACGCCGAGTGCGATGTTTTCGAAATCGCAGAACAAAGCCATGCTGGTGATCGTGTGGGGCATGTGGAGGCTCCTGGCAGCTGGCTACTGGCAACGGGCCAGACCAGAGAAGATGACGCGAGGCACGCGGGCGGGCCTTGAGGTTCTCACAGCCATCCCTTGCGTTTGAAGAGTGCGTACGTAACTCCCATCGAGCCGACCATCAACGCGATCGAGAAGATGAAGTTGCTGTACGCACCGGGAAAATTCGGCAACAAATGAAAGTTCATCCCATAGATGCTCGCGATGAGCGTCGGTGGCATGAACATGACTGCAGCGACCGAAAAAATCTTGATGATGTTGTTCTGTTCGAGATTGATCAGCCCCAGCGTGGCTTCGAGCAGAAACGACACTTTGGTGCCTAGGAAGCTCGCGTGATCGGACAGAGACGTCACGTCACGGCTGATCGACTTGAATCGATTGCGCTGCTCTGAGGTGAGCTCGATGACGCCCGTCTGCTGCACGAACATGACAAGTCGACCGAGGCTCACCAGACTCTCACGCGCCTTCGAGTTGAGCTCGCCATTGAATCCGATCTGCTCGATCAGTTGGCGAAGGTCACGACTGTTTGGCGAAGCATCACCACGTGCATTCGCCATGAAAATGCTTCCAGAAATCAGATCGAGATCGCTGCCGGTGCGCTCGAGAATATCGGCGATACGCTCGATGAATGCTTCAATCAGGCCCGCGAGAATGGCGACTCCAGACTGACAGGCGTTGGGATGTTTCTCCGCATACGCGACGAACTGCTGGAATGGTTTCGTGTCGATGTAGCGGTTCGTAATCAGTCGACCCTGCGCGAGGATGAACGTCACGGCTGCGATTTCCGGTCGCGCTGAGTCCAGACGCGCCGCAACGGTGGCCGTCATGTACAACGCACCATTGTCTTCGTAGAGACGATTGGAGGTTTCGATCTCCTTCATCTCCTCACGCGTGGGAACATCCACGGTAAGGCCGGCTTCGACCGATTTCTCTTCTTCTGGCGTGGGCTCGAGCAGATCGATCCAGACAGCGTCGTCAGGAACGGGCGGCTCAACGCGGCTCAGTCCCTGCGGACGCTGGACATAGATCTTCAGCATGTGATTGCAGTGTGGAGGACGGCGTCCACCAGAATCTGCTCAGCCACCGTGCTCTGATGCGCTGAGCTCATTGATAAGCGAGAACAGCTGAGCCTCGCTGCCCGCCATGCCGACATCGGTCCGGTACTTACCATTCACGAGCACTGTGGGCACGGACTCGATGCGATAACGACGATTGAGAAAATCGGCGCGCTGAAGTTTGTTCTCGACCGCGAAAGAAGCGAATGCTTTCTGAAACTCATCCGGGCTCACGCCGTGTTCGCGGAAGAACGAAGTGATCTTCTCGACCGTGTTCAGCGGATTTCCTTTCGCGTGGATCTCTCGAAAAATGTCGCTGTGCAGTTGCTCGAGCTTGCCGAGGACTTCTGCGGTGTAGAAAAGCCGAGCATGCATTCGCGTGGCTTCGTTCCACATCGCTGGAATGCGCACGAACTGCACGTAGCCGGGCTTGCCCTTCTGGCGCCATGACTCGACTGCGGGATCGAGTGCAAAGCAGTGGCCACAGCCGTACCAGAACACCTCGATGACTTCGACCTCACCGGGCGCAACGCTCGTGGGTTGAGCGGGGACCACCTTCGCGTAGTTCGTGCCTTCTTTGAAAGCGGAAGACGTAGGCGCACCAGCGGGGGCGGCGCCGAGCTTCAGCAGCGGCTGGGTGGTCGATGCAGCAGTTTCAGGAACGCTTTCCTGACCTGCATCGTCGGTTTCGCTGATGTTCTCTGCAGGCGTGGCGGGTGTCTGAGGCGTAGCAGCATCGGCCGGCGGTGCGGGCTGATCGGTAGCTGCCGGTGCGTTCTGCGCAGACGTCGGCGCTTGCGCCGTGGAAGTCGCATTCTTTTGCGGAGCCGGGGCCTGCTTCTGACCGCACGCCGTCAACATTACGAGCAGAGTCGAAACAAAGCACAGACGCAGATAATTCACAGGCAGACCTCGCAAGCGCGCTCTAAGAAGATGTTGAGAGTCGCGTCGCCAAACGGATCAGCGCAGGCCTTGGACGTAAGCGGCAACGGCTGCGATCTGATCATCCGTCAGCGACTTCGCGACGCCGCGCATCATCTGATTCTGATCAGTCTGCCGGGTTCCACTGCGGTACGACTTCAGCTGTGCCTCGACATACGTCGCATGCTGCCCGCGAATCGAGGGGTACATCGCGGCTGGGTTTCCGTGACCTGCAGGACCATGGCAGGAGCCGCAGGCTGCAATGCCTTTTTCAGGATCGCCGGAACGGAACAGACGCTGACCTTGCTCAACCTTGCTGGCGTCCGCTTCAAGACCCGTCGCAGTCTGCGAGGAGAAATATGCGCCCAGATCTTCCATGTCTGCTTCTGACAGCGGCTGCGCCTGTGGTGTCATGAGCGGATTCTGGCGCACGCCTGATTTGAACGCCTTGAGCTGTTTGACGATGTACTGCTGATGTTGTCCCGCGAGATTGGGCCACTCGGGATTCGCGCTGTTACCTCCGACACCGTGGCACGCAACGCAGGGCGTGGACTTCGTCTGCCCGGCTTCTGCCGAACCTTCGGCCATCGCAGGCCCGCTCAGATACAGGCCGCACAACAAGGACAGCAGGGCAATCGGCTCACGCTTCATCAGTAAAGACTCCCGGAGTCATGGATAGCTCGCGGTCATGACCAGGACGCGAGCTGCTTCGATTTCATTCCGCCTATCGAGGCTTGGTCTGCTTCGATCGGTGCATTGATTGCACCTGTTGGCCTTGAGAGTTGGGAGATTACCCCGCTTCTCCAAGCGTAAAAGGCGCGGAATTGTACACTACGGCCCGCGGCGGCCAACGGCGCCGCGCGCGACTTCTCCAACTCCCCAGGCCTTACCATCCGATGCCGCATTTCCCCGAAGCCGAGTTCCTGACGAGTTCCTGGCAGGCCGGCCAATTCCCGCCAGATGAAGGCCGCGAAGTTGCATTCGTCGGTCGCTCCAACGCAGGCAAATCCAGCGCGCTCAATGCGATCACGGGCCGTCGGGTACTGGCGCGCATCAGTAAGACCCCTGGGCGCACCCAGCTGATCAATTTCTTCTCCGTGAAATCTGGGGGGCGCCTGGTCGATCTGCCCGGCTATGGCTATGCAAAGGTTCCTGCCGAGATGCAGCGTCACTGGCGCCAGTTGATGAACTCGTACGTTGAGGCGCGCGAGTCCTTACGTGCTTTGGTGATCGTGGTGGATGCCCGCCGCGGGTTGACTGACTTCGATCAGCAGATGCTCGAGTGGGTCAAGGCGCGAGAATTTGCCACGCGGCTGTTGCTGACGAAGTCAGACAAGCTGAACCGCAGTGAATCGACTCGAGTACTGCGCGAAGTCGAAGCCGCCACGCAGGGCAGGGCCACTACGCAGCTCTTCTCCGCGGTTACGAAAAGCGGTGTGGATGAAGCACGTGGATGGGTTTTGGCCAACCTTCGCGGCGAGAATTGACCCGCCAAAAAAGAACCCCGATGACTCAGAGAGCCATCGGGGCAGTTTGTACCCGGCATGGGGATGGACCGGGCAACCGTTCGCTCAGGGAGGTCAGCGAACGGAAGCGTCCTGGCCGACGCTCGATAGTTGAGACGTCTGCCATCTCTGAAAGTTCCGGCGGGTACGCCACCCATTTCCATTAACAAACGTTCAGAATTTCAACGAGTTGAGCGTGACTCGCCTGCCACATTCCGAACCCGGGGAAGCGCCGAGCAAAACGCCTTTTGTAGCGTAGCCGCAACGATTTTGAAGACAGTGAGCCTCAGAGGAACGTGTAGGTCAGGGCCAACGTGACCATGTTCAGATCGTCGAATTGATCGACGTCGTGAACCTCGTACTCAAGACGGGCGCTCAGGCTTAGGAGACGAAACTGGACGCCGGCCCCGTAACTGAAGTCTGTGCCGCTGCCTGAGAATTTTTCGCCGATCGTGCCCTGGAACGAAGTGTCCGAGTTCACCACGCCGGCCTTGGCAAAGAGGTCGACTGGCCCCCAGGGCAGGAAGCCCACGGCGTAAGCAGAGAATGCATCGGCTTCAACCTGATTCCCGTCATCGTTGATCTTTCCGAAGTCGACGTAATTGACTTCGATTCCGAACGAATCCAGCGGCCGGAAACCGGCGATGGCTTTGAATGCTGTGTCATCGCCATTCACTCGCACGTCGGCCGAATCGATGTCGACGTTGGATTGACCGATGCCCACGCCAAGATAGAAACCGTTGTCTGCAGCGCTTGCGCTGTTCGCGAGCGCGAAGCTCGCGGCTATCGTTGTCAGCCAGACTAAAATGCGCATGGCGCCTCCATGGGGTGAATCGCGTGACTCACAGAATGCGTGGCTTGGCCTAAGGTTGCATCACGAGAAGGCGAACAGAATGCAGCTACAGCCAACGCGTGAGTCACTGAATTCTTGGAGCCTGTCGGCTTACTCAGTGCGCCTCATCCCAGTTGTGCCCAGCGCCCGCATCGACTTTCAGCGGAATGCGCAGCTGTGCCGCGTCGCTCATGAGTTTGCGCGCGTTCAACATCAGTTCGTCTTTCAGTTCCGAGCGCACTTCGAACACCAGCTCGTCGTGTACTTGCATGATCAATCGCGCATCGAATCCTGAATCGATGAGCCAGCGATCGACCTCGATCATTGCGCGCTTGATGATGTCCGCAGCAGTGCCTTGCATCGGTGCGTTGATGGCGGCGCGCTCAGCGCCCTGGCGCAATGCTGCGTTTCGCGATGTGATGTCGTTGAGATACAAGCGACGTCCGAAAACAGTTTCGACGTACCCGCGAGTGCGTGCGAGCTGCCGCGTTTCTTCCATATAGCGACGCACGCCGGGATAGCGTTCGAAATAGAGTTCGACGTACTTCTGAGCTTCGCCGCGTGCGATGCCAAGCTGTCGTGCCAGTCCGAACGCAGACATGCCATAGATCAAACCGAAGTTGATGGCCTTTGCCGAGCGACGCTGATTGGCCGTGACTTCATCCAGCGGCGTGCCGAACACCTCTGCGGCCGTGGCTTGGTGAATGTCACGATCCTCCGCGAAGGCGGCGAGCAAGCCTGCATCGGCAGACAAGTGCGCCATGATGCGAAGCTCGATCTGCGAATAATCCGCAGCGACGATGCTGTAGCCGTTGGGTGCGACGAACGCCTGGCGAATTCGACGGCCTTCTTCGGAACGAATCGGGATGTTCTGCAGATTGGGTTCCTGCGATGACAGCCTTCCGGTCGCGGCGACTGCCTGGTGATAGCTCGTGTGGACGCGTCCGGTCGAACGATTGATTTGCAGCGGCAGCTTGTCGGTGTACGTCGACTTCAGCTTCGTGAAGCCGCGATAGTCCATGATGAGTCGTGGCAAATCGTAGCTCGCAGCGAGCTCCTCGAGCACCGATTCAGCAGTCGAGGGTTGACCGGTCGGGGTTTTTCCAAGCACCGGCAAGCCAAGCTTGTTGAAGAGCACGTCCTGAAGCTGTTTCGGCGAATCAAGTGAAAATGGACCGCCTGCAAGCTGGTGCGCTTGTGCCTCGAGCTCTTTCATTTTCAGAGCCAGCTCACCGCTTTGCTGCCTGAGCTGAGCGCCGTCGATCAATACGCCCGTCTGCTCCATCCGCATCAACACACTTACGAGCGGTTGCTCGATCGCGTCATAGAGCGAGCGCAACGCTGACTCAGCTTCGATGCGAGGCCAGAGGTGTTGATGCAACTGCAATGCGATGTCAGCTCGTTCGGCGGCGTAAGTCGCCGCGTTTTCGATCGGCGCCTGGTTGAAGCCGATCTGCTTGGCGCCTTTGCCGGTCACTGTTTCGTATGCGATCGTTTCTGCGCCTAGATACTTGCGCGCGATCGAATCCAGATCGTGGCGCGTTGCAGTGCTGTTCCATATGTAGGACTCGAGCATCACATCGAACCGCATGCCACGCAGGTCGATGTCGTAGCGCTTCAGAACATGCGCAGCGAGCTTGAGATTGTGACCGATCTTCGCGGGATGCTCCGCCTGCAGAAGGGATCTGAGCAGATCGAGCACCGCATCGCACGTGAGCTGAGTGGGCGCGCCGGCATAGTCGTGAGCGACGGGTACATAGACTGCTTTGCCGCGCTCTATTGACAACGCGAAGCCCACGATCTGCGCCTGCATGTAGTCCTGAGCAGTGGTCATCAGATCCAGGCTGATCACATCCGCAGCCTTCAGCCGATCGAGCCAGACCTGCAACGCCTCACGCGTGGTGACTGTCTCGTACTCACGCGGAGGCAACGCCGGGGCTGCACTCGTGTCGGGCTGCAAAGCGGCGGGGGTTTCTGCAATCGCGTTCGGGTCCGCTTCGCCGGAAATTCCACGCAGGAGTGAGCGCAACTCAAGTCGTGTATAGAGTTCGCGCAGTCGATCGCGGTTGGCTTCACGCATGGTGAGCGAGTCGATCGTGAAGTCGAGCTTCACCTCGCAGTCGAGCGTGGCGAGCTTCTTCGAGAGCTCCAGATCCGCGAGACTCGCGCGCAAGCTTTCACCGACCTTTCCTTGGATAGCATCGGCGTTGGCGACGAGATTCTCGAGCGTCTGATATTCATTGAGCCATTTGGCCGCGGTTTTTGGACCGACTTTCGGTACGCCTGGAATGTTGTCCACGGTGTCGCCGACGAGTGCGAGGTAATCAACGATCTGTTCGGGGAACACATCGAACTTCGCTTTCACACCGGAGCGGTCAAGTCGTGAACCTGTCATCGTGTTGACGAGCCCGATGCGTCCATCGACCAGCTGCGCCATATCTTTATCGCCGGTTGAAATCAGAACATCGATGTCCTGCTTCGACGCTCGTGTTGCCAGAGTCGCAATGACGTCATCGGCCTCGACTCCTTCGATGCGCAACAAAGGCAAGCCCATCGCCTCCACACACTCGAGCAAGGGTTTGAGCTGTGAGCGCAATTCATCCGGCATGGGCTGCCGCGTTGCCTTGTACTGCTCGAACAGGTCATCGCGAAAAGTACGGCCGGGCGCGTCGACCACGACCGAAATGAGTTCCGGCGCTTCTTCCTTCAGCAGCTTCTGCAGCATGTTGAGGACGCCGAACACTGCGCCGGTCGGTTCGCCACGCGAGTTCGTCAGTGGCGGCAATGCATGAAAAGCGCGATACAGATAAGACGAGCCGTCCACCAGGACGAGCTTGCGACGGCCATTCATGCTCAATTCCCTGGCGGAGGCGGACTGGGCCGATCCGAATCATTGATGGGCGGAGCGGGATTGGGATCGCTGGGCGGAGGCGGTGACACTCTGTCTTCTTTTTGTGTTTGCGGGGCAGGAAATGTCGGAACCGATTTCTTGCGAGCCGGCGTCGAGCCTTCAGGTGTCGAGACGCCCTGCGGATGATCGTCAGGACGATAGAGCGGTCCTTTCTGTCCGCAGCCTGACAGCAGCACGAACATCAGAAGGTGAAACGCGATCAGTAACGGCCGTGAGGTATGCATGACGGCAGTATAGCGAATGAGCCGTTCGCGACTTGTCGGCGGATCGTCCAGGCGCGATCAGCTCGGATCTGCTGATCGATCGAGCACCGCGACCGTGAGACGCGAAATGCAGACCAGCTTGTCGCGCTCATCAGTGATGCGGATTTCCCAGACATGGCTGCGCCTGCCCAGGTGGATCGGTCTGGCAGTGCCGATCACATATCCCTCGCGCACTGCGCGAATGTGATTCGCATTGATCTCCTGCCCGACACAGGTGAATCGTGACGGATCGATGACCAGACCCGCAGCGAAGCTGCCGATCGTCTCAGCAAGCACCACCGATGCACCGCCGTGCAGTAGCCCATACGGCTGACGGGTGCGATCGTCGACAGGCATGCGTGCTCGCAAGAAGTCTGCGCCGACCTCAGTGAACTCAATGCCCACATGCGAGGGGAGCGATGAACCGTACTTGAGGTCACTCAGCTGGAAAGGTTGGTGCCAGATGGACATAGCGTATGAGAGATCAGGTGGTCGGCGTATCTTGCGCCGCCAGCCCATGCTCGTCACGCATCACTTGGATTTCAGTTTCTCACCGACGCGTCGATATGCTTCGCGGAACGGAATCCCTTCCTTCACCACGAGCTCGTTTGCTTCGGCGGCTGCGTGAATCGAAGGATCGAGCTTGATGCGTTCCTTCCGGAATTTCACACCGGCGAGCGCGGCTGGAAGGATGGCGAGCGTGTCGAGACAGAGATCGATACCGCGGAACAGCGGTACCTTGATGAGTTGCAGGTCGCGCTGATATCCGGATGGCAGCTTCGCGACGATGCCCATCACTTCAAGCAAACATGCTTGCGCCGTCGCGGTGCGTCCGCGAATGAGCTCGAACACGTCGGGGTTGCGCTTCTGCGGCATGATCGATGATCCCGTCGTGAACGCATCGGGCAATTCGACGAACGAAAACTCCTGCGTGTAAAACAACATCAGGTCGCTCGCGAGACGACCGACGTCCTGCATCACCAGGGCGATCTCGAACAGCAGCTGCGCTTCAGCTTTGCCGCGCGAAAGTTGCACAGCCGTAACGGGTTCATGGACCGAATCGAATTCCAGACGCTGCCGCGTGTCTTCACGATCGAGTGGCAAATTCGGCGAGCCGTATCCTGCAGCCGAACCGAGCGGGCTCTTCATCACCCGCCGTTTCACGGAAAGCAGGGCTTCGGCATCATCGCGCAATTCCGCAGCGAAGCCGCCCGCCCACAACGCGACGGAACTCGGCATCGCTTGTTGCATATGCGTGTAGCCCGGCAACGCGACCTCGCCCTCGCGCGCGACAAGTTCATCCAATGCCTTTGCCACAGTCGCGGTATTCGAAGACAGCGCATCGACTGCATCGCGAAGATAAAGACGCAGTGCTGTCAGCACCTGGTCGTTGCGCGAACGACCGAGATGAACGCGCTTGCCCGCTTCACCAATGCGCGAAGTGAGCAGCGACTCGAGTGCAGTCTGTCCATCTTCCTGTTCGAGCTGCACCTGCCATTCACCCCGCGCGTGCTCGGCAGCGATCTCTGTCAGCCCACGCCGAATCGCTTCGAGATCGGTCGCGTCGAGCAGTCCTCGAACATGCAGCATCTCGGCGTGAGCAATCGATGCACGCACGTCATAAGCGACGAGTCGATTGTCGAGTGCGTGATCTTCACCTGCCGTGTAGCGCAGCACACGCTCATCGAGCGGAGCGCCTTTGTCCCAGAGGCGAGTCACTGCAACGCTCCTGATCGCGACGCGCCGGGCAGCAAGCCGACGTAGGCACGGGCAAGGATCAACAACTGCGTCTGCGGATGCATAGGTTTCTTCAAGTGCCGTAGAGCTTGTCGCTGAGTGCCCATTGCTCAGTCGTGCTGTTCTTCATCGCTCAGCGCACTGATGTTCTCGACGACCAGTGTGCCCGTCCCTTCGTTGGTAAAGACTTCGGCCAGAATGCCGTCAGGTGATTTGTACGATGTGACGTGCACGCGCCGAACGCCGCCGCGCAATGCATCCTCGATCGCCTTGGCTTTGGGCAACATGCCGTCCTTCAGGCTGCCTTGCTCCTTGAGTTGCTTGAGACCCGCAAGATCGGTGTACGAGATGATCGAGCGAGGATCGTCCAACGACTCGAGGATCCCGGGGGCACCTGTGCACATCATCAGCTTCTCGGCTTTCAATGCAGCACCGATTGCAGCGGCGACTGTATCTGCATTGATGTTGAGCAGCTGGCCTGAGTCGTCCGCAGAAACAGGACTCACGACGGGCATCAGGCCATCGTCGAGCAACTGCTGTAGCACTTTCGCATCGATCAAATCGATGTCACCGACAAACCCGTAGTCGACGAGATTGCCTTCGACGGTGACGGGCGGGCGCTTATGAGCGCGCACGAGTCCTGCATCTACGCCGCTCACACCGACCGCTGCGATGTCGAGCTCACGACAGATACCCAGGATCTGTGTGTTCACCAGACCATTGAGCACCATGCTGGTCACTTCAATGGATTTCTCATCTGTGATCCGACGTCCAGCCACGATCTGCGGCTTGATACCGAGCGTCTCTTGAATCTGAGTAAGTTGCGGTCCGCCGCCGTGCACGAGCACGACCCGAATCCCGACCTGATGCAGGATCGCGACCTGTTCGATCAACGCACGCGTCGACGCAGTGTCGGCGAACACGCCACCACTGGCCTTGATGACGAATACCTTGCCCTTGTACATGCGAATGTACGGTGCAGCGCTGCGCAGAGCGCGAACGGCAACGGAAGGATCGGTTCGGAGCACGGGAGGAATACCTCGTTCGGAAATCATGAACACCAAGGGCAACGGGATGCTGGCTACTCGCCAGAGTCCACTCTCATTGGGCGAGTGGCCAACAGCCAGTCGCCGATCGCTCTTCAGCCTCGCAACAGGCGATACAACACCGCCATCTGTACCACCATGCGATTGAATGCTTCGCGGATCACGACACTGCGAGTTCCATCGAGCACTTCGTCGGCCACGGCAACGTTACGGCGCACGGGCAGGCAATGCATGAAATGACACTCGGGTGTGGCGGTGCGGAACCAGCTGTCCTTCACGCACCAGTCGCTCAAGTATTCACGTAGACGTGTTTCGGCTTCGTTGTCGCCATAGTGTTGCGGTGAGCCCCACTCTTTGGCGTACACGACGTGTGCACCTTGCAACGCTTCGGCGCGATCGCTCGTTTCGTGGACCGATCCGCCGGATGCTTTCGCAGCCTGACGCGCTCTTTCCATGATCGGCTCAGGCAACGCGAAACCATCAGGGCGCAGCACGACGACCTCCATGCCACGTTGAGCGGCCATGTGTACCGTCGATGACGGAACTGCCAACGGCAATGCGCGCGGATGATTTGCCCACGTGAGCACGAACTTGCCGCGCTCGGGAACACGAAGCTCATCCATCGTGTGCCAGTCTGCAAGCGCCTGACAGGGATGGCTCACTGCAGATTCCATGTTCACGAGTGGCTTGTCGCACAGATCCGCCATCATCTTGAACTGTGTCTCTGCCAGATCGGCGCCGAGATTACGGCCTTCGGCAAACATGCGAATGCCCATGGCATCGCAATAGGACGCGAGCACCGGCACGGCCTCGCGAACGTGTTCTGCAGCGGCGCCGTTCATGATGGCCCCTGAACGCGTTTCCATCTGCCATGTGCCTTGACCCGGCGTGATCACAACTGCCGTACCGCCGAGTCGCATCATCGCGCTTTGAAACGACGCCAGCGTGCGCAGCGACGGATTGAGGAACAGCAATCCAAGCACTTTGCCTGCAAGCGCCTGCGGCTGCGGATGCTGCTGCAGACGAGATGCCAGGCCGAGCAGATCTTTGACGTGCTCGCGCGAGAAATCACCCAGGTCGAGAAAGCGGTTCATAGTGGCCAGGTTGTATTAGTAGTGAGTGTGAGGCGCACGGACTTCGTTACTTCCCGATCCGCTTCAATGCAGCGGCGAGCTGTTCCACGTGTTCGCTGCCGAGCGTGAACGGCGCGAGGATTCGCACAACGTTCGGATCGCCACTCGTACCCGTGAGGATATCGAGCTCGAGCAATTCAGCTTGAATCTCTTTGGCCGGTCGACTGGTCCGCAGTCCCAACAGCAGCCCCGCACCTTGCGTATCGATCACGGGACCCACGACACAGGTCTCGCGAATTTGTGCCGAGCGCTGCCGAACGTTCTCCAGCAGGTTCTCCGACTCGATGATGTCGATGACGGCTTCGACGACTGCGCAAGCCATCGGTCCCGCACCGAACGTAGTGCCCAGCGAATCCATCTTCATGTACGCCGCCACATGATCAGCGACCAGAACCGCGGAAACGGGGAAACCTGCGCCTAACGCTTTGGCAGTGGTGATGATGTCCGGCGTGATGCCATACATGTTGGCTGCGAACGGATAGCCGGTGCGACCCATTCCACATTGCACTTCATCGAAAATCAGAATCGAGCCGTTCTCGCTGCATCGTGCCCGCAGCGCCTGAAGAAAATCTTTCGGCAGATCGACCGCGCCAGCAACGCCTTGCACAGGCTCAACAATCACGGCGGCCGTTCGATCGTTGATCAACGTGCTCAGTCGATCGCCGTCCGTCGGCTTGATGAATTTCACATCGAAGGGCTTACCCGGAAAGCCATACCATTTCTTGTCTGCGCCCCAGGTCACCGCGCCTGCGGCTGCAGTTCGTCCATGAAAGCTGCCTTCGATCGCGACGACTTCGGAGCCGCCCGTCATCTTGAAGGCGAGCTTGAGTGCGTTCTCGTTGGCTTCGGCGCCTGAATTCACGAAGAAGATTGTATCGAGCCCGAGACCGCAGAAATTCGCGAGCTTCGCGGCGGCACGTCGGCGCACGTCGAGCGGCACGGCATTGCTCTGGAAACAGAGTTTGCGAGCCTGGGTCGTGAGTGCCTCGACCCAGCGCGGATGGTTGTAGCCGAGTGCAGCTACCGCATGTCCGCCGTAGAGATCCAGCACTTCGCGGCCATCGGGCGTATGCAGATAAACGCCTTCGGCATCGACGACTTCGAGCGGGAACTGCGCAAACACCGGCGCCAGATGATCGACCAAAGGTGCTTCCGCGGCCCGCGTGGCTCGCAAAGGAACAACGTTGCTCATGGATTCTCTCTTGCTCATGTCCATCCGGCAGCAGGCGCGATCAGTCCCGCTGTCTCCTCGAAACCGAAGACTCGATTGAGCCACTGCATGGCTCCGCCCGCGGCGCCTTTCACCAGATTATCGATCGCGCACATCACGACAATCGTGTTGCCGCTCGCGGCACCGCTGACATACGCATAGTTGCTCGTGGCCACATCTTTGATGTGCGGCAACTCGGCATTCACGCGCACGAAAGGCTTGCCGCGGTAAAACTCTTTCAGCGCATCGATCAGTTCAGGTGTTTTGACTGCGCGCTTTGCCGACGCCTGCAAGGTCACGTGGATGCCACGCGCGAACGGACCTGAGTGCGGCACGAAGTTGATCTCGGCCTGCACATCGGAAGCCGTGTGTGCGAGCGCAGTGATCTCAGGCGTGTGTCTATGGGAGAGCGGGTTGTATGCGTAGAGATCGCTGTGCCGCTGCGGATGGTGAGTACCTGCAACGGGAGAACGTCCCGATCCGGTACTGCCTGTCACGCCGCTCACGAACAAACGTGGTTCTACGAGTCCGAGTTTCAGCACCGGCACACTTGCGAGCAGCACTGCCGTGGCGAAGCATCCGGGATGTGCAACGTGAGGAGTCGTCAGCGTCTCAAGATGCTCAGGCACAGCGCAAGTGAATTGTGAAAGTCGCGAGGGTGCTCCATGCGCGTGTTTGTAGACTGCTTCATACGCGCCTGCCGTCGGATAGCGGTAGTCCGCGGAGATGTCGATGACGCGCGGCTTTGTCCCTTTGCTCTCGGCGGTCTTCAGCAAATCGTCAATCAGCTGCGCAGCGACACCATGAGGAGCGGCCGAAATGATCGCGCTCTGCGGCGACGACCCTACGAGCTCTTTGATCTGCTCCAAGCTGGAGAACTTGAGCTCAGGGTAAACGGGTGCGAGATGCGGAAAGGACTTCGCGACCGGTTCACCCGGCTGACTGTCCGAGAGGATCGCGCGCAACTCCACGTACGGATGCGCGGCGATCAGGCGCAGCAGTTCGCCTGCGACATAGCCAGTGCCGCCCAGAACGATCGCAGGAATTTTCGCCGTGCTCATCGACAGCTCACTCCGCAGCCTCTGCAACAGGCATCTTCTTCGTCAGGTTCAACGATTCGATGACACAGTCGCCGAGCGCGGCGCCATCAGTGATCGCGTTGAACGCAGCCACGCCGAACTGATCGCGAATGATATTTACGCCCACCGCGTTGTCAGTCGCAGGACCCGTGACAACTGACGGCTCGATGCCGAACTTCTCACGCAGCAGCTTGACGCCGCCCCACGCGGCAACCGGATCGTTCGCCGACAGCACCACTGACGTCAGCACGTTACGAATGTCGGGTGAAGACAGAATGGCTTCGACGCCATACGCGCCGAGAATGCCATCGCCCAACTCGAACACGATCACATCCGGCTCGCCTTGCGACATTTCGGACAGCAGCGCACGCGTGATGGCAGGCCCATTCTTCGCCGTGGTCGTGACGACTCCCAGGTCGGTAAAGATCATCGAGCGATGAGCGCCCGCGTCTTCCATGGCCAGAATGTCGCGACGCAAGGACACGCCAGTCGCTTTGAAGGCATGAACGTTCAGGCCGCGGTGACGCATGCGCGAAACAATTGCGCAGGCCGCAGCTGTCTTGCCCGCTTCCATACAGGTGCCGGCCAGTGCGACCACAGGCACGTTGCGAGTGTTCACGGTGGCGTTGTAATCGAGGCGCTGATAGCCGACGCGTGCGGGCACACCAATGCGCTCGCCCAGATACGGGAACTGCAGCACCACACCGTTGACCTTCGCATCGAACGGCCGGCCTTTTTCGGGATTGATCGAATCCACGATGCCGAGCACGCCGCCGATGTTGAGCACCTGAATGATGTCGCCTTCCTTCACCGAAGTCGGCAGATGGCCTGAATAGCCGAACAGCGCCTGTCGATGACCCAGTGCGCCGACGATCACATCGCCTTTCGCGACCTTGGCCATGCGACCGCTCGTGAGCTCCAGCGTGTTGTAGTTGGACTTGTTGTTGAGGATCTCAACGACGAGCGCTACGCCTTCATCACACGGAATATCCGCGGTAGCGACGCGCAATTCATGACCCAGGCTCAGCGCTTGAGTGATGGAAGCAATCTTGTCGACGACAACGGTTTTCATGGCAGTGCTACAGATAAGAGGTGAAAGAAATGCGGCAACGCCGCCGCTACTGAGTGCGACCCGCGCGGGTCCAGAACATGCCAGGCAATCCAACCATCTTGGAGAAGCCGAGTGCATCCGCTGCGGTCCATTCGCCCGCAGATTCTCCATACACGCCTTTGCTGGCCGCCATGATGGAGAAGGGCGATGTCACGCCTTCGACGAATGCGTTACCAGGGCGATACAGCACTTTCACTTCGCCCGTTACCCGAGCCTGTGAATTGACGAACAGCGCCTCGATATCGCGACACACCGGATCCAGATGCTGACCTTCGTGAACGAGATCGCCATACGGACCCGCCAGCATTTCCTTGATGCGCTGCTGACGACCGGTCACCACCAGCTTCTCCAGTTCGCGATGGGCACTGATCAGCACTTCAGCTGCGGGTGCTTCGAACGCAACGCGCCCTTTGGTGCCGATGATGGTGTCGCCCAGATGAATGCCGCGACCCACGCCGAATTTGGCACCGATGGTTTCAAGCTTCTCGATCAATTCCACTGCACCGAGCTTCGTTCCATCGAGACTGGACGGCACACCGTTCTCGAAACCGATCGTGTGCGACTCAGGCGCGCTGGGCTTCACGAAGGCATCCTTCGACAGCACCCAGGCATGATCGGGAATGCTGCCGTCAGAGGTCAGCGTTTCCTTGCCACCGATCGTGACGCCCCACAGTCCGCGATTCACTGAGTAGGCAGCGCCGTAAGGCGGCACGGTGAGATTGCGATCCTGCAGATACTTCAGCTGTTCGGGACGCTTGAAAGCTTTGTCACGCACGGGCGCGAGAATGGTGAGCTCAGGTGCGAGCGTGCGCAGCGCGACTTCGAAGCGAACCTGATCATTGCCGGCAGCCGTGCAGCCATGAGCAACCACTTTGGTGCCGAGTTTGCGAGCGTATTCGGCAATCGTCTGCGCCTGCATTACACGCTCGGCGCCGACGCATAGTGGATACATCTGGCCGCGCTTGATGTTGCCCATGATCAGGTACTTCAACACCTGGTCGAAATAACCCTGCTTGGCTTCCACCAGGATCTGATCTTTCGCACCCAGTGCGCGAGCGCGCTGATCGAGCACTTTCGCAGCCTCGGCATCGATACCGCCGGTATCGACAGTGACCGTGATCACTGGGCGGCCATAGTTCTCCTTGAGCCAGGGCACCAGGAACGACGTATCGAGACCGCCGGAGAAGGCCAGCAGAATGGGTTCAGAGCCCGCAGGAAGTGTGTCGGTCATGTCGGCGAATGAGTGATGAATAGTGAGTGATGACTTCTGGTCCTCCCTGCTCTTGGGAGAACAGGGCAGGAGCAACTAGATCCTGAAGATCTCGCGCAGGCGCTCGCGCAATTTGCGCTGCGCTCGGGCATCTTCGGTCGCGAGAAAAATAGTGTCGTCGCCCGAGATCGTGCCGACGACTTCTGGCCAGTCGGACTTATCGATCGCCACAGCCACGCTCTGTGCGGTGCCCGTCGTGGTCTTCACGATCGTCAGCGCTTCGCCTGCGGTTTTGATGTCGACCACAAAGTTCGCGACTGTCGCGAAATGATTCGATGCGAGCGGCTCTTGAGCCGGAGGAATGTAGTGATCGCCCGCCTTGGCGACGTTCAGCTCACGCAGATCCCGGCTGACGCTTGACTGAGTCGCCTCGAAACCCTGCTTGTGCAGCGCCTTTACCAGTTCTTCCTGATTGCGCACGGTCGACTCCCGAATGATTCGGAGAATCGCAGCACGACGTGACAGGGATTGGCGGATTTCGGCGGCCATTTGCTTCGGAGTTCGGTCGGATTTCCCGGGTTGCATAAAAACGCGCGCATGTTGCATAAATATGCAACGCGCGTCAAGGGCATATTTGATCCGAGGCGAAGCCCGCGAGTTGGATCGCAGCTCAGGTCGCTAAAGCCAGCTTGCGAGAGCGCCAGACGCCATCGAATGCGTAGATGGCCAGACCTGCCCAGATGCAGGAGAACCCGATGACTCGAGGTCCGCCAAAGGGCTCATGAAAGGCGAAGACACCGAGCAGCAGCTGCAGCGTAGGCCCGATGTAGTGCAGCAGTCCGACGGTTGAATAGGGAATTCGTCGCGCGCCGTATGCAAACAACACCAATGGAATTGCCGTGACCGGTCCGCCCAGCACCAACAGCGCAGTGATCCAGGCAGAGGTATGGCCCATTGCACCTGTGCCCGACATTTCGCACCACACCAGATAGCCAATGCCGAACGGCAGGAGCAGCAATGTTTCCGCACCAAAACCCGCGAGTGCATCGACTCGAATGATTTTGCGAACGAAGCCGTACGTGCCAAAGGTGAATGCGAGCGACAGGGAAATCCAGGGCGGATGTCCTGCGCTCCAGGTGAGATACGCAACGCCCAACGCGGCGAGCGCGACGGCCGTCCATTGTGCTCGATTCAGTCGCTCGGAAAGCACCAGAACCCCGAGCGTCACGTTGAAGAGCGGATTGATGAAATAGCCGAGACTGGTTTCGACCACGCGATTATTCGCGACGCCCCAGACGTAGACGATCCAGTTGGCGCTGATGAGCGCGGCGCTGAGAAACAAACGAACGCGCACTCGCGGATCGGCCAGGGCTGCACGGACATGACCCAACTCGCCCCGGAAACCCAGCCAGGCGATTGCAACCACGCAGCCCCAGGAGAGTCGATGTGCGGTGACTTGTAAAACGGGAACGGCTTGCAGCCATTTCAGATAGATCGGCAGCACGCCCCAGATGAAAAACGCAGTGGCAGCAGCCGCCAGTCCGCGACCATCCATTTCTGTAGCTGGCAAAGCCGTCGCCCGAGTGTTCATGCGTGGGTCCGATGATCTCCGACCACATAGCGTCGGCCGTCGTTTACAAGGGCGCGTGATCATAGGCCAGCACGCCGTACATTTCCGCTCTCAGTTGCGGGACTCGCGTGCAGTACAGTGTTGCGTACAACTGCATGAACCCCGAAGCTTCCTGTCGGTAGCAGTTACTGAAATTTCCACCATGACCACGCTCGATCACGCCCGCCGCCTGCTCGCACTCTCGCAAAGCGGCTTGCACTTCACCCACGAGGAATACGATCGCGAGCGTTATCGCGAGATCGCCAACATTGCCACGGCGTTGCTCGCCGCTGAGTCGTCTTACTCTGCAGAGAAGTTGCACGAGACCTGGTTTGTCGAGGACGGCTATGCGACGCCGAAGATCGACGTGCGCGGCGCAATCTTTCGTCACGATCAGGTTTTGCTGGTGCGCGAAGTGCTCGATGGCAAATGGACGCTTCCCGGAGGCTGGGCGGACGTCAACGAAAGCCCATCGTTCGCTGTGGAGAAGGAGATCGAGCAGGAGTCAGGCTATACGGCGCGCGCACTGAAGCTCGCGGCGCTTTACGATCGCAACAAACACGATCATCCGCGCTACCTCTTTCATCTCTGGAAAGCGTTCTTCATTTGTGAAATCACCGGCGGCCAACCGCGCCTCAGCAACGAGACCGACGGCGTCGATTTCTTTCCGGTGAATGCATTGCCAGAACTCTCGACCGGCCGTACGACTGCAAAGCAGATTCAGCGCATGTACGAACATCATCTCCATCGCGAGTGGCCGACGGAGTTTGACTAGAACCTATCTCAAAATCGAACTTAAGTAGGCACGGGGCATCGAATCCGCCACTGACCCACCGACTTGCGTCGGAAGTTCTTTTCGCAACGCTCAAAAACATGGATGTTTTTTGGCGAGCCTATAGGGATGTATTCACGGCGTTTGCGGAAAAGAACTTGCGGCGCGAGGCGGTGCGCGCCACCAACGATTTTGAGATAGGTTCTAGAAGAAGCCGAAGCGCTTGCGCGCGACGTTGCGTCGTTTGA
>JBJMWN010000373.1:0-2974 GCA_045810085.1 Povalibacter sp. | reverse complement strand
TTCATTTTCGCGGTACTCCCGTCTCGATCACGATCTCCAGTGGCATCACGTCGCTTCAGCCCGGCGATACTGCTGGTGGAGCGTTCGATCGTGCCGATAAGGCGCTCTATCACGCGAAGGAAAGCGGGCGGAATCGTTGCGTGAATACCTAGGCAGCGACGATCATTCGTTGTCTGACAGTGAGTATCTGATCCGGTAGATATCCACCCGGCCCCGGTTTTCCGCGTGTCGTGAAGTGAAGTACAGCACGCCGGGTTCAGGCATCGCGATGGAAGGTCCAAACGTCCACGCCCCTTCCACCTCGGAGTTGATGGCAGCGGGCAGTCTGACCGGTTGCTGCCATTTGCCGTCCCGACATTTCGAGACAAAAAGCGCGACGGTTCCTTCGAAGTCGCCGCGAGAGAAAACGATCGATTGATCGTCATCCAGGAACGCTGCGTCGAAATCCTCGTCCGCTGAATTCAGCGCAGCGAGACCTACGACATCCCTCCATTGACCGTTGCGCTTGCGAGCTGTGAACAGATCATGTTTACCGGCGCCGCCGTGACCATCGCTCGCAAACATCAGACGCGTTCCATCGCGGGACTGCACGGGTGCCCACTCTTCACCCGCAGTGTTCACACCCGCGCCGAGATTTTCAGCTTTGCCGTAGCGTTTTGACTGAGCATCGAATCTGGCGAAGTACAGATCGTCTTTGCCGAATCCGCCTTGACGATTGGAAAAGAAGAACACGCCTGAGCCGTCAGGCGCAAAGGAAGGATCGAAGTCGTTCGCGGTTGAATCAAACGACACGACGGCGGGCTTACTCCAACCATTGGTCGTGCGCTGGCTCTCGTAAATATCCCAGCCGCCGACTCCACCAGACCAGTCGATGGCGCCCCAAAGCATTCGCTGACCATCCGGGCTGAAGGTGATACGGACCTCCGCTTGTGCCGTCGACACCAGATCTGGCAACCACAGCTCTGCGGATCTGTCCGCCGTGAACGATTGAGCGTGCGCACCGACAACGACGATCAGTGCAGCGAGTGTTCCTATGCGACGCATCGAAACTCCAGAGGGTGAAACTCAAAAATCCATCCTAGCGCCGAGCGTGCACACGAGAACATAGCCACTTACGTTTGCTCTGCTGATTGTGCGTTTGGTTTGCCTGGTGCCCTTTGGAGCGATTGTCCGGGTTTTCGACAGAGCGCACATTCGCCGCGAATCTGTGAAATCTCACACTCGATGACCATCCACGGAATTTCCGCCAAGGAGTTCGCTCATGCTCAACGTGCGCCAATCAGATCGTTGTGACGACGTTTCGGTCAGACGACCTGACGCAACTGCCAGAATCGAGGAGAGTGATGTCGCACTTGCCATCGAATCGCTGAGAGGACCCTCATTCACCAAAAGGTTTGCAAACAGCAGGGGGAACGCTGCGACTCCAGAATGGAATACGCCAGGCGGTCAGCCCATGCACGAGCACGTCCGCGACCAGATGTACGAATTCAAGGGAGAAGTCAGAACGGTGCAGGTTCCAAACCTGCGCGGCGGCGTCTTTCAGCGCTTCAGCGCGAACACGCTGGTCACGGTCGCTCAACATCATCTGTACGACAGAACCGGGCCCACGGCTCGCGATCTGTTGCATGTCTACGGTCCCGACAAGAACAACGTGAAGGATTGGCGTCAGTACTATCGATATGCATGGAAGGACAAAGGCCCGAACGGAATCATTTATTCAGATGATGCGCAGATCATCCGCGAGGGAAAGCTCGCATGTAATTCCTACGCCTATTCGGGCCAGAGCTCGTTTGCACTGGCTGGCTCTGGATTGTTCTTCATCCCGGAATACGGCGATGCCCACATCAGCATCCGCCCGTATGTGCAATGGCTCACCAGCGCAAGCTTCACGGGCACCGAAAGCACGCTCGCATCGGCAACCGCCTATCTCGGCATCTATGTCGAAAGCTGGGCGCGATCAGGCGGAGGGTACAACCTCGACAAGGATCACTTCATCAAGGTGTGGTCACAGGACACTGATGGCTACATGACGCACGTCAGTAACGAAGGCAGTGCAACCGTAGGCGACGGTCTGGCGACCGATGTGTTCGCGGTCAGCAGCCGCAAGTACGCGATCTATGTGTACGCCTATCTCGAAACCAGCGCTGCGCCTCAGCAAGGCAAGAACGAACTGCGCTTCGTCACCTTGGACATCGATGCAACGGTTCCGTACACCGTGATCGAAGAGAAGCTTGCCTGAGCCTCTGGCCATGCGAGTCGCTGCTGCATGACGGCATGAGTGCGTGAAATAAAACACTGGCCAGCTCTGATTATCAGAAGCTGGCCGTATCGGTAAGCCGTTCCGCTCTCGGCGTCTGCTTTCGCACAGAGGCGGAGACTGCAATGCTTTGGCTAACGGCTCCCCCCACTCTATCCTCTGCGCGTGCCATCACGATTAGGTGAAACCTAACCAAAAGCGCGAATACTTCTGATCGACCTAATGCCTTTCGTGCGTTACAAAGGTACTCGAAATCGAGCAGTCGGTTGAACAAACGAAGGCCACCCTCGATCCGAGTCACGCGCCTGGACAGAGGACGATTGCTGGCTTGTTCAGGGAATCCGATGTCGGCGTCGCTCGATGAATTCGTAGATTGATGTTGAGGAGAATGCAATGTTGGCTGAAAAGGCGTCCATCGTTCGATCCCACTCGTTGCCCGTGAATGCATACGCTGACCGTACAAACGGTGGACGGCAGTTGAAGATCCTGTGTGCGACCAGAGCTCTGTCCCGATCAGATGCGACGGTGGGGCGCGCGCACGCAATTGCGCGTGAACTCGGCGCACAACTGCTGTTGCTGCATGTAGTCGATCTTGGAACACCGATGCGCACGGTCCGTCGTCGCGGTGCACTGGCTTACACGGTCCTGGATGCGAGCGCTCGCGATCTCGGGCTCAGCAGTGAGTACATTTCTGTCCGATCAGGGCAGCCACATCGA
>JBJMWN010000372.1:0-13511 GCA_045810085.1 Povalibacter sp. | reverse complement strand
AAGCGCTGATCACGAGCCGCACGCGTGCCATCGTAGTCATCAATCCGAACAACCCCACAGGCGCGGTTTATTCGCGTGCCACGCTCGAAGCCATCGCTCGCATCGCCGAGAAGCATCATCTCGTCGTGTTCTGCGATGAGATCTACGATCAGATTCTGTACGACGGTGCCGAGTTCGTTCCGATGGCTTCGCTCGTCCACGGCACGCTGTGTGCAACGCTCTCGGGTTTGTCGAAAGTCTATCGCGCGTGTGGTTATCGCGTGGGTTGGGCAGTGTTTTCAGGCGAAGTTGAACCAGCTCGCGAGTATCTGAATGCGCTCGATAAGCTCTCTTCATTGCGTCTGTGCAGCAATGTCACCGGACAATGGGCCGTGCAGACTGCGCTCGGCGGTTACCAGAGCATCTACGAGCTGACTCGTCCCGGCGGCCGCTTGTATCAGTCTCGTCAAGCCATTCTCGATGGCGTCGCGAAGAGCAAGTATCTGGAGGTTCGTGCGCCGCGTGGTGCCATCTACGCGTTCATCGGAATCAA
Source organism: Povalibacter sp. (assembly GCA_045810085.1). GTDB lineage: Bacteria > Pseudomonadota > Gammaproteobacteria > Steroidobacterales > Steroidobacteraceae > Steroidobacter. The sequence continues at coordinate 12,979 of JBJMWN010000372.1, read as the reverse complement.
AGAGGGCGTTCTGCCTGATTTCGTCGATCAGCAATTCGCCATGGATCTGCTGGAGCATAAACACGTGCTGCTGGCGCCAGGTACCAGCTTCAATACGCCGTACAAGACTCACTTCCGCATCACCAATCTGCCTCGGCCTGAGGTGTTGGCTGATGTATTCAGCCGGGTGGAGGATCTGCTCGACAGTTATGCGGCAGGCGCAGAACCCGCATCCAGGTCCGCGGCCCTGAAGCTGGTCAAGTGATGTCAGCGATGTGAGTGATGTCGATGGCGTGAGGCAGTGATACCTTCCTCACTTTCAACCGTCGGCATCGCTGCATCACGTTGTCTCTCAACTCTCTACTCGAACAAGGCGTCACTGTCCTCACCGCGAGCCGTCGGCTTGCGCATGCGCTGAGGCTTGGATTCGCCCGTCACGCGCAGGCTCAAGGTCTGTCCGTGTGGCCCACGCCGCGCGCATTGCCCTGGTCCGCATGGTTGCGTCAGCAGCACCTGGAAAGCCGTCCAGCGGCTGCACACTCTTTGCAGCGTCGCGTTCTCACTCCCGCTCAGGCACGGGTGCTGTGGGATGACGTCGTTTCGTCCAGCCGACTCGCTGCAGATCTGCTAAGCCCGTCGAACGCTGCCCGACTCGCAGCGCGCAGTTGGCGCAGGCTGCACGAGTACCTCATCGATCCAGAAGCCGTACACGCTTTCGCGACGCCGGAGGCGCAGGCGCTTGGAGTGTGGTGCGAAGAATTTGCACGTCGCTGTGCGAGCCTCAATGTGATCGACGAAGCTTCGCTCGCGCGCTGGGCGTGGGACGTCGGCTTCGTACCGAACGAAGTGGTCGCGTTTGCTGGCTTTGATGTATTTACGCCGGAACTGACCCGCCTGGTCGATCGCTGGCGCGAGTCCGGCAAAGTACGAGAGATCGATACGGCGCTCAGCACTTCACACACGACAGTGATCGCGGCAACCGATGTAGATGCCGAGCTGGATCTGGCGGCGCAATGGGCTCGCAATCAACTGAAAGCAGGACAGTCGACGATTGGTGTGATCGTCCCCGAACTGCAGCGTCGACGTGAAGAGATCCATCGGGTCTTCGAAGATGTCTTCGCACCTCATGCACGCCGCACCGATGCACCATTGATTGCTCTTCCAGTCGTCATAGCAGCGCCGGCTGCGTTGTCTTCGTATCCGCTGGTAGACGCTGCCTTGCTGATATTGCAGCTGTGTCTGGGTGAAGCCTCCAGCACGCTTGCGGGTCGGCTGCTGCGCTCTTCTTTCTTGCGAGGTGGTCAGAGCGAGCAGACGCTGCGTGCACAGGCAGACGTCAAACTTCGCGAGGAGCAACGCGAGCGATGGGACTGGTTCAAGCTCGAGCAATGGGCTGGCGTGCAGACGTGCGATCAGTTAGCAATCGATTCACGTCATCTTTGCGGGGAACTGCGTCAGCTGCCGGGCAAAGCGACGGCGAGCGAATGGGCACAGAAATTTCATGCGCTGTGGATGTCCGTGGGCTGGCCAGGCGATCGCCCGCTGAGTAGCGTCGAACATCAAACACTCGGGAAGTTCCAGGACGCATTGGCGCAGTTCGGCACGCTCGACATTGTGGCGAGCCGCATGAATTTCCGAGCAGCCGTGCATCATTTTCAGTCCGTGTTGAATGACACGCAGTTCGAGCCTGAGACAGGTGAGGGCGCGATCACCGTCATCGATGCTGCGACGAGTGCCGGGATGCAGTTCGACGCGTTGTGGGTCATGGGACTGGAAGCCGAACGCTGGCCGTCTGCACCGCAGCCGGATGCGCTGATACCGCTGGAGCTGCAACGTCTCGCAGGAGTTCCTGAAGCCTCCGCGAGCGGAATGCTGGCACAAGCCAAGGCGCAACTGGCGCGATGGCGCACGAGCAGTAACGTGCTGGTGCTGAGCTGGCCTGAGCGCAACGGCGACATCGAACTCGCCCGCAGTCCGCTGCTGAACGACCTGGCACGAGCTAATGAAGTCGTGCCGCACGCACCCGTCAACGTTGCGCTGTGCGATGTGATGTTTGCCGAAAGGCCCGTACTTGAAAGTCTGCGTGACGATCGTGCTCCTATGCTTCCCCAGCGCGGAGCGCGTGGCGGAGCGCGGACGATCGAATTGCAATCGCGATGTCCGTTTCGAGCACAGGCAGAAGTTCGTCTCGCAGCGAGGAAACTCCCGCGAGTCAGTCTGGCCATCGAGCCCGTTGATCGTGGCGCGATCCTGCATCACGTGCTCGAGGATGTCTGGCGACAATTGAAGAATCGCGATGCGCTCGTCCAAATGGATGATGCAGTGCTCGAATCAAACGTGCGTGCATCCGCTGAGCGCCATGCGATGCGTGCGATCGTTCCGGACTCACGCCATCGTGCACGACTTGCTGCACTCGAGATCGAAAGTGCAGTCCGGCTGGTCATGCGTCTTCTCGCACAGGAACGGCAACGGCCGCCCTTCGCGGTGCAGCTCGCTGAAGCGTCGGAGCAATACGAAATCGGTGGTCTGTCGGTCACGCTGCGGCCCGATCGCATTGATCTGCTCGAAGGTGAAGGTCAGCTCCTGATCGACTACAAGCTCGGCGATTCCCATCGACCGCGCGATTGGTTCGACGTTTGGCCCGGAAGACCGCGACGTCCGCAGCTGCCGCTCTACGGCTTGGCTCATGCCCAGCAATTGCGTGGACTCGCCTATGTGGTCCTTGCACCGGGCGCAGTCGAATACCGCGGCTGGAGTGATGGCACTGCAATCGGTGCGGGTGTGCCGCCATACCCGACGGGTGTTCGCATCGATCTGGGAGATCCCAGCGACTGGGAAGCACTGCTGCATCAGTGGCGTTTCTCCTTGACGCGATTGGCGCAGCAATACGTCGCAGGCGAGGCTCAGGTCGATCCGCTTCCGCAGGAATGCTCAACCTGTCATTTGTGTACGTTCTGCAGAATTCACGAACGACTGCTCGAGAGCGAGAGTGATGGGGTCACGCATGACGAGTGACGCAGCCGCTCGCAGCGCAGCGCTCGATCCGCGGCGATCATTCATCGTTCAGGCACCGGCCGGCTCTGGCAAGACGGAGTTGCTGGCCCAGCGTTATCTGCGCCTGCTTGCCACAGTTCGATCACCCGAACAGATTCTTGCGATCACGTTCACGCGCAAGGCAGCGGCGGAAATGCGCTCGCGCATTCTGCATTCGCTCGAAGCGGCAAAAGGACCGCCGCCGGAATCGGCGCATAAACGTTCGACCTGGGACCTGGCGCACGCAGTTCTCGAAGCGGATGCCCGTCGCGAGTGGCGCCTCACTGAACATCCCGCACGCCTGCGCATTCAAACGATCGATGCACTCAATGCATCACTCGCGCGGCGCTTGCCCTTGCTCGCCGGGACCGGGTCCGCGCTCGAGCCCACGGACGATGCACGACCTCTGTACGAAGCGGCTGGACAACGCCTGATCGAAAGGTTGGGCGATGGTTCTCTCGCATCAGCGCAGCTTGAGAAGCTCATCGTGCATCTGGGTAATCGCGTTGATCGGCTGATCACGATGCTGTGCGATCTGCTAGCCAAACGCGATCAATGGCTGCATCCAGTCGTGCGGGCTAGATCGAGTGAAGATCTGCGCCGAGCGCTCGAAACCACACTGAAGAATGTGGTCGAACGACATCTGACTATTCTGTGCGAAGAGCTGGGCCCTGAGCGCCGTGCCGAGCTGTTTGCCTTGCTTCAGCACGCCTCATCGCAACTCCTGGCGAATCCAGATCTCCCAGCCGCGCGTCGAACGTTGCTGGAGGGCTGCAACACTCGCAATCTGCCGCCGGATGCCATGAGCGAAAGCCTCGAAGTCTGGCGTGTGATTGCGTCGATGCTGTTCAAACAAGATGGCGAGTTGTACCTGACCGTGACATCGCGCCATGGTTTTCCAACCAGCCATCGCGAGCTCAAGGACCGCATGCTGAGCATGTTGCGTTGGCTCGCCACGAGATCGACGCTCTGCGAGCGCCTGCTTGAGCTGCGCACGTTGCCCGATGCGACGTACACGGAACAACAATGGGCGATGCTCGAATCGCTGCTCGAGCTTCTGCCTCAAGCAGTGGCGGAGTTGCAGTTGGAGTTTCAATCGCAAGGCAAAGCGGACTACGTTGAAGTCGCTTTGCGTGCCTTGCGTGCTCTTGGAACCGCGGATGATCCGACGGATCTGGCGCTCGCTTTCGATGATCGGATTCAACACATTCTCGTCGATGAATTTCAGGACACCTCCTTCGCGCAGCTCGACCTGCTCGAGCGCCTGACTGCGGGCTGGATGCCAAATGACGGTCGCACGCTGTTCTGCGTAGGCGATCCCATGCAATCGATCTATCGTTTTCGGCAAGCCGATGTGGGCTTGTTTATCGAACTGCAGCAGCGCGGTTTGCGGCACTTGCCACTCGAGGCATTGAGGCTGGAGGCAAACTTCCGCTCGACGCCGAGCATCGTCAATTGGGTGAACAAAGTGTTTCCGGGCGTGCTCGCACCCGTGAACGATGCGGAGCAAGGCGCGGTTCGCTACAGCCCGAGCACGGCGGCTCTCGAAATCGAGGGTGGAGGTGTGACTGTGCATCCGGATGTGGACGGCGATGCCAATGCCGAGGCGACCAGAGTCGCAGGGATTGTGCGGGACACGCTGCTGGAACATCCCGATGGTCGCGTTGCTATCCTCGTCACCGCGCGCACCCATGTCGATGCTATTGCACGTGAGCTCACCTCGAGCGGCATCGTGTTTCGCGCGGTCGAGATCGAACAGCTCCGCGACCGACCCGTGGTGCAGGACCTCATCGCATTGACGCGCGCTCTGGTGCACTTAGGAGATCGAACGGCTTGGTTCGCGGTGCTGCGCGCCCCGTGGTGCGGAATGACATTGGCAGACCTGCATGCGATTGCCGAACAGGATACGGCTGTGCTGCTTGATTCCATTCGCGCAGCGCTCGCTGCACATCACGACGATCTCTTTGCGCCCATGGCACTGTCTCATGACGGACGCATTCGCCTCGCACGTGCAATGACGATTCTCGAGGAGGCGCTGAAGGAGCGGGCGCGGTGGCCCTTGCGTATCTGGGTCGAGCGCACCTGGAACTCGCTGGGCGGCCCGGCAACGCTGACACGTCGTGAAGACCTCGACGATGCACAGGCCTACTTCGATCGGCTGACCGACATCGAGATCGCTGGTGATCTCGAGGATGTCGCACGGCTTGAAGAGCAATTGCAACGGCTGTTTGCAAGCGGTCAGGTGCATGGCGATGCTCAGGTCGAGATCATGACGATCCACGCTGCGAAGGGCCTCGAATTCGAAACGGTCATCCTGCCGGCTCTGCACAAGGGCATGCGCAATGAAGATCGCGAATTGCTGCGCTGGACTCGCATTGCAGGTCCCGGAGGCGGCGTGGTGCTCGCGCCGGTCAAAGCAGAAGGAAGCGATCCGGATCCCATCTATCGCTGGATCGAATTGCTCGAACGTCAACGCGTGCTGCGTGAACGTGCGCGTCTGCTTTACGTCGCCGCGACGCGTGCCAAGCGGCAGCTGCATTTGTTGGGCAGCGTGAAAGCATCCACGCGTGAGGGCAGAGCGGAGATTCGCGATCCGAACAAGGGTTCAATGCTGCAGATGATCTGGAGCGCGGTTGCCCCTGAATTCGAAAATGCAGTGCCGCAGGACGCAGTGGAATCTGCTTCGAGGCAGACACCACATCAAAGGATCCGTCGCTTACCGCTCGATTGGGCGCTTCCGCAACTGCCCGCATTGGATGCTCCAGTTCTGAACCCGATCGACATCGTCCAGGAGCGACCCGAATTCGATTGGGTGAGTCACACGAGCCGTCATGTCGGCACGCTCGTTCATCGCGAACTCGAACGTTGGTCACGATCTCCTTCATCGCGCGTCGAGTTCGATCCGAACTACCGTGCGCGACTGCTGCTCGAACTGACTGAATTGGGCGTGCCCGCGGATCGGAGCGAAGCGGCCTGCGATCGAGTCATCGCTGCACTCGAACGCACACGCGCCGATGAGCGTGGCCGCTGGGTATTGGGAATGACGTCCGATACGCGCGAGGCCGCATCGGAGCTGGCGTTGAGTGGTGTCATCGCCGATCGAATCATCGAAGGCGTGATCGATCGCACGTTCATCGATGCCGAGGACACGCGCTGGATCGTGGATTTCAAGACGAGCACGCACGAAGGTGGCGGACTCGAAGAATTCCTCGACCAGGAAGTGATTCGCTATCTGCCTCAACTCACGCGCTATGCAACCTTGATGCGCCGATATCGTCCGGGCGAGCGAATCAAAGCGGCGCTGTACTTTCCGTTGCTGAAGGCGTGGAGAGAAGTCGGGATTTAAGGTCAGCTCCCCAACAGCATTTTCACCAGGTTCGGCATTCCCGCTCCCTGATGCATCGGGTCGCGTTTGAGGTCTGTGCAGGCATTGAGCACGATTTCTTTCACGCGATCGGGATAGCCGATGAATTCCTTGCGAACCGATAGAAAGCACGCGACCACTCCCGAGACGTGAGGTGCAGCCATGCTGGTGCCGCTCATCGCGACATAGAGATTTCCTCGGGTTGCAACCTTGGGATTCGCACCGGCACGACAGGACACGATGCGTTCACCCGGGGCAACGACATCGGGCTTGCAACGACCGTCAGCCGTCGGTCCTCGCGAACTGAAGTACGACACGCCGTACATGTGAGGTTTGGATTTGTGAATCGAACCCACGGCGATGGCCTCGTCCAGATTCGCGGGATCGCCGATCGACAGGTCGCTGTTGATTCCGATCGTCTCGTTGCCCTGTTGCAGTTCGAGATAGCCCTCGTTGCCTGCGGCCAATACGACCACGACACCCTGACGCCAGAGTTTGCGAAGCTGTTTGCAGATGGGTGTGTCGCCGCAACCGAACGTTTCGGGATCGAATGAACCACCGAGGCTCAGGTTCACGCCATGCACGACCAGCGATGAAGCATTGCGGTTCAGATCATAGATATGATCGAGTGCCTTGATGATTTTTGCATCTCGGCCGTGACCCTCATCGTCGAGAACCTTGTAGGTGTACAAGTGCACCGCAGGGGCAATGCCCGAGAGACACAACTTGGGATATGCACCCGCGATGATTCCTGCGACATGCGTGCCGTGACCGTTGCGATCCACACCGAGCTTCGCGTGCGTTTTCGGATTCCACTCAACGATCGGGCCGGGCTGCAGACAGTCGTAGACGTGCGCAATGTTCGAGTTAGGCGTGCCATACCCGAAATGCGGATGCATTGGATCGATGCCTGTATCGAGGATGGCCCACGTGATGCCCTGACCCCGCGCGTCATAGCCGCGATGCGCTGTCGAGCATTGCAGTACGTTGATCGACTGATCGAGCAATGCGCGCTTTCTCGCGTTCTTGAACACGCGATAGACGGCATTGAGATGCAGTTCGGTCGACATGCGTTCCACCTCGGAACGGGTGAGTCGGGCTGATACGTAGCCCGATAGCGCTTCGAGATCGACATCGTCGGCAGTCAGCCGCGGCTTGACCTGATGTATCGCGCGTGTGATCCACGCGACCACATCGGAGCGAACCAGGTCGGCTGAGCGTGATTCGCCAGGCTCCCATTCGTCACGCAATTCGATCAGCACCGCGTGGCGCTCTTCCTGCGGCGTGCCTTCCATCTGCGCAACAAGATCGCGGGCGATGGTGAATGGCGCGATGCGCTGGAACAGGTCGCGATCGATCGTTTCGCGAACCGCGCTGCGTACTTCTGGCAAGCGAAGATAGCCGGTCGCGCAATGAGGATCGCGTGGGGAGTCATTGTTCCATCGAACGAAGTCTTCCACGCTGACCCCGTTGGTGGACGCGTAATCATCGCTCAATCGTTTGTCGGCACAGATCGGGTCCAGCGGATCGGCAACGTTGATCCAACGTTTCACGATTGCTGGGACGGCGAGACCTTTCTTCTGACCGGTGATGCCTTTGATCTGGTCCTGAACTTCCTGCAAACCCAGGGGCGAGCCGACGGTCACCAGTAACTCGATCTCGATGCCTTCAGTGGCAGCGATACTCATGAGCGCATCGTAGGCAATCATCGAGCCCTGGCTGTGAGCGATGACGACAAACGGTCCGCCTCCGGTTCGCAGGCGCGCCAGCACAGTTTCGCGCATGGTGTCGCGACGGTCCTTGATGAACAGATACTCATGCACGTCCTGCAGAAATGCTTTCGTGATGCGACGTGCAATGAACTCACGCAGGGGCTCGGGTAACGGCAACAGGCGCGCATGAAAGTCTGCTGCGTCGACACCTGCGGGAGCGCTCGGATTGCTCACGGCTTGCTGAGCAATTCGCGTCAGGATCTGTCGTTCTCGCTGACTGGTATCTGCAGGCAACAACGGTTCGATGCCCTGTGATGCATCCGCCAAAGCGCGAATCGCAAGCACGCCGGCCTCGGCTTGCGGCACATCCTGAGTACCGTCGGACATCTTGCAAGTACCGATCGCCGGTGCGGGGTAGGTGATCCGATTCACCCAGTAGGCCAGCCGGCTGCGCTCACCTAAATTGAAACCGAACAGCGCCTCGTCCCACTGACACTTGAGAATATCTGCGGCAGGTTTGTTGCCGATGCCATGGACATAGAGAATCGTTCGAGCACGTCCGGCAACACCATCGCGCGTTTCAGTGCTTGCAACTGAGAGGACGGCAGGCTCTGCAGGCCTGTTCTTTGCCGCCTTCGTAGATGACGTCGACTTCTTTCGTGCTCCGGGACGCTTACTCGCCATCATCTCGCTCCTCGACTAAAACTAAGCTGATCCGCTGTGATGAGAATCCTGGTCTCACTCGATCGCAGCTACTGTACTGAAGCGCACATCAGAGCTTGACCATCACATGTCGAACCGCGCTGTAATCCTCGAGCGCGTACATGGACAGGTCCTTACCGTAACCCGATCGCTTCAAACCGCCATGCGGCATCTCACTCACCAGCATGAAGTGGGTGTTGATCCAGGTGCAGCCATACTGGAGACGCGAAGCCACACGCATGGCCTTGCTCACATCCGATGTCCACACCGAAGAGGCCAGTCCGTAATCTGAATCGTTGGCCCATTCGATCGCCTGATCAGCCTCTTTGAAACGCGTCACCGATACGACAGGACCGAAGACTTCGCGTTTGACGATCTCATCCGTTTGCTTCGCGCCGGCAATGACTGTGGGCTCGTAGAAAAATCCGCCGCCACTGCGCGCCTTGCCACCGGTGGTGACTTCGATGTGCTTCTTCTCGGCGGCGCGCTCCACGAACCCAGCCACGCGCGTGCGTTGCTTCGCGCTGATCAGGGGTCCCATTTCGACACCTTCGTCTTTCTGCTTGCCGACTTTGATCGATGAAGCAGCACTGGTCAGATCAGCCACCAGCTTGTCGTAGATTTTCGGTCCGGCGTAGATGCGGCACGCAGCGGTGCAATCCTGGCCCGCATTGTAGAAACCAAAAGTGCGTACGCCGCCGACGACGGACTCCAGATCCGCATCGTCGAACACGATCACTGGCGCCTTGCCACCGAGTTCGAGGTGAGTCCGCTTCGCTCCCTTCGATGCTGCTTGCAGAACCTTCTCACCCGTCCCGACATCACCGGTCAGAGAAATCATCGCGACCTTCGGCTGTGAGATCAGTGAGGCACCGACCGTAGCTCCGCGCCCGTAGAGCACATTGACGACACCTGGGGGAAACAGTTCGGCAAGTTTTGTGGCGAGCTTCAACGCTGTGAGCGGTGTCTGCTCCGAAGGCTTGATCACGACCGTGTTGCCCGCAGCGAGTGCCGGGCCCAGCTTCCATGCAGCCATCATCAGTGGGTAATTCCACGGAGCAATGGAAGCAACAACGCCGACCGGGTCGCGACGGATCATGCTCGTGAACCCGGGAAGATATTCGCCGGCCAATGCACCGTGTTGAGTTCGCGCTGCGCCCGCAAAGAATCTGAAAACATCCGCGATCGCAGGAATCTCGTCATTCAACACGGCCGCATAAGGCTTGCCGCAGTTCATCGACTCGAGACGCGCGTATTCCTCGCCTTCAGCTTCGATGTGATCCGCGACTTTCAACAGCAACGCAGCGCGATCCTTCGGCACGACACTCGACCAGCCATCGAAGGCCTTCGAAGCTGCTTCGACTGCTGCCTCGATCTGCTCATCAGAGGCCTCATTGATTGCGACCAATGTTTTTCCGGTCGCTGGATCGAGCACATCCTCTTTGGAGCCTTTGCCTGCGACGAATTTGCCATTGATCAGCAGCTTGGTATCCATTGCAACCTCAAGAGTTAGAAGTTCGACTGCGAACGTTCACGAAGCACGGGAAAGTGTCCGATGCGCAGTGTTCACCGTATCGATCGTGGAAACGAAAATCACGCGCGCTCTTCAGCCGGACGCGTCAGGTAATAAGCCAGCAAGATGGGAAGAAGCGTCACGACGATCACGACAACGGCGACCACATTGGTGATGGGCCGATCGCGAGGCCGGAACAATTCGCTGAAGAACCAGATCGGCAGCGTGCGATCGTGGCCCGCAGTAAACAGCGTCACGATGATCTCATCGAAGGAGAGCGCAAAGGCGAGCATGCCACCTGCCAACAGCGCGCTCGCCATGTAGGGCAATACGATGTAGCGAAACGTCTGCCCGCCATCCGCGCCGAGATCCATGGATGCTTCGATCCAGTTCTGAGGCATGCGGCGCAGCCGTGCGACGACATTGTTGTAAACGATCACCACGCAGAAGGTCGTGTGACCGACAACGATCGTCCAGAAACCCGGATCAACGCCCGCTGCCTTGATCGCGGCAAGCAAGGCGATGCCAGTCACGATGCCAGGCAGAGCGATCGGCAGCACGAGCAGGAAGGTTACGGTTTCCTTGCCCCAGAAACGTGAGCGCGACATCGCCAGTGCAGTCAACGAGCCCAACACAATCGCAAAGAGCGTAGCCACTGCCGCGACGCTCAACGAGAGTCGCATCGATGCCCAGATATCGCTGCGAGCGAAAGCAGCCTGAAACCAATGCAACGTGTAACCAGGCAGTGGAAACGCATAGGTGCGATCGTCGGTCGTGAACGCGTACAGGATGATGACGAGCACTGGAATGTGCATGAACGCGAGCCCCGCAAACGCTCCGATGCGTGTGGCGAGCGAAGCGCGATTCCAGGCCTGTCTAGAGCGCATCGAACGCTCCAGCGCGTTTCGCCAATGACAGATAGATCATGACCAACACGATGGGCACGACGGAGAAAGCGGCTGCCAGTGGCAAGTTCCCAGCGGTGCCTTGTTGCTGATAGACCATCATGCCGATGAAGTATCCGGGGGCACCGACCACACTCGGAATGATGTAGTCACCCAATGTGAGCGAGAACGTAAAGACTGACCCTGCCGCGAGACCCGGCAAGGCCAATGGCAGCGTCACGGTGCGAAACGTCTGGCCGGGTCGCGCGCCAAGATCTGCTGAAGCCTGAAGCAGAGACTCGGGAACACGCTCGAGCGCAGCCGCGAGAGGCAGGATCATGTAGGGCAGCCACATGTATACGAAGACGATGAACATGCCCATGTATGAAGAAGAGAGTGACGGTCCGCCGATGGCTGGCGTCTGCAATGCACTGTCGAGTACCGCAGTGAGTCCCAGAGAATCAAAGGCCCAGCTCAGAATCCCTTGCTTCGCGAGAATCAGACGCCATGCGTATACCTTCACCAGATAGCTCGTCCACATCGGCAGCATCACGGCCACATAGAAAAAAGCCTTCATGCGTCCAGAGGCATAACGCGCCATATAGTTGGCAATCGGAAATGCAATCACAGCGCACGCAACCGTGACTGCAAGCGACATCAGCACTGTCCGTACGATGATGTCGATGTGCGCCGGCTGCGTGACCACCTGCTTGAACGTCGCAAGCGTAGGTTGATAGACGATGCGAGCGGTGAATTCGTCGATCGCATAAAAGCTGTTCGCGAGCAGCGTGAAGAGCGAACCCAGATAGACCGTACCGAACCAGAGCAGCGGCGGAATCAGCAACAGCGCAATGTAGTAGCTGTGTCTGCGATACAGAAACGTCGCGACCGGTCGCAACGCGCTCGTGGGGGCCGCATCAACTGCAACGGCGTTCACGCAGGACTGTCCATGCCGGTGAGAGGCACCGTATCTTCGCTCGACCAGGCAAGCGTCACGGTTGAACCGATCGCGGGCGCTTTGTGAATACCGTTCTCAGGCAATGCGGCCGCGAATGTTTCACCGCTCGCGAGCCGCACCTGACAGCGACTCGACGCGCCGTGATACTGAATGTCGAGCAGCGTTCCATTGCAGCGCTGTTCATGATCTCGCGGTAGCGACTCGCCCGAGAGAATGCGGATCTTCTCCGCGCGAATCGCGAAGGACTGATCGCGACCGGTGAGTCGGCGAGCCAATTCGCCTTCGGCGACGTTGGCACTGCCGACGAACCTCGCAACGAATGCAGTGGCAGGGCGCGTGTAAAGCTCGCGCGGTGTTGCAAGTTGTTCGATGCGCCCTTGATTGAACACAGCGACACGGTCGGCCATGGACAGCGCTTCGCCTTGATCGTGCGTGACGAACACGAACGTGACGCCCAGCTGGCGTTGCAGATTCTTGAGCTCGATCTGCATTTCTTCGCGTAGCTTGAGATCCAGCGCGCCGAGAGGCTCGTCGAGCAGCAACACGCGGGGACGATTAATGAGCGCTCGGGCCAGCGACACTCGTTGCCGCTGACCCCCCGACAATTGAGAAGGGCGGCGATTTGCGAGTGACCCAAGTCTGACGAGCTCAAGCATTTCGTGCGCACGTTTTTGTTGTTCATCTCGCGCAACCTTGCGCACGCGCAATCCGTAGCACACGTTTTCCAGCACGCTCATATGCGGAAACAGCGCGTAATCCTGAAAAACCGTGTTGACGTCGCGCTCGTAGGGCGGACGCGCGGTTACATCCTTATCCTCAAGGAGCACGTGTCCG
>JBJMWN010000371.1:0-5465 GCA_045810085.1 Povalibacter sp. | reverse complement strand
GATCGTGATCGTTCGAATCCGTCCAATCGGGGAAATGATTGGATACCTCGCGACGTATCGCAGTCGCGAGCGAAAGCCAACGAGCCTCGTCATTCATGCAACCTCCATCGCGCTGGTTAGCGTGTGAACGTGACCAGCTTGGTCGTCGTCGCGTCGCAATGGAAGTCGTCCTGATGTCCTGTTGACGGAGGGTCGGACAGCGCCTTGCGAATCTGGACTTTAGTCCTGCGCCTGGGCAGGTGCCTTCTGCATCGGTTGTGGGTTCGACTTCAGTCGAACTTGTTTGAGCGGCTGAAGCGACAGTCTCCGTTTTCTGCGATGTAACGCGCTCCTCAGAAGATCGTGCACATATCGTCAGCGATGTTGGTTCTGCGGCGTTTGCATCGAGCGAATGCACCAGGAACTACGAGCGCAACTGATCGTTTGCCTTGAGCGTGTTGGCCAAGGTCTGCAATCACATGGAAGACGCACAAGAGATAGAAGCTCGCCAATCCCCGAGCGGAAAGATCGTCTTCGAAGCCATCGCTCGCGAAGGAGAGGAAGAACTCGAGAGGTCCTCGGCGGCGCTGGGTTGGTCAGGGTTGGCGGCCGGCTTGTCCATGGGCTTTTCGATGATCGCGGAAGGATTGCTTGCAACCTATCTTCCAGAATCGGGATGGCGTCCGATGGTTGCGAAACTGGGCTACAGCGTCGGCTTCGTCGTCGTGATACTGGGCCGGCAGCAACTTTTCACGGAGAACACGCTGACGCCCATCCTGCCGCTACTCAAGCACCGTACGCGATGGATCATGCTCAATGTGATCCGGCTCTGGAGCATTGTGTTGCTTGCGAATCTTCTCGGCGCGCTCGCCGTCGGATCCGTCGCGATGAATACAACCGCATTCGACCCGGCCGTTCAACACAGTTTTGTTGAGATGGGTCGCAAGGCTATCGAACATGATTTCGGCACTTTGTTCCTGCGTGCGATCTTTGCGGGCTGGCTCATTGCGATCATGGTATGGCTGCTCCCGTTCGCGGAATCGGCGCGCGTTGCAGTGATCCTGCTCATCACTTACATCGTCGGACTCGGAAATTTTGCGCACATCATCGCTGGCTCGGTTGAAGTTTTCGCGCTCGCCGCGGGAGGTTATGCGAGCTGGTGGGAAGTGATCTCGCGATTTCTCGTCCCGGCATTGCTCGGCAACATCGTCGGCGGCGTGCTGCTCGTTGCCATGCTCAACTACGCTCAAGTGACTGCAGGCGAGTCGGCATAGGGCATTCGAGTTGTACAGTCCGGTTGAAGTGTGAGCGATGCATGGTTCCCCTGCGTATTCGCTGCCAGTTGCGAGAAGCAGTACTCAAACTTCGCGCATCAGGCCAGCTAATCTTTCAGCTCCAGGTCAGGAACCATCATCTGAATGAAGTGCCCCAAGTGTGGGTATGAGCGCAAGAGCGTCGAGCAGGCGCCGATATGGCAATGTCCTTCGTGCGGGATTGCGTACTCGAAGGCGAGCAAGAGCGCCGAAGTTCCTGCTGCTGTTTCCGCTCCTCGCGCATCAGCGCGTACTTTGCCAGCGACAGACCCATCGACGGATGACGAGAAGCTGTCGCTCGCCGCAGGCGGACAGAAGATCGCGATCTACTGCATCCTTCTTACCTTCATATTGAACGCGGGTTTGCGCTCGCAGTCGGTGCCGGCCATCGTTGCCTTGGCTCTCACGTTGGCGCTCGGCATTTACTCGCTCGTCGGTATCGTCCGTATCTGCTCGGGGCTCGATAAGAGTCAAAGCATGAAGATCCTGTTCATGATCTTCGCGTTCGTGCCTTTGGCAAACATTATTTCGCTCATCTACTTGAGCGTCAGGACGACGAAGTTGCTGCGTGCGGCTGGCTTCGAAGTCGGCTTGATGGGTGTGAAGCGATGATAGCGATGCTGCTGGTGAGTCTCGCATTCATGCCCGCATGCGCGATGGTGGCGGGTGCGATTGTCTGGATTCTGTATCGGAACGAGACACTCGAGGACAGCGCGCTCGTCCGCAGCTTCGTCGTTCTGCTCATGCTGGCGGTTGGGACCGGTTTTGGAGTTCTGCGCACGGACAGCGTGCGGATGCGGATCGATCCGGCGTTTCGAATCGAAACGCAAATCCAGGCGGATCCACTGTACCTGGCGATTGCGCGCGTTTCTCCTAGTGATGGAGAAAAACTGCACGCACTGTTGCAGACGCAGATGGCTGCAGGTGCCACGGTGGCAGAGGCCTCCATGACGATGGAACCCTATCTGTGGGATGAAGTGCGGCGGCGCACCGGCTGGGTCGATCAGGCGACCCGACTGGAATGGGCCAGCTTCATCACCGACATGCTCAAAAATGCACGAAAGCGCAATGATCCCGAGCTGTGCTTTGTGCTCATGACCAAACAAACGCTCGACGCCGCGACGCTGATGGAGAAATTCTCGCCAGAGGATCACCAGAGATTGCGCGACCTCGCGATTCGGATCTACGAATCATCGGATCTCGGCATGCGTCACGAGCTGAACTCGGGTGACAAGCCGATGGACTTCAACGCGGCTGCAAGGGAGTACGCAGTCATCGCGAACGATATCGAGCAACGATTCGGCCAGGATGTCGCACGCTTTCTACGGAGCGACACAATTCAGAAGACGCCATCGAGCATGATGGGGCAGGTGTGCGCGGCCAGGATCTATCAGCTCGATGAAATGCAGAGGCGGCCCAAGGCGATGGCATCAGCACTCGTGGACAGCGTCTTGCGCTGAGAACAGAACACGCCATGCGCTCGGCAGTTATGTTCGCGCTGACTTGATCTCCTTACCCGTTCACTCGCTCATGGTTCTCATGTCAGCCTGCGACTCTGCATCAGCATTGCCGCACGCTAGAATGCGAGCATGACAAGCGAACCTTTACCGACCGTCCGACAAGCACAAGCGAGTGACGCATCTTCTCTCGCAGTTCTGGGCGCAGCGACATTCACGGAAACCTTCGGGCACTTGTATCCGCCAGAAGATCTGCAGACCTTCCTCGTTGATTCGCACTCAGTAAGTGCCTGGAATGCCCGGCTCGCCGATCCACAGCGCGCAGTCTGGGTGGCGGAGTTGGACGGCGCGATGATGGGCTTCATCTGCGTCGGTCCGTGCAAGCTGCCGATCGAAAATCTCGAAGCGACAGCGGGCGAGATACAGCAGCTGTACGTGCTGTCGCGGCATCACAACCTTCGCCTCGGAACCGGCCTCATGAAAGCAGGGCTCGAATGGCTGGAAGCACAAGATCGCTCGCCTCTGTATATCGGCGTCTGGTCGGAAAACTTGGGTGCCCATCGTTTTTATGCCCGCTACGGATTCAGCCAAGTCGGCGAGTATGGTTTTCCCGTCGGCAAGACCGTTGATCACGAATGGATTCTGAAGAGATGAGTGCAAGCGCGAGCGAGCTTGTCCCGATCTGGTAGCGACGATCTTCGCAGTCTTGCGATCCTGTGCTCAGGCGACGACTTCCTTGGATCGTCTGTTTCCCCCGGTCTGTTGTTCTGAGATCTGTGCGAAGTTTGCTGGCTACGCATCGACGCGCATTCGCCTCAGAATGCTTTGCACAGCGATTCGCCAATCGGGGCTCATGTGAACAGTGCGTTGTCCTCGCCGCATCCGAACGTGGATAGCAACGTCGCGGAACTCTATCGCGATGGCATCACTGCACTGAAGCGTGGTTTCTCACGCGATTGGGTCCAGGCGCTCCACGACGACATGTTGTCTGCCTTCTGGGAAGCGATTCAACGTCCTGGTGGTGCTGTAGGGCGAGGTCCTCGTCGTTGGTATGTCGAGACTCACCCGCAAGCGTTTCGCGGATTCACCGATCTGGTGACGCACCCTTGGATCGTTGCGATGTCTGAAGCGGTCCTTGGCCCGAAGTACGAGATCGTAGAAATCGGGTTCGATGTACCGGTGCAGGGTGCAAAGTACCAGCCCTGGCATCGCGACTTTCCTTCGCCATCGGAAACGTACGAGGGGCGACGAATCACTTCGCTCGCATTCAATCTCACCGGTGTCGATGTCACCGAAGACATGGGACCTTTCGAGATCGCCATCGGCACTCAATGGGATGATGGCCGCACGTGGAAGCACGAGATGTTTCCTTCGGAAGATCTTTGGCCGCGCTATGCGGAGAGAGGAGTGCGGAAGTATCCGCAGATGGGCGATGTGAGCTGCCGCTCCGCGCTCACTGTGCATCGAGGCACTGAGCATCCATCTCCAATCATGCGGCCGGTCCTCGTCATCGGTGTCGATGCGCCCGGTGCTGGGCACGCCGCACTTCACGACATGATGGTGACTTCGGAGTTCTACGACGCGCTTCCAAATTCGGTGCGCGATCACCTTGTCTGTCGCGTTGTCGATCAGCTGATCCCCGTGACCCAGAAGCACGACATCGAGGGTCTCGTGTTGGCGGGGAAGAAGTAGAAACTGATCTCGCGAAATCAGTTCACTTAGCCGTCAGGCTGGGCGTATAGGTCCATGTCCAGCCTCCCTTCTTGGTGATCAGCGATTTCTTATCTCGCGAAATTCGCAACTCGTCGGAATCCGGCAAAGGCATGCCGAACATCACGGGCGAGACGACCACCAGATCCTCAGTTCGCGTCTTAGATTTGGCAGGGACGGATTTGCGGCTCGCCGTGCATGATTGAGCGACGTCGACGGCCGGATAATTCGTTCGCACCTGCAGCTCGAGCGCTCCACCCATTCCGTCTTTGATCGCCATCAACTCGTAGTGCTCGTATTCGCCCTTCAGGACGGGCGGCAGGCAACTGGGTTCTCGATCGCGTGGATTCGTGACTGTGGTCTTCGTATTCTGAAACGTGGGCTGACCGACCAGCTTCGATTCCGAAAGCTTCCAGGACAGATCGATCACGACACGATCGACTACATCTGCGAGTCCGGACGCATCGCTTGCGATCGGCGTGGGCGCCTGGTACTCGCCGACAATGTGGTAGCGAACGAGATCGGCTGCGCCCCACTTCATCATTGCTTCCATATCCATCTGCTGCGGATATGCGCTGGGGGACTGAAGCGCAGCGAAGAAGACAAGGAGACAACCTGTTTTCATTTTGTTTTTGTAGCTCATGAGATCATCCTGGGTGTGACGGAGCGTCATCGAAGGTGAGTCGGACGATAGCGCGAATGTTCGGACAACACGAATGTCTCGAATCGTGTTGCTCACTCCGCGGACAATGATCGTCGCTCTCTGAAAAGAAAACGGGCAGCACCCGCTGCGCGAGTCAGCGCGCCGAAATCCGGCAGCGCGCTGGCGGTGCCCATGTTTTATTTTTCACCCGCGTGCGCGCGCTCGATCAACGCTTCCCATATTCCGTGAAAACGTAGTCTCTGGTCTTCACGAGCGTGTGACACGAGACGCCGCACTTCGCGTCGTTCGCCTGTGGCGGTTGGTCCGCTGTGGTGCCGGGAGAAAACGTGTCGGATGCGGCGT
>JBJMWN010000370.1:0-4170 GCA_045810085.1 Povalibacter sp. | reverse complement strand
TGCCGACAGCAGGGTGAGCTTTGACGAGAGCGTGCATGGAAGATTTGTTGGCGCGAGTGGCGGAATAACAAGCGTACAGGCTGGCGGCTGTATTCAATAGCAGCGCTAATTGATGACCTGGAGTTCTTTGCCCACGGCGATAAAGCCCGCAACGGCTTTGTCCAGGTGAGCTTTCGTGTGCGCAGCGGACATCTGCGTGCGGATTCGGGCTTTGCCGTGTGGCACAACCGGAAATGAAAAACCGATCACGTATACACCGTGGCCGAGCAATCGCTGGGCGAACTCCGAAGCAAGCTTCGCATCGCCCAGCATCACAGGAATGATTGGATGTTCACCGGGAACCAGGTTGAAACCAGCCGCGGCCATCCGCTCGCGAAAATACTGCGCGTTGTCTCTGAGCGTATGGCGCAGTTCGTCATCGGCTTCGAGCAGATCAAGCACTCGCAACGTGGCTGCCGCAATGAACGGCGGGATGCTGTTCGAGAACAGATACGGCCGAGAGCGCTGGCGCAACCACGCGACGATCTCTTTGCGTCCTGATGTGTAGCCACCACTGCCACCACCTAGCGCCTTGCCGAGCGTGCCGGTCAGGATGTCGATGCGATCCATAACTCCGCGGAACTCGTGCGTGCCGCGGCCTTTTGCGCCGATGAATCCAGTCGCGTGCGAATCGTCGACCATCACGAGCGCGCCATATCGATCCGCGAGATCGCAGATCTCTTTCAGGCGTGCGATGACACCATCCATCGAGAATACGCCGTCAGTCGCGATGAGCTTGACGCGGCACTGGCTCGCTTCGTTGAGTCGCGATTCGAGCTCATCGAGATCGTTGTTGGCGTACCGAAAGCGTTGCGCTTTGCACAAGCGAACGCCGTCGATGATGCTTGCATGATTTAACGCATCGCTGATGACTGCGTCCTTCTCATCCAGCAGCGTTTCGAACAGTCCGCCGTTCGCATCGAAGCAGGACGAATAGAGAATGGTGTCTTCCGTGCCCAGGAAACGACTCAAGCGAGCTTCGAGTTGTTTGTGAACACTTTGTGTGCCGCAGATGAAGCGCACGGATGCCATGCCGTAGCCGTGTTCATCGAGCGCTTCGCGAGCGGCTTCACGTATGCCGGCGTGATTTGCCAGCCCGAGATAATTGTTCGCACACAGGTTGATGACTTCAGATCCATCATCGACTCGCACAACCGCTTGCTGAGGAGAGGTCAAGACTCGCTCCGGTTTGAAGAGCCCTTGCGAGCGGAGCTGTTCGGTATCGGAAGCAAGGCGCTGGAGGAATTCGCTTTTCACAGATCACCTTGAAGGTCGAAGAGCGGTGATTCTGCCATCACAAGATGCGCAAGAAACTGTATTCATTGTCACGCAGCAACCGACGCACTTGCGTGACAAACGAAATCGGCTCGGTTAGCCGCTGCCGACGTTCAACAGATGATCTCGTGTCGCGGGTTCCCCGACATAGCGCGCTAATTCGGCGCGTTCATCGGTGGACAAGTGCAGGCCCAGCTTCGTTCGACGCCAGAGAATGTCATCCGCCGTCAGCGCCCATTCGTGGCTGCGCAGATAGTCGACTTCCGCGCGCGTGAGTCCCGCCCCGAAATGAAGGCCGAGATCTTCGAGACTGCGTGCGGCGCCAACGATATCGCTGATACGAGTTCCGTAGGCGCGCGCAAGCCGGGTGGCGAGGGTTTCGGGCAGAAATGGCCAACGCCGCCGCACTCCTCGCAAGAACGCTTCGAAATCGTCGTGAGGCAGATCGCCGCCCGGCAGAGGTGCCTGGTCGGTCCAGGCTTGTTTTGGACCGCCGATATGGCTGTGAAGCTTGTGAATCACCGATTCGGCCAATCGACGGTACGTGGTGATCTTGCCACCGAACACTGACAGAAGCGGAGGCATGCCGTCTTCGGCACTCAGTTCGAGTTTGTAGTCGCGTGTGACTTTGGATGCGTTCGCCGTGTCGTCATCGCTCAGCGGTCGAACGCCCGAGTAAGTCCACTTGATATCCGCTGCGCTGATCGGACGCTCGAAGACTTCATTCACCGCACCGCAGAGATACTCCACTTCTGCCTTCGATATCGTGGCTTCAGCGGCCGGCTCTTCGCATGGCACATCCGTCGTGCCGATCAGCGTGAATTTCTGCTCGTAAGGAATGGTGAAGATCACCCTGCCGTCCGGATTCTGCAGCAGGAATGCATGATCGCCGTCATACAACCGCGGCACGAGGATGTGACTGCCTTTGACCAATCGGATCTGTGCGCGATTGTGAATTCCGGGCAATCGATGCAATACATCCTCGACCCAGGGACCCGTCGCGTTCACGAGTGATCGGGCCACGACGTTGTAAGTGTGGCCACCGATTTCATCGTGAAGCCGAACATGCCAGAGATCGTTCTCCACGGTCGCATCGATGAACTTCGTGCGTGTTCGAATCGTCGCACCGCGCTGCGCCGCGTCCATCGCGTTCAATACGACAAGGCGACTGTCATCGACCCAGCAATCGGCATACGAGAAGCCATTGCGGATCTGCTGTTTGAGAGTGCCTGCAAAAGGACTGACGTTTAGCTTGACGGCTTTCGAAGCGGGAAGCCGTCGACGTCCCGCGATATGGTCGTACAGAAACAGACCGATGCGAATCTGCCAGCGTGCTCTGAGCCCTGGCACATGCGGCAGGATGAACTGCATTGGCCGGATGATGTGAGGAGCAATGGCGAGTAGACGCTCACGCTCCACGAGTGCTTCATGCACCAGTCGAAACTCGAATTGCTCCAGATAGCGCAAACCGCCATGAATGAGCTTGGTGCTGGACGAGGAGGTGGCGCTCGCGAGATCGGCCTGCTCGGCCAGAAAGACTTTGTGCCCACGACCTGCTGCATCGCGCGCAATGCCTACGCCATTGATGCCGCCGCCCACGATGAGCAGATCGACAGGTTCGTTAGCGGTGTTGTGTGAATTCACGAAACAGCGATTCCTGGAAGCGCGCGATTGGATAGTAGGAAGCCGATTACAGACCCGCAAGCGAGCGCACGAACTTTGTGATCCAACCCGCATGCGCCCACGATTGCATGCCCGGGTATAGTGCGTCTCATGATTTCAACTGATGATCCTGCCGAGTCTGGAGCCGGGATTCGCGTCGACAAATGGCTGTGGTTTGCACGCTTTTTCAAGAGCCGTTCGCTCGCAACAGACGCCGTGCAAGGTGGCCTGGTGCACGTCAATGGAGAAAGAGTCAAAGCTTCGCGTCTGGTGCATGTGAGTGATCGGTTGTTGATCACGCGTGAGGAAGATCGCTTCGAGGTCATCGTGCGCGGCATTCCGCTGCGGCGTGGGCCAGCACCCGAAG
Source organism: Povalibacter sp. (assembly GCA_045810085.1). Lineage (GTDB taxonomy): Bacteria > Pseudomonadota > Gammaproteobacteria > Steroidobacterales > Steroidobacteraceae > Steroidobacter. The sequence continues at coordinate 827 of JBJMWN010000370.1, read as the reverse complement.
CGAGAACGCACTACGAAGAAACTGCCGAGAGCATCGCCGCGCGTGAGACGCGCCGCGCTTATGCGCGTCTGGCTGCGCCAGCGCCAGACAGTCGGCCCGAGAAACATGATCGACGGGCGCTGCGCGATCTCAGAAGAAAAGAGTAGAGCCTGTCGCTGATGCTCTAGTTGCGTGCCGCTGTGCCCTTTGACGCCTGAGTCGTGACACTGAATGATTCGCCGGTACGATTCGACAGAAATGCCTGGATTTCAGCGACGATGGCGAGCGCGATGGTTTCCGGGGTATGCGCTCCGATATCGAGGCCGATCGGACCGTGCAGGCGTTCCGCCAACAAACGCGCTTTCGCGCCGAGATCATTCATCAGCCGAGCGCGACGTGGCGCGGGTCCAAGCAGGCCGATGTAGCGAATCGAACTGTCTGCGAGCGCAGTGAGATAGGCTTCATCCGAGGTCAGATGATGACTCATCACTACGGCCGCATCGAAGCTTGTGGTGTCGATCAGATTAGTCAACTCTGTGGCCGGCGCACACGTGACACGACGAGCACGAGGAAATCGATCCGCGACTGCATAGGCCGGTCGGTGATCGAGTACTGTGATGTGCCAGCCCATCAAACCGGCAATCTCGACGAGTGGCATCGCGTCTGGCCCAGCGCCCAGGAGAAGCAAACGCGTGGGAAGTTCGATCGGGATGACCAGCATCGTCGCACCTTCCGCTTCGTGCCTTTCGGGCTTGGCGCGTGGAGCTGACAGGATGTTGCGGATAGGTTCGGGTGCATCGTCGTGTTCATTGCTCAGAAACCATTCGCCGAGCGAATGCTTTGAACCA
>JBJMWN010000369.1:0-7745 GCA_045810085.1 Povalibacter sp. | reverse complement strand
AGGGCTGGAGCTCGCCCCCAACTACGCTGCTGGCTATGTGCACTATGCCGTTTTCCTCCATGGCAATTCGCGCGCGGGTGAGGCGATAGATGTGATCACTCGCGCGCGGCAAATTGATCCGCTGACGCCTGAGCTTCATCTGTTCCATGCGAATCTCCTCATGATCGTGCGCAGCGATGTCGCCGAGCATGACCGCCTGGTGCGCGAAGCCTTGAAGATCAATCCGAAGTTGCGAGACGCGGTACTTCAGCTCGCGTATTCGAGATGGGAATTCAGCGGAGAGTTTGCTGAGGCCGCGCAGCTTGCAGAAAAAGCAGTTGAACTTGATCCGCAGTGGTTGGCGGGCGCAGCGATGGCCCGAGACGCCTATCTTGACCTCGGTGATGAGTCTGCGGCGGCTGCAATGATGAACGGCTCTGCTCCTGCGGCGATGTCGATGGAAATTGCTCAGTACGAAGCCAACCGCGCGGGAGCGGCGGCCCTATTGAATGATGTGCCTCCTGAATACTGGGCCGACATTGGCGCACAGGCATCGCACGCCGAAGCCGTCCGCGACCAAGCCCTCGTGAGCGGCAACTACGGATCAGCTCTCAGGACTATGGAAAAGATTCAGACAGTCTGGGCCAATGACCCTCGCATGTGGCATCGCGGATTTTCGCTCGTGTATGCACACACGCTCGTGCTCGCTGGCGAGGTCGAGCGCGGGCGCGCGCTTGCCAGGTCAATCATCGGGATGCTCGATACCCACAGCGTCGGTCGCGCAAGCAACTTCCTCTGCCGGGAACGAGCGAATGCGTTCGCTATTCTGGGAGACGACGAGCGGACGCTCCAAGAGCTCGCACTCAGCGTAGAGCAACGGAAGCTTTATCGCTGGTGGTACCTGGCAAAACTTGACCCGCTCTACGCGCACCTGAGAGACGATCCGCGATTCAGAGCACTGGATGAGCAAGCCCGCAAACACCTGGATCATCAGCGGGCCTTGCTCGAGCAGATGCGGCTCAAAGGCGAGATACCCAGGCACTGACAATGCTCAGGAAACCTGGGTGATGCTGAGGTCGGTTATCGATTCTCTCCGGCAGCGCTCCCGATCAGCATCTTCTCCAGATATGCCTGCGCGCCCGTGGCGTTCGATTGAGCGAGCCAGAAGATGGCGTGCTTTCGATCTTCGCTCAGTCGCGACTGATCTTCGACCAGCGCAATCAGCGCCTTCGTCGCTCGGTCGCCCGGCAATTGCGAGAGGGCAAAGATCGCCTGATTGTGGACCTCGTCGTCGGTCTCTTTGCGCAACGCCGAACCAATCGCGCCTTCGGTTGCAGGCGATTCGGTTTTGGCCAGCCAGAACCAGGCTTGCGCGCGCACGCTCGCGTTTGCATCCGTGTTGGCGAGTCGGATCAGGTCGCTCGCTGCCTGCGGTGACTTCGATTGCGACACGGAAAATGTCGCGTGCTCCCGCACCTCAGCCTCCTCATCAGCAAACATGATCGAGGTTGCAACCTGCGCCCCGGGTTGACCGCGAAGATGTGCCAGCCAGAAGACGGCTTCTTTGCGTATCTCCTTGCGTGCGTCATTGCGAGCAATGCCTGAGAGCAGCTCCTGTGCCGTGTCTCCTTGATGGATGGCAAGTGCCGCAGTCGCATCGCGTCTCACGGAAGCGCGGATCGCATCACTGTTCTTCGGCTGGATCAACTGAGCAAGCCACCGAGCACTCTCCTCTTCTGAGACTGTGGTCAGGTCCTGGACTTCCGTTCCTGCTTGCACTGGGCACGACGCTGAAAGCGCACGTACGCGTTGGATCTTTCCTGCCTCGACTCGCGCGTACATGCGAATGGAGTCGGTCTTCGCGTCGTCACGACTCCCATAAGAGCCATCTGCGCCGTCGAGTTGGCAAGGCTTCGAAGTCGCGTTGCTGTTGCGCCAACTCCAGCAACACCACGCCGGTGCGTCATCGACGGCTCTAACCTGCCAGCTCACCCATCCATCGCCAGGCAGCTTCAACTCGGCAGCGACGGCAGCTGGCGTGATGATGCTGCAGAGGATCGCAGACAGCGTCGAGCATCGGACGTAAAAAGCTTTCATTTCTTTTCCTCCAGCGCGGCATCGATCGCTTGCAGCGCGGCGTCGCCGTTCATCATCGAAAGGGTACGCAGCAAATCCCGTTTTTCATCCGCTGTCTTCGCTGCACGGTAGAGCGCCAGCACAGCTTCCTCATCGCCACCAATCAACATGCCCTGGCGGGCTGCCTCCTTGATTTCCGGCACATCGGTTCGCGAGTAGATTTCGCGCAGAGCTGCCCGAGATTCATCGTTGTGAATAATGCCGATCTTGCGTACGGCTTCACTGCGAACCGACACATCGCCATTACCGTCGGCGATCTTTCGCAGGCCGACGAGATCGCCGCTAATGGCGTACGCATCCAACAAGCCGCTTCCTGCATTCGGGCGGTCGCTCAGCTTTCGAAGTTCATCGACGGCACCCATCACTCCCAGCATGCGGATCGCTTCGTTCGCCTCGGATTCCGACTTCGCATTGATCGCGGCCTGATACACGTCTTCTTTGCGCCCAGCGATCATCCATGCCTTCAGAACATCCTGCTTCATTGCTTCATCGCCGCTGCGGTAGGTCTCCTGCAAAGCGGCGAGTGATTCTGGGTTGCCGCTGATTCCAATGCTGCGAATGGCTTCCTCACGCAACGCCGGATCTTGCGAGCGGCTCGCCTGTAAAAGTAGTTGCTGCGCCTCGGGTTCATGAAGCTGACTCAAGACAAACAGCGCGCGTCGTTTGACCAAGGTCGATTGCGATCCGCTCAGCACCTTCTTCAGGATTGGCAGCGCACGATCGGGCGGTTGGGCCATCAAGCCTTCGAGAGCCGCGAGTGCAATCGACTCCTGTTCCGTGGGAACGCGTTCCGCTTCACGCTCATTGCGAGCGCGAGTCGCCTCATTACGAGCTCGTCGGGCCTGTTCCTGTGCCTGAGATGCTTGCGCGCGATCGGGCAGGTTCGGTGGAGCGGGCGGCGATGGCTCCGCGGACATTGCATTGCTGATGACCAGCAACGCAGCAAGAAGTGTGTGGACTGGCTGCATGTGTGTCTCCTGAAGGCTAGAGCGCGACGGTGTCGGCGCTCGAGGGTGGGTTCATCGCGGCGTTCAACCGCGTCTGCATGACTTTCATTTCGAAATTGAGTTGTGCGATCGCCCCTGCGGTTTGATTGCCGTGATCCGAGGCGACACGCTCGAGAACAGGCGTGAAGGCGCGCAGCACACGTGCCAACTGCGGCTCATTGGCACGATCGGCCGCAATCGCGTACAGCCGGTTCTGCGCAATGATCGTGTTGATCAACCTGCTGCGTTCTTCATCGCTCAAGCGATTCAGATCGCCGAGCTGTTGTTCGGTGCTCGCCAGGTGCAATTGCAAACCGCGCTCATACGCGAGCGGCTCACCTGACTCGGTGGTGACAGCGGCTCGCGTCGACGTGCCTTGCTGAACAATCTGTTGGGATGACGGCGGGAGCGCCACCTTCACCGTCATGACCAGCAATGCCACTGCGCAAGCCGCAAGTGCTGTTCGCCAGTAACCGCCCGCGATTGTTCTGCGACGTGTTTCGTCTTTCGCAGATGCGGTTCCCGCAGCCTCCCGATGAAGTGCGGATTCCCAACGCCGCTGTACATGATCTGGAACCGGCACATCAGTCACTGCCGAAGCGGCATCAAGCCGCGCAATGAGTCGATGCAATCGCGCTGCAAGCTCGGGCTCTGCACCGAGCGCCGCTGCAATGCGCGCGCGCTCGGCCTCATCCAACCCGTCGCGGTAGTAGTAAAGAAGCAGATCGTTATCGGAGATCATGATTCGCCTCGCCAGACATGCAGATCGACGCGCAGCTTGCGAACTGCGCGGAACAGCGCTTGCTTGGTGTTGTTGACGTTGGTTCGCAGGCTCTCTGCGATTTCTTCGAGTCGCCAGCCTTCAACATGCTTCAGCAGGAAGCTCTGGCGTTCCATTGGCGTCAGCCGCTGCAGCGCGGTCGCCAAGTCCTTGCCCATGGCGTGTTCCGTGTATTCACTCTCTGGGGACGCCAAAGGGGCGACGAGCGAATCCGCATCGAGCTCATCGTAGGGTTGCGACTTACGTCGGCGCATCAGATCGACAGCCGCATTCAGCGCGATGCGATGAATCCAGGTGTCGAGCTCGGATTCGCCGCGAAACTCTGTGCGCCGATGCCAGGCTCGCAACAACGCTTCCTGCACCGCGTCCGCGGCGAGCTCCGGATCCTGAGTGATCCGCAAGCAGGCGTTGTACCAGCGGCCACTGCGCTCGCGCAGCACGGTCTGGAAGCTGTCGGGCGGCGCCCACGATTTGAGTATTGTCAGCACGCAACTTAGACGGATGACGAGCAGGAAAGGTTAGCAAGGTGGTGCGCATAGGGAGGAACCGAACACTCATCACGTCAGCGCGGGCAACGCCGCAGTCCGGACTCGATCTGCCTCGCGGCTATTAACGAATGTTCACGCGAATGACAGCGCAGGCGAGGAACTCACCTGGAGCATCGATTCACTAAGCACTGGGTTCTCGAAAGAGGCTGGCGCATGAATCAGGTCGTTGCTCCGCATGTCTTAATACTCGATGACGATCCCGACGTGCGTGCGGTTCTGGCCCAATATCTGACGGCTGAGGATCTTCGGGTCACCGCTGTGGCGACTGGGTCAGAGATGCTCGAACAGTTCGCTAGCGAAGCCATTGACCTTCTCATCATCGACTTGCGGTTGCCGGGTGAGGATGGCCTGGCATTGGCGAGGCGAGTGCGCGAAAGCTCCACGGTGCCCATCGTGATTATCAGCGGCCGCTCTGATGAAGGCGATCTGGTGCTCGGCCTGGAGCTTGCGGCGGATGACTACATCACCAAGCCCTTCAGGCTTCGCGAGGTGCTCGCGCGTATTCGCGCCGTGCTGCGTCGGGTGCAGACCGTGGATGCGGCTCAGGCGCCGAGCAGTGAGCTGCGCGCGTATCGGTTTGCGGGATGGGAACTCAACGTACGCCTTCATCGCCTTTCATCGCCGGAAGGGCAGCGCGTTGCGCTGACCAACAGTGAGTTCAGTCTGCTGTGCGCATTCTTGTCCGCGCCACAACGGATACTGTCCCGAGATCAATTGCTGGAGCGATCAAGGCTCCATGCACTCGAGGTCTACGATCGGGCGATCGATGTGACGATCCTGCGATTGCGACGCAAGCTCGAACGGGATCCGTCGCATCCGGAATTGCTCTGCACCGAGCGCGGCGCCGGTTACATCTTTACCCAACCGGTCACGACGGTGCGATGAAGATTAGGAGAAGGTTCCGTTTCAACTGCAATGCATCCACGTTCCATCGACATGATGGAGGAGTGCGCGTTGCGCATATTTCAGGACACCGCGGTCGAAACCGCTTTCACTGGAGCAGTCATGAAGAGTCCTCTCGGAAATATGATCTGCACGATCGTCTTTTTCGCTGGCGTCGTCGCCTGCACTTCGATGGGTACGGGCGTTGGCAATACTCGCAACGGTGCGGTGCACGCCAACTTCGCCTGGCAGTCCACGGGCGATCGTGCTGGCACGTTGAACGCCGAAGTCAGCAATGGCCAACGCTATGCGGGGCCTTACTTCCAGGTCACCACGGATAGTCGCATTGAGACACTAACGCCGCTTTGGAACGGTTGGAACAGTCGCTGGGAAGCCTGGGGTCCGCAACCAGATACCGCGTTCATTACGCACTACACAGGAAAGGTTGTAGCCAATCTCGAGAATGCGGACGGCGACCATATGCGTTGCCACTTTCGATTGATGCGACCCTCCGAGGGAATGGCTGGCGGTGGGCAGGGTGCCTGTCAGCTGCCTTCGGGTGAAACGATCGACGCGACGTTCGCGCACTCGTGAACGCTTCCACCACGGTCCGGAGCAATGCCGCAGAAGATTCGCGACCTCTGCGGCGTTGGGTCCTCGTCGCGGGAGCCGTGCTCATCGCGATGATCGTGTCCGCCGATAGTTACGAAGCGTGGATGGACTATCGCAGCGCGCGCAGCGTTGCCGAAGTCGCGGAATCCAGCGCGGCGCGCGCGATCACTCAGCACATTGGGCGGTCGCTTCGTGAACTGGAGCGTGTGCTGGATCGATCGTCCTTTGTCGATACGCCAGCGACAAACCTCGATGCCGATCTGCTGCGTTTCCCCTTCATTCAATCGATCAGTCTGCTGCGACCCGATGGTCAGTGTCTTGCCATCGCAGGTGCGCGACCACCGATGGCCACTGCAGCGATTGTGGATGAGCTGCATGCCGGCGCCGGACCGACATGGTTCGAGGCGTTGCCGCACAGTGAATCAGCGGGAAGCGACTTCATGCTCGTTCATCGGATGGTTGATGGTCAGCAACAGCTGATCGGTGCGGTGCTCGTCCGAATGAGTCTCAGCGCGTTGATGGGCGATTACGTGGACTTAGGAATCGCGCAGAGCGCGCGCATACACATTCTGACGGATGAGGGTAAGCAGCTCGCCTCGGTGCCGGAAAGGCAAGCCGCGGATACCGAAGACCCATCGAATGCTGATGCGCTTCGTACACGCATGTCATTCGCTCACCATCCATTGCAAATTGAAATCAGTGAGCCCGTCGACGCCGTGATGCGATCCTGGCGCGAACAGGAGATCTCAAGTGCGTGGCGCACCTCAGTTCTTGTACTGCTGGCAGCGAGCTTACTCATAGCACTCAGTGCTGCGCTCAAACGCCGCGATCGCCTTGAGCAGGAACGTCAACGGCTGGAACGCGGGCTGCGCGAGACACAGCGCACGGATGCCGTGGGCTTTCTGGCCGCATCGATGGCACACGACTTCAATAATGTCCTGGGCGCGATGGTCGGGTACGCAGAAATTGCTCGTGCGCAAGTAGGAGAGAGCGTTCCCGCAGCACGAACTCTGGACAGTCTCCTGACCGCAAGTGAAAGAGCGCGGCGATTGGTCCGTCGGGTTCTCACATTCGATCCGCATCGCAGCGTGGCTAAAGAGAGTCTCGACATTCGGCCCATCGCGCTCGAAGTGCTCGACCAATTGAGCCCCGGTCTGCCCGGCGGCATCGAACTCAGTATCGGTCCGCAACATCCAATCGCACTCATCGATGGAGATGCCACTGAAGTGCACCAGGTCATCATGAATCTGTGCACCAATGCCATTCGCGCCATGCCTGCCGGCGGCCGTCTCTATCTTGGGATCGAGAATCTCATCGTCCATGAAACCAAGGCGCTGGTCATTGGCGAATTGCATCCCGGTCGCTGGGTCTGTCTGGAGGTGTCCGATACGGGCATTGGAATTTCCAGCACGCAGCTGAGTACCATTTTTGACTCCTTCTATACGACACGAGGACCGGAGGAGATCGGTGGGATCGGACTGACTGTCGTGCGGAATATCGTGAGAGCCATGCAAGGCGCGCTGGACATTCACAGTGAGCGCGGTCGTGGAACGAACGTGCGCGTGTACTGGCCAGCGCTCGACTGCACGACACAGGTGCCCGAGGCGCGCTGCACCTCGGAACAGTGTCAGGGTCATTCTGTGCTCGTAGTCGCTGATGAGCCCGAGCTCGTGCGTGTCGCTGAGGAAATCGTCGCGTCCCTGGGCTATGAAGCCGTTGGGTTTCGCGATTCCTCGGCAGCGCTGGACAGTTTTCGCGCCGAGCCAGCGCGTTTCGATGCGGTGATCACCGATGAAAGCATGCCGGTGATGCGAGGCACTG
>JBJMWN010000368.1:0-11375 GCA_045810085.1 Povalibacter sp. | reverse complement strand
ATGAAACGGGTGCCTTCATCGAGGGGTATTACATCGTTGGATTGCTGGCATCAGTGTTCTTGAAGCGCGAACCGGGTGCGCGGATTGTTCATGATCCGCGGCTCACTTGGGCCACCTCGGATATGGTCAGCTCGCTGGGCGGCAAAGCCGTGCTGTCGAAGTCCGGTCACGCATTCATGAAAGATGTCATGCGAGAGTCTGATGCGGCATACGGTGGCGAGATGAGCGCGCATCACTATTTCCGCGCGTTTGGCTACTGTGATAGTGGTCAGGTTCCCTGGCTCCTCGTCGCTCAGTTGATGTGCGAGTCGGGGAAGACATTGTCTTCGCTTGTTGGTGAGCGCATTGCAATGTTTCCCGCAAGCGGTGAGATCAATCGCAAAGTGGCCGATGCGAAGGCAACGATTCAGCAGGCTCGTGAACGTTACGAACAGGGGAGTCGGACGATCGACTTCACCGACGGGCTATCGATCGAGTTCGATCAGTGGCGTTTCAATCTGCGCTCGTCCAACACCGAGCCATTGATTCGGCTGAACGTTGAAAGCCGTGGTGACGCTGCGCTGATGCAGGCGAAGACTGAAGAGCTGCTGCGATTGATCGGTGGCGAAGTCGCTCACTGAACTTTCCCACGCTGAGCGCTACTTACTCGGCGTAATGACGCTCGCACCGCCGTGAGCGGTGCGAGGATCCTGTCGAGAGAGGCAGGCGACTACCCGCGTCCCGTCAAGGTATAGTCAGCAGCGCGGGTGGTTGATTCTCCAACACCATTAGATCCACGGGACGGCCTAGAGCGTGTCTCTGCTGCTGACCATCGTCATAGGTGCACTGATTGCAGCGGTGCTGTTCCAACGTGCACCTCGCTGGCTTGCTCGTTCACCGCGTTCCAGATCGCGTGAGCACGCCGGCAGGCTGTCACGGACCGACGACGCCAGATCGAATGGGTCTCAGTCCGCCTCCATTGAAGCCACTCATTCCTTGCTGCCGCAGATTTTCGACGCATCACTTCCGGATGCTTTGAAGGGAATTTGCGAGTTCTACGAATCTGAGCGCTCCGACGCACGTTGCTCGATCAGCGTGCTCGATGCAGAGAGCCGACGCATCCGACTGGTCGCAGTCGCGAAGTTGCCTTTCTCATTTGCGCAGACACAAGAAGGTGATGTGAATCGCCCAGGACGAGGCTCTGCCATCGCAGCGATTTCCCGTCGGGAGCGGGTCTTCTCTGAAGACATAGCGAACGATCCTGCTTGCGTCGTCGAGCACTCGACTGCGATGACCGCCGGGGTGCGCTCCTCCTGCTCCATTCCCATCTACGGGTCGGATGGCGAGGTCATCGCTGCATTGACTGCATACAGCGCAATTGTCGGTAAGCCAGACTCTGCCCAAATGCAGCGAGCAGAGATTGCTGCCTCGCTTGTAGCCACTGCTATCCAGCACGATCGAACTCGCAACGAGCTCATCGAAAGTCGAACTCGTCTGGAGCTGGCGCAGGAAATTGCGCGGCTCGGCTATTGGGAGCGAGATGTCACGACGCAGCGATTCGTCATCACCAGAGAAGTAGGAAGGCTCATCGGTGCGAGCGCGACTTCGGGCATCAATGTCGAAGACCTGTTGGCACTCGTTGTCGAGGAAGATCGAAGCATCATTGTTCGCGCACTGACCGAAGTGAGCGAAAACAGCCGGACCTTAGGTCCGGTGGAGTTTCGAGTGCGGCATCCCGTGGAAGGTATTCGTCATGTGATCGTGCAACGAAAGGCGATCAGGAACGAAACGGGCGTCATTACAAAAGTGATCGGCACTGTCCAGGACGTCACTGAAGAGCGTGAGGCGAAACTGCGATTGCAGCAGAGCGAAGAGCGTTTTCGCATGGTCGCCGAGCATACAGGTCAACTCATCCTCGATTGCAGACTCGATGTGGGTGAGGTTCATTGCGCCGGCGCCGTGCGAGAGATTCTGGGAAATCTCGCGACGGATGGAAAGCCGCTCGAGCTTGGAATCTGGCGCAAGATCGTGCACCCAGAGGATCTGGGCATTGTGGAGCAAGCCATTCGAAGAGTGCTGCACGGTGAGCGCGCGTCTGTTACTTGTCGCTTTCAACGATCGGGCGGCGAGATTCTTGACGTTGAGGTCACGGGTTCGGCGATTCTGAACGAGCAGCGTTGGGCAACTCGCATCATTGCAACGGTTTCGAATATTTCGGACAGACGACGTGCCGAAACTGAAAGACAACGTTATCTGGCGCAGCTGGCTTTCCTCGCAGACGCAGCTCGTAAGGTGAACTCGGTTGTGTCGGTGGCGGAATTGCTTCGAAACATTACTGAGATCGCTCGCGATCTCGTGGGCGCACATGTCTCGATCGGCAAGTTGCTTCCCGATGAGGCGTGGAGTGAAGGATTGCTGAGCCTGTGCGCCTCGAATTTATATTCATCGTTGGAAGAATCTCAGCTGGACTCATCGCTCTCCACGTTCGGAGCGGGACGAATGCTTCCTGTGAGACGTGCCCGGGCGGCCATGACTGATGACGAGGAACAGGATCCCGCGGTGTTACTGCAATTGGCGGGGACGCTCATCGTTCCGATCCTCAAACCTGCTGGCGACGTATGGGGCGAGATCTGCGTAGCTGACAAACACGATGGAGATTTCGGCCCGAACGACGAACGGGTTCTGGGACAACTTGCGGATCTTGCCGCAGTAGGTATCGAGAACGCGCGTCTGTATGCCGGCCTAGAAGCGCGGGTGCGTCGGCGCACTCAGGAACTCGAACACTCCAATCGAGAACTCGAAGCATTCAGTTACTCGGTTTCGCATGATCTGCGTGGTCCACTGCGCGCCATTTCAGGCTTTGCCGGATTGTTGCGCGAGCGTCATTACGAACACCTTGACGACGAGAGCAGACGTTACATGGATCGAATCGAAGCTGGGACATTGCGCATGTCCAGTCTCATCGACGATCTGTTGGAATTGGGGCGTGTGACTCGAATGGAGCTGCGGCGTGAGCCAGTCGACCTGTCAACACTCGCCCAAGCGGTGGCGCTGAGAATGCAGGAACGTTCACCTGGACGTGAAGGCGAGTTTGCGATCCAACCAGGCCTCAGAGCTATCGGTGACGCGAGACTGCTAGAGATTGTGCTGGAGAACCTATTTGACAATGCATGGAAGTTCACGGCTGCGCGAACTGCGGCACGCATCGATTTCGGGTTGCGTGACTTGGGGCAGGAGCAGGCCTTCTTTGTGCAGGACAATGGCGTAGGATTCGACCCGCGCTACGCGACGAACTTATTTGGCGTGTTCCAGAGACTGCATTCGAACGCTGACTTTCCTGGAACGGGTGTTGGACTTGCAACGGTGCAGAGGATCGTCCAGCGGCACGGCGGCCGGATCTGGGCCGACGCCGAAGTGGAGCAGGGCGCAGCTTTTTATTTCACGATTGCCGGGGAGTAGTAATGACGGATCGATACATTCTGCTGGTGGAGGACAATCCGGACGACGAGGAGCTGACACTGCTCAGCCTCCGTAAGAACAACCTGTCGCATGAAATCGTCGTCGTGCGGGATGGTGTCGAGGCAATCGAATACCTGTTTGGTATGGGCCAGCACGCGGGACGTGACGTATCGCGTGTGCCCACGGTGATACTCCTGGACCTCAAGCTTCCCAAGTTGGACGGACTGGGCGTCCTGAAGCGGCTTCGCGCGGATGAGCGCACGCGCATGTTGCCGGTAGTCGTTCTAACCTCGTCAAGCCAGGACGCGGACGTGATTGCGAGCTACAACCTCGGTGCAAACAGCTATGTTCGAAAGCCTGTGGAGTTTGGCGCTTTCGTGGACGCAGTCAGCAGTCTCGGACTCTATTGGGTTCTGCTGAATCGCCCACCGCCCCTGCACGCAATCGGATAGCACTTCATCCCGCGTTGACCGTCTCCGGCGCGGTCCATACACTACGGCTCCCGTTTTGGCAGCCTTGACGCCAGAATCGCACCTCGGGAGGTTAGCTCAGCGGTAGAGCACTGCTTTCACACGGCAGGGGTCACAGGTTCAATCCCTGTACCGCCCACCACTTCCTTTTCGAAGACGACTTGAGACCGATCAGCGAGCCGAGAATTTCTCGGCCAGCGCAGATGGGTCGTCCAACAAGAACGTATGACCATTCGAACCCGATTCGCTCCCAGTCCCACCGGCATGTTGCACATCGGTGGCGTACGCACTGCGCTTTTTTCCTGGCTCTATGCCAGGCGGCACGGCGGCACGTTCGTGTTGCGCATCGAAGATACCGACCGCGAGCGATCCACGGACGAAGCTACGCAAGTCATTCTCGACGGCATGGAGTGGCTCGGGCTCATTGCCGATGAAGGTCCGTTCTATCAGACGCGACGCATGGATCGATATCGCGAAGTGCTCGCCGACTTCATCAAGGCTGATCGTGCGTATCGTTGTTACTGCACGAGAGAAGAGCTGGAGACGATGCGCAACAATCAGCTCGCCGCGAAGCAGAAGCCGCGGTACGACGGCACATGTCGTCACCGAGCAGAGCCGCGTCCGGGCATTGATCCCGTCATTCGCTTCGCCAACCCCGTTGAAGGTTCCGTTGTGGTCGAAGACGTGATCCACGGGAACGTCGTGTTCCAGAATACGGAGCTGGACGATCTGATCATCGCGCGCTCCGATGGCACTCCCACGTATAACTTCTGTGTCGTCGTTGATGACATGGATATGAAGATCACACACGTCATTCGAGGCGATGATCATCTGAACAATACGCCGCGTCAGATCAACATGCTGAAGGCGCTTGGAGCGATGCCGCCCGTCTACGCGCACGTGCCCATGATCCTTGGCGCAGATGGTGCCAAGCTTTCGAAGCGGCACGGCGCGGTGAGTGTTCTCCAATATCGCGAGGAAGGCTATTTGCCTGAGGCGCTGCTCAACTATCTGGTGCGGCTCGGCTGGTCACATGGCGACCAGGAGGTCTTCTCGCTTGCTGAGATGCAGCAGCTGTTCGATATCAAGGATGTGAACAAATCGGCTTCAGCATTCAATCCTGACAAACTGCAGTGGCTCAATCAGCAGCACATGATGCGTGTGTCGCCCGAAAGTCTGGTTCCTCATTTGAGGTTTCAACTGACAGCTTTGGGGATTGCGGTGGATGACGATCGCAAGCTCGCTGCAGTCGCGAAGGCTCAGCAGGAACGCGCGAAAACACTCAAAGAGATGGCACAGAACAGCCGTTTCTTCTTCGAGGATGTCACCAGCTACGACGACAAGGCTGCGAAAAAGAATCTGACGCAGGAGAGTGCGCCTGTGCTGGATGCGATTCGCGAGCGGCTCTTTTCTATTCCGGACTGGACCGCTTCAGCGATTCACGATGCAGTAAATGAAGTCGCCACTCGACTGAACTTGGGATTGGGAAAAGTGGCGCAGCCGATTCGTGTAGCCGTGTCGGGTACGTCAGTGTCTCCGCCAATAGACGTCACACTCGAAGTGCTTGGCCGCGAAACCACATTGAAGCGGATTCAGGCCGCCGCAACGCACGCTCGCACTGCGGCTTAAGAGCACGCCGCAGCGGGTGAGCAGCATGCGAGTTGAGCTCAGCGATTTCAGCTCCGTGCGTGGCACTCATTCGTGGCTCGCAAGCTCAGAACTTTCCTTGACACTGCTGGGACCCTCCAATACATTTGCGCGCCTCTCGCGTGGGGCTATAGCTCAGCTGGGAGAGCGCTTGCATGGCATGCAAGAGGTCGCCGGTTCGATCCCGGCTAGCTCCACCAAAGCCCTACGTTCATCGTGCGTCCCCATCGTCTAGAGGCCTAGGACATCGCCCTTTCACGGCGGTAACAAGGGTTCGAATCCCTTTGGGGACGCCATCTTTTCTCCCGGGCATTTCCCTCCTGACCGTCAGGGCTCACAACGCGCTGCCGCATGAGCCTATTTGCGATCCACTGCGAGCTCGGTAAGGGCTCTGTCGGAAGGGTTAACAATTTTCGTCACTTTTGTACGTAATGCGACGACGCCACTGTTCCCTTATGAATTCAGCTACTTACCCCGCGTAGCGCTGCGCTGACAGAGATATCCGTCCCTTCTTGCCGACAAAAGGCAGGATGTTATCTGTCAGACAAACGACTTCAGACCGCGTGTAAGATGCTGAAATAGAGCAGCTTTTCTCCATTGGCATGGCTCTTGGACTACGTAGTTCTCCAGCGGGTAGAGAACAACGAAGTCCACCATGGCAACGATCAGAGTGCTTGGCGTCGCTGCGTGCGCGCTATTGATAGCAGGTTGCGGAAGCGATGGCGGGGAGGCAGCGAGTGGTGTGCCCTCGGCTCAACAGCAGCCGCCGCAGGCAGCTCCCGTAAGCCCTCCCAGTACACCGACGAACTCAGCACCGACGGTGCAAGGTCAGCCGGTCACAGCCGTGGTGGCGGGCGACGAGTACTCATTCCGAGTTACGGCGAGCGATGCGGACGGCAACGCGTTGATCTTCAGCGCGGCAAACTTACCTGCATGGGCGAGATTGAACTCAGTAACGGGTGAGATCACTGGATCGCCCATGGAATCTGACGCCGGAACTTACGCAGGTGTCACGCTCTCCGTGTCTGATGGAGCTGCCAGCGCTTCGCTCGCGCCGTTCTCAATCACGGTCGAAAACCCGAGCCCAATCTCCGACGGTCGCGCAACGTTGTCATGGTCTCCACCCACTGAGAACACGGATGGCAGCGCCCTCACTGACCTTGCGAGCTATCGCATTCTTTACGGGCGCAATCCCAGCGACCTTTCGAAGGCCGTACACGTAGCGAACCCATCGGTGACGAACTATGTGATCGAGGATCTCGCGGCAGGTCAGTGGTACTTCTCGGTGGTGGCGGTCAACACCAAGGGCGTGAGCAGCACGCCGTCGAACATCTCATCCAAGAAGATCAGCTGAGCGCTTATTCCTCGGAATACGCTTGCGACTGCGAGTAATTCTGAACGCCAAGCTGCTTGATCAGGGCGAGCTGAGTCTCCAGCCAATCGATGTGTTCTTCTTCTGATTCGAGAATGCTTTCGAAAAGCTCGCGCGAGACATAGTCGCCCAGCTGTTCGCATTCAGCGATCGCATTGCGAAGATCGGGATGCGCCTGCATTTCAAGCCGCAGGTCGCACTGCAGTGCCTCTTCGACGTTCTCGCCGATGAGGAGCTTGCTCAGGTCCTGCAGATTGGGAAGGCCGTCGAGAAACAGGATCCGCTCGATGAGCCGATCCGCGTGTTTCATCTCATCGATCGATTCCTTGCGCGAGTGATCCGCCAGACGTTTCAGTCCCCAGTTCTCGAACATCCTTGAATGAAGGAAGTACTGATTGATCGCAGTCAGCTCGTTTTTGAGGACCACGTTCAAGTGTCGTATCACAGCTGGATTGCCTTGCATGTGCGCGGTCTCGTCAGAGGAGGGGCGAAAGATGGGCGCCCATCTTCAACGAGTGCCCGTCAGCAAGGCAAACGTTTGAAAGAGAAATCGAACGTCGATAGAGCGAGGGACGCGCTCAGGCAGCAGCGGGACGCCGCGCGGATTCCAGATGTCCTTCAATCACTTCGTGGGCCGTTTCTTCGCAGCGGCCGCAGCAGCTCGCGACGGGAAGATAGCTTTGGACTTCGGAAAGAGATTCGGCCCCGCGGTCCACGACCTCGCGAATCTGTCGATCACTGATCCCGTTGCAAAGGCACACGTACATAGCGGCAAACCATCGCAATGAACTGAGTGCGATCTAAATACAAATGCGAATGATTGTCAATCAGACAGAATAGGGCATCAGTGAAGGGAAGTTGATCAAGGCTGGCCAGCATATTGAATTTGCAGAAATTCGAGCGATGCAGGACTCTTCGTCACCATGCTCGGGATCATGCTCTATTCCGCAGTTGCGCTGTGCTTTGGACTGCTTACGGTGCTGCTTAGCGCACGCTGGGGAGGCGGGCGCCAGGGTCTGTTTGTTGTGGGCGCGAGCGGCGCCACCTTCATCTGGGCGGCGCTCATAGCGACTCAACAGCTGACGCATCTGCCAGGGGCGGTGGTCAGCCTCGTCGAATTGGGTCGTGATGCCCTGTGGTTGATGGTGGCGCTCCAGGTTGCCGGAACATCGCTCCCTCGATGGCTCGCAAAAGGCAGCCTCGGCCTGGCCGCGCTGTTGCTCATTGCAGCATTACTTGCCTCCGGCTGGCCTTCCAATGGCAGCATCCTTGGTGAGCATCACTTGTCGGTAGCTGCTGGAGCGCTTGCCTGTCTGGGGCTCGTGCTTGTGATCTCGATATATCGTGGCGCTCCGGATTCAAGTCGAACCGCCTTGCGGCCTTTCGTGTACGGGCTCGGCTTGGTTTTTGGTTTCGACGTCCTCCTGCATGCGTCAATCGGTCTCGGAGATCTGCATCAGGCGCTCGTGAACGTTCGCGGCTTCGTCGACCTTTGCGCAGTACCGCTGTTGGCGATCGCGGTACGCAGCAATCCGGATTGGTCGCTGCAAATTTTCATTTCGCGGCAGATCATTTTCTCAATCAGCAAGATCCTGCTAATCGTGAGCTACCTGCTGCTGGCATTTGCGGCTGCTCGCTATCTGCGTCGCTACGGTGATTTGTGGGGCGGGGCGTTTCTGGCGATTGCGGCCACAGCGCTTATCTTCGTTGTCAGTTCTACGAAGCTGCGGCGACGCGCGCGCGTCTTCATCAGCAAGCATTTTTTCCGGGCGAAGTATGACTATCGAGTTGAGTGGCTACGATTTATCCGCACCCTGTCGTCCACTGAGGACGAAGACCTTCGGCGCACAGCAGTGCGAGCGCTCACACAGATTTTTGCAAGTCCAGGTGGAGTGCTGTTCTTGCGAGATGACAGCGGTACTCGCTTCATTCCTGTGAGCGCGTGGCCAATGCACATTGAGGCAGTGGGTGAACTCACGCCAGTATCCATCGACGAAGGTTTGCCACAGTTTTTGCTGCGCAAGCAATGGATCGTCGACGTCGATGAGTATCGAGAAAGTCCAGACGTTTACGACGACATCCGATTGCCTGGCTGGCTGATGAATCACGGCAAGTTGCGCGTGGTAACGCCTTTGCTGCTGTTGGACAGTCTGTTGGGCTTCGTTGTGCTCTACGACGCGTCACCCGCGTTCGAACTCACCTACGAAGATCGTGACTTGCTCAAGACTGTCGGACGTCACGTGGCCACCCACATCGCACAGTTCGATGCTGATCGAAAGCTTGCGGAGAGTCGACAATTCGAGGCGTACAACCGACTCACCGCATTCATGATGCATGACCTCAAGAACTCCATCGCCCAATTGAAACTGATCGTGACGAATGCAGAACGCCACAAGCGAAATCCGGAATTCGTCGATGACGCGATCAGCACGATTGCGAATGCCGCCGAACGTATGACGCGCCTCATGGATCAACTTCGAGGCCGGGCGGAAGAACGACTCAGCGCGGTCGATCTTGCAGACGCGACCACAGTTGCCGTTCAGCGCTGTTCGAATCGGCAGCCCCGGCCTATGCTCCAGTCAATTGAGACCGCGATGGTTCAAGCGGATCGTGAAAGGCTCATTGCGGTCATCGAACACATCATCCGCAACGCTCAGGATGCAACGGCGGAAATCGGGAGTATCGTTGTGGAAGTCTCGCAAGCACGAGAACAGGCGATCCTGACGATTACCGACACGGGTGCTGGCATGGACGCGGACTTCGTACGTGAACGATTGTTCCGACCTTTCGACAGTACGAAGGGCGCTGCGGGAATGGGCATTGGCGCGTATCAGGGCAGGGAATACGCGCGTCAACTCGGTGGCGACGTTGAAGTGCGTAGCAGTCCCGGACGTGGAACTTGCTTTACCATTAACCTGCCTCTTTGGACGCAGCCTGCGTTGCGATCGGACGTATCGCGCGCTGCTCACATGCAATAGCCAACGAAGTGAAGTCATGGCAGCAGACGACAAACCCCGACTCCTGATTGTCGAAGATGACCCGGGCCTGCAGCGGCAGCTCAAGTGGTGCTTCGATCAGTACGAAGTGCTCATGGCTTCGACACGTTCCGAAGCTCTGGTGCTCTTGCGGCGATTCGAGCCGCCCGTCGTTCTCCAGGATCTCGGTCTCCCGCCGACACCTGAAGATGTGACCGAAGGCATGCACACGCTGCGTGAGATCCTGAGTCTCGCGCCGCAAACCAAGGTCATCGTCGTGACAGGTAACAGCGACCGAGACAACGCTGTTCGAGCCGTATCTCTGGGTGCGTATGACTTCTACCAGAAGCCCGTTGATACAGAGGTGCTGCGATTGATCGTCAGCCGTGCATTCCATATGCACACGCTGGAAGAACAGAATCGACAGTTGCGCGAAACACAATTCCCATCGCCACTCGAAGGATTGATTGCAACCGACAACTCGATGTCGCGTGTATTGCGCATGGTCGAGAAAGTTGCAGCTTCGCCTGTGTCGGTGCTGGTCGTCGGTGAGAGCGGCACGGGTAAGGAACTTGTAGCGCGCGCCCTGCATGCGCGCAGCGGTCGTACCGACTACAAGTTTGTGCAAGTGAACTGTTCAGCAATGCCTGCCACGCTTCTTGAGAAGGAACTCTTCGAAAGCGAATCAGCTCAGACTGCGGAGAAGCCCGCTCGCTGCAAATTGGAATTGGCCCAGGGTGGCACGCTGTTCATCGACGAAATTGGCGATATGTCGGCGGCTGCTCAAACGCGGTTACTCGAATTTCTGCAGTCGCGAACGATTCGCAAATCCAATGGTGAGCGAGTGGCGCTCGACGTGCGAGTCGTCTCTGCAACAAGCAAAGATCTGCAAACACTGATCGCGGAGCAGAAGTTCAACCAGGATCTGTACTACAGCATCGCTGAAGCGTTGGTCGAAGTACCGCCTCTTCGCGAGCGCCCCGGTGGCGCCACTGTCTTGGCGCATGCGCTGCTTCGCAAGTACAACGGCATGCATGGTCAGCCTCGAAAAGGTTTCACGGACGCGGCGCTGTCCGCACTCGAGAGCTACGGCTGGCCGGGCAACATCCGTGAGCTCGAGAATAAAGTGAAGACCGCGTTGCTGATGGCTCAAGGCTCACTGATCACTCCGGAAAACCTAGGCCTCGAACCCAGCGGCTCGAACGAGCTGCTTTTCAACTTGAAGGAAGTGCGTGCCCGTGCAGAACGTCAAGCCATCCAGCAAGCCCTATCGATCGTGAACGGCAACATCTCACGTTCCGCCGAGTTGCTCGGTGTGAGCCGGCCGACGCTTTACGATCTGATGGAAAAGTACGGCATCAAACAAGACTGAACAGACGCGGCTCGCCGGGCTGCCGCGCGAGCTTTTATTCAAGAGCATGGCCCAAAGAACCATGCGCCCAGCTGCGACGGTCTTTACGATAGCGGCGAAAT
>JBJMWN010000367.1:0-5386 GCA_045810085.1 Povalibacter sp. | reverse complement strand
GAATCCTCAACCTGCTTCCGAAGTGGTGCCGTCGCCCGCCGTTGAACAGGTCGAGCCAGCCAAGACCCAGTCACAAGACATTGCCGAGCTGTTGCGTGATCACCCCGATCAGACGACGACCGAAGCTGCCTTCGCACAGATCTTTTCGCTTTGGGGTGGCAAGTTCGATCCAGGTGCGGGACGTCCTTGCGATCAAGCGCTGCGTCAGGGTCTCGAGTGTGTCTATCAGCAAGGCTCCTGGGGACAGCTGCGTACGCTGAACCGACCGGCAATTCTCACGCTGATCGACGATTCCGGAAGCGCTCATCAGGTGACTGTGAACGCGATGAACGAGGGGAATGTGCGCGTCGGCTTGGGTGATGCTCAGGAAGAAGTCTCGATCGCCTCGATTTCCCGGTTCTGGTACGGCGACTATCTGGTGCTGTGGCGTCCTCAGGTCGCCTCGCCGCGTGCATTGTCGGCGGGCATGCAGGGCGATGGCGTGCGTTGGCTGCGACGCAGCCTGAACACACTTCAAGGTCGCACGAACGCGCCCGTGGGCGATGTCTACGATGCAGAGTTGGTCAAGATGGTAGAGGACTTCCAGCGTCAACACCGACTGAACGTCGATGGCATCGCCGGCGTTCAGACGCAAATCGTCATCGACACGCTGAGCAGTAACGACGGCAGTCCGCAGTTGTTGCCTGAGACCAGTGGTGGTTGAAGGCGCGGCGCTTGTGCCGATCAGAACAGAGATGATCCGATGAGCTTCATCCTCGACGCACTCAAGAAATCCGAGAACGAACGTCAGCGGACGATCGGCCCATCACTGGCCGACGCACCCGTTCGACGACAGCAAAGCGAGCGACCTTGGTGGGCGATTGCGATTGCTGCGCTGTTGGTCGTCAACCTCGGCGTGTTGGTGGTCGCACTTGCTCGGCACTCAAAGTCCGCAGCTGTAAGTGCGCCGGCGCCCGTTGTGAATGCCGCTCCAACGCCGTCGCAAGCCGCTCCCAGGCCAGAACGCGCGCAACCCGCACCCACTCGACCGGCCACAAGCAATCCGGCGGTACGCTCGCTCGCTGAAGAAGCGGACTCGAGTTACGGACCTTACGACGATGGCACCGTGAGTTCGGACGCGCAGTCGTATGGCGAGGAGCATCCTGATCTGTCGGCTGCAGCCACTGTTCCTGACGGCCCGCCGATGGTGCGGCCCGTTGCACCTCCGGCTGTCGCACCAGTCGGCTCGACCACGAACGATGCGGAAGATTCTTCTGGGAGTACCGAGGAGACACTTCCGACTGCAACCGCGCTCATCGGTAGCGGCATTCCGTTGCCGGACATGAGACTGGATATTCACGTGTATTCGAACATACCGACGGATCGGTTCGTGTTCATCAACATGCACAAATACAGCGAAGGACAAGTGATCGCTGAAGGCGCGACGCTCGAGCGCGTCACGCCCCAGGGTGCGATTCTGGACTATCAGGGCACGCGGTTTCTTTTACCGCGACAGTGAGCCTGCAGGCGCGGTGCACGCGCCTGTAGCTTCAGTCAGTAAGCGTTCTCACGCTTCACGACTAACCACAAAGTCTTGAACAGAATTTTCGCGTCGAGCCACAGCGACCAGTGGCGCAGATACTCGAGATCGAAACGCACGCGCTGCTCCATCTTGTCGAGCGTATCCGTCTCTCCCCGGAATCCGTGGACCTGGGCCCAACCTGTGATGCCGGGTCGCACCTTGTGACGCAGCATGTAGCCGCTGATGATTTTCCGATACTGCTCATTGTGAGCAACAGCGTGCGGTCGCGGACCCACAAAGCTCATCGTGCCAAACAGTACGTTGAAGATCTGCGGCAGTTCATCCAACGACGTCTTGCGTAGAAACGCACCGATCGGCGTGAGTCGCTTATCGCCACGAGTTGCCTGAACGACGCGGCCGCCGTTTTCGCAGACGGTCATCGACCTGAACTTGAACACGACGATCTCTTCACCGTTCAAACCGTAACGCTTCTGCTTGAAGACGACGGGGCCGGGCGAGCTCAGGCGAACGGCGGCTGCAATCAGGATCAACAAAGGTGAGAGCAGCGCAATCGCAACGATTGCCATACCGATGTCGAACACACGCTTGCGCACACCGCACATGCCCTGGATCGGCGTCTCGGTGATGGAAAGCGCCGGCATGCCGTTGATGTCGACGAGTCGCGGCTGCACCAGATCGAAAGAGAACATGTCGGGAATGAAGTAAACCGAAGCGGTGGTATCGCGCAACGCGGCAAGCAGTTCCTGAATCCGCGCTGCGTTGGAGATCGGAACTGCAAGATAGACGCTGTGGATACTGTGATCGCGAACGTACTGAGCAACGTCGCTCGCGTGGCCTTTCAATTGGGAAACGGCTGAACCACTCAGACGCTTCGCGTCCCGAAAATCGAAGTAGCCCATGAACTGACTCGCACAGGCGCGGCTCTGCATGCGACGCACGAACTCGACACCGACATCGTTGATACCGATGACGATGTGCCGATGCGAGCTTTCTGCTGTCAGGCTGATCCAGCGTGCGAGCCAGGCGCTGCCCCAGTGAGCGGCCGCGAGATTCACGCCGGTGGCGATCACCCATACCGTGATGACTTCATGCGAGAACAATTCTTCGATATGCATCGCGACTGAGATCGCGACCAGGATCGCGACGACCGTGCACCACTCGGAGAGCGTTCGCAGGACCGACTTGTGCGCGGATTGTGGATCTGCGATCCATTTATCCAGATTCGGAGGTCGTACCACCTGCGCAGTGAGCAAACTCGCGACGAGCATCAAGGCAGCGTATGCGGTCGAGAAACTTTCATGGCAGAGAACGACCGAAGCCGCGAGCGTGAAGGCCACGACAATTGGATTGATCCAGAACTTCAGCATCACGACGCTGCCAGGATCCAAAGTGCCCGGTCGCACACCTCTCTGCAGCGCGGCTGCGTGAGGGGCGTGGTTCTGTCTGGTCGTCGAGAAATTTGACGAAATCTGGCTGATCAACTCTTCAGAAACGGACATCCAACTCATTCCTCATTTGTGCAGCGCGATCATGCCGACATAACTGCGTCGAAACCTTGGCGCGAGTCGCGTTTTTCTCAGGTGATGCCTGAGCAGCAATGCAAGGCATATGCCTACCTCGCATTATGTGGAATGACCTGTGACGGAATGATGTTGATGTACCGATCTGAACGCTCCTGGAGGCTCAACACAAAGAACTCGTCTGAATCAGTGCAGGAATCGTCGCGACTTCATCGCTTCGACGCTATTCACAGACAGCAACGCGCAAACATCCACAGACCGATCTCCGCGCGCGTGATGGCGAGCGGCGTCAGGCTGGTGCGGAATTCGCGATGAGAGCGAGTCGTTGGTGCGGCACCGCTGATGCGGCACATTGCAGAAGAAATCAAATGAATGCGCGGCGCCTACTAATGCTCGCCGCTTTCGCGCTCTGACTGCTCCTGCCACAAAGCGAGTTGTTCTTTCGCGTGTTGATAACCGACTTCGACAGCACGCTCGAAGCCACGCCAGTTGAGCATATCGATCTGTTCGAGCGGAGGCTGCAACACCAGATCCGAAAGATCCTGACGCGCAGCGCGGTTGCCTGCGCTGTTGATCATGCCGGCGCGCCAGAGGATCTGCAGGATGCTCACTCGCTGTTTGCGGCCGCGAAACCATTCGTAAATGCGCCAGAACGGCGGCACATCGGAATCGACACTATCCGTCGTGAATGCGCGATCAGAACTGACATCAACGCCGATGACTCTGCCTAGGCCTGCATCGCGCATCACATCGACCGGTAGATTGTTGATACTCGCGCCATCGACAAAGATCTCACCGCGATAAACCATCGGCGGAAGCACGCCTGGGATAGCAACGGAAGCGCGTAGCCAGCGCCAGAGATCACCCGTGCGATGCACGCCCAGCTGACCGGTGCTGAGATTCGATGAGCAACAAAAAAATGGCAGCGGCGTGTGCTCGATCTGCAGATCGGCGAATTCGCGTTTCAACAGGCGAGTGACTTTCCGCCCCGAAACGAGCGAGACGAACGGTAAGGTGTAGTCGTTGAGAGGATTGGTCTTCACGAAGCTGCGATACACGCGCTCTCGCAACTCTTCGCTGCTCCATTCCATTGCGAAGCCCGCTGCGATGATCGCGCCGATGCTGGTCCCGCCGACTGCGTCGATGACCAGGCCTGATTCGCGCACCGCCTGCAGAACACCCACATGAGCAAAACCACGTGCGCCTCCGCCGGAGAGCACGATGCCCAGGCCGCGACCCGTCAATAGACGCGCAACACGAGCAATGTCTGCAGTGTTTCGCACATGGTGATGAGGCAAGCCGGGTCGCAACGCCAGCCAACCACTTGTATGTGTCGTGTTCAGCTCGTGCTTGTGCAGCAGGATGAGTTCAGTGCGGCGTGCCCCCGGCGCTTCAGAGGAAACCTCGGCGACTGACCAATCGGCAGGTGCTGCGTCTGCTTGAGCAAGCAGGAGCGTGACATCCGCCTGGCGCAGACACAGCTTGGTCCAGCTCGTCGGACGGGAATCGCACACGTAGACGACGAACTCGTTCTCACGCTCCACGCGATGAAACCATTGGCTCGTATGGTCCGCGCCACGCTGGCTCCACACGAGTTCCGTGCGACCCAAATGCTCCAGGTGAGTCGCGAGCTGCGCAGCGAACGTAGTGGCGTGATCGTGCTTGTCGTGGGGAACGATCGCGAAAGTTCTGGGAATCGATCGACTTCCGCGAACCTGGCGCTGCGCGGCGTCGAGTCGCTGCGTCATTAATTGCGTGACTCGCAACAGCCCTTTCGGATGCAAAAGCATCAACTGAGTGAACGCATCCGCAGAGAGCCGCCCCAGCTCAGAGTCTCTTAACGCGATGACGGTCGCGCTGCGTGGCTTGCCGGAGATGACGGCCATTTCGCCCACCGTTTCGCCTGCGGAGATGCTGCCCACTGCACGCCGGAATCCTTCCGGGGTCACTGCGTAGGCGCCAAGATGTCCGCTGACGACGATGTAGAGCGCATCGGGTGCTTCGCCTGCGTCGAACAGCGTCGTGCCGCCGGGCAGAGAGAACCACTGGATCTGCTCGGCAAGCTGTTCCAGCAGTGTTTCCTGCATCCCTTCGAACATCGGAAGGCCGCGGACCATAGCGGCAAGCTGCTGCCAGCTTCGTTGTTGATCCAGATTTTCGCTGTCCAGAGCCATTTTTCGTTTTCGTGTGATTTCTTTATGCGCCGTCAAATGCTGCCGAAGCGCTGACAACCTGCAAACCGCGAGTATCTACCTTCCTGAATGGCAACCCAGCCGACCTGCCGTCACGTAGACGCCCCTCTGGACGACAATCTATCTGTTGACACACTGTCAATCACTTCGTT
>JBJMWN010000366.1:0-10585 GCA_045810085.1 Povalibacter sp. | reverse complement strand
AGGCGGAGCAACGCAGTCCTTCCACACCGAGAGTCATGGTGTCCAGGTCTCCCTTACCGACAACGAGCCCACCGGAGATCTCAGCGCGCGCATATGCCTTCCATGCGGCGTCTTCGAATCCTGCGATCTGTGGACGAGCGGGGCGCTCGGAGCGCACTTCGTAGTATTGCTCCAGGCCCGCGCCTGCAATCAGCTCGGCCACTGCGCGACAGCCGGCGCAGCACACCGCTTCGTCGCGATCACCGATGCGTGCGACCAGCGCAGATTTTCCGAGCGGCTCACTGCAATGGAAGCACGTGGCATTCATCGCGCGACCGGTGCAATGAAGCGGGCTTTGGCAATCGTCTCGATGCTCGACTCATCCTCGGAACTGACGACGATCTGAATATCGCGTCCGCCCATCACCGCGCCGGTCGGGACCCGTATCCGAACTGCGAGGCTGACGACGGTACCGGCTTCAATCGTGGGCGAAGTGTCGTCCATATCGATTCGAGCGTCCGGCAATCCGCGCACCGACAGATGCACCACGTGGGCGGCTTCATCCTTGTTGATCAGGCGGATCGTGTAGACGTTCTCGAGCGTGTTCGCGTCGACCTGTCGATACAGCGCGTTGCGATCGCGAAGGACGTCGACCTCGAGCAGGCGCCGCTGACCAACCGCGAATGCGAATCCGGCGATCAACAGCAGCAACGCCGATCCGTACGCAATCATGCGAGGACGCAACACGTGCGTGCGCTCACCTTTCATGGAGTTGTCGGTGGCGTAGCGGATGAGTCCACGCGGCGCTTTCATGCGGTCCATCACGTCATCACACGCATCGATACACGCAGCGCAGGCGATGCAATCCATTTGCAATCCTTTGCGAATATCGATGCCGGTCGGACACACCTGGACACACAGCGTGCAATCCACACAGTCGCCGAGACCTTGAGTACGCGCGTCGGAGCCGCGTTTGCGCGAGCCGCGAGGCTCGCCGCGCGTGGTGTCGTACGAAATCACCAGCGTGTTGCGATCGAACATCGCCCCTTGAAAGCGTGCGTAAGGACACATGTACTTGCACACTTGTTCGCGCATGTACCCGGCGTTGCCATAGGTCGCGAATCCGTAGAACAGAGCCCAGAACACTTCCCAGCTTCCCATCGAGTGGCTCAACGCACTCGGAATGATCGTGCGCATCGGAGTGAAGAAGCCGACGAACGTAATTCCTGTGAACAGCGCAAAGACGATCCAGAGTGTCTGCTTGGCCGTCTTGCGCCACACCTTGTTGACGGACCACGGTGCCATGTCGAGCTTGATGCGTTGCCAGCGATTGCCTTCGGTGAGCCGCTCCATCCACACGAAAATCTCTGTCCACACGGTTTGAGGGCAGGCGTATCCACACCAGAGTCTTCCGGCCAGCGCAGTAAAAAAGAACAGCGACAGCGCCGCAATCACCAGCAGCCAGGTCAGCAGATAAAAATCCTGCGGAAAGAAAGTGAGTCCGAAGATGTGGAACTTGCGGGCGGGCAGGTCGAACAACACGGCTTGATGTCCGCGCCAGTTCAGCCAGGGCAATCCATAGAAAGTCCCGAGCAGTGCGCACATCGCGACGATGCGCAGCCGATTGAAACGGCCTGAGACCTCGCGCGCGTGAATCTTCTTCTGTGCTGCGTAGAGCCCAACCTCTGCTTCATCGACCGCCATGATCAACGTCCGTCCCGAGGGGCCGATTGCGTGTCGATCATGAACGCCGTCAGAAAGGCAGCGACGCTGCAAATGGCCCAGAAGAAAAAGAATCCGCAGGCATAGCCAGTCATGCGATCCGCCAGCCAGCGAGGCGGTGCGCTGTCACGCGCGAGCAGCAGCGGATCCAGCAATGCGAAAAAGAACATCGTTCCGACGCATGCAGCGAGGAACGATGCCCATAGCAGCAACGCGACATCGCGAGCCGGAATTGGCCAGCGACGCGGCTGCTCGGAGGATTCAGGGAGCTGCACCACTTGCTGCACCCGTGGAGTCAGATTGCGCAGTCTGCGTTGCAGTGGCTGCAGGACCCGAGAGACTGAGCACGTAGGCCGCGAGCAATTTCACTTTCGTGTCGCCCAACATTTTCGAATGCGCAGGCATCGTGCTTTCGCGGCCGTTGGCGATCGTGGCGCGCACCGTGTCGAAGTCGCCGCCGAACAACCAGGTCTTGTCAGTGAGATTCGGTGCACCGATGAGCGCATTACCTTTGGCATCGCCGCCGTGGCATCCCGCACACACGGTCGCAAATCGATCTCTGCCTGAAGCGATCCATTCGGCTGGCGCCTTTACGCCGCTCAGGCTCACGACATAGGAGGCAACTTCGTTCACGCCTTGCGGTCCGAGCACCGCACCCAAGGGCGGCATCACTGCGTGACGTCCATTCGCGATCGTCTCGTACACGCTCAGATCGGGTGTGCCCCACAGCCAGTCACTGTCCGTGAGGTTGGGAAATCCTTTTGCGCCGCGAGCATCCGAGCCGTGGCAGGTCGAGCAATTCGCACCGAAGAGGTTTTTGGCCGTGGCCATCGCTGTGTGATTGGCCGCCATCTGTTCGAGTGACGCATCGTGCAAGGATGCGAGTTGCTGATCGAGCAGCGCGCGCTGTTGGCTCACTTGCGCTTCATACTCACCTACGGAGCTCCAGCCACTCGCGCCGGTGAAGTTGCCCAGTCCCGGAAAGTAATACAGATAGACCGCACCGAAGATCACAGTGATCACGAAGAGACCCAGCCACCAACGAGGCAGCGGATTGTTGTACTCCTCGAGATCGCCATCCCAAACGTGACCTGTACGCTCAGGGCCTTCTGTCTTGGCGCCTTCACCGTGAGCATTTGAGCTGCCACGCGTGCGGGCCGTCCACCACAGAAGCCACATGCATGCGATGACGTTGATGATCGTGAAGATCGCAATGAACAGACTGACGCGTTCACTCATCATGCTTGCTCACCCGGCATCTGCTCATCCGCGAGCGGCAGAAGCGCCGCCTCACGAAACTCAGGTTCGCGCCGCTTGCTCCAGGCCCAGACCCACAGCGCCGTGAACGCAATGAAAAGAACTGCCGTCAGCAGTCCGCGAAACAATCCCATCGTCATGGCTGCCCCTTCGCTGCCGGTGTGGTGTCGATGAACTTCAGTCCTTGCAGATACGCGATCAGCGCTTCCATTTCGGTATGGCCCTCGACTGCTGCCGGAGCTGCGGCAATCTCCGCATCCGTGTACGGCACGCCCAGCATTCGCAACGAGCGCATTTTCGTCTGCGTCAACTGTGAATCGAGCTTCTGCTCCGCCAGCCAGGGGAAGCCAGGCATGTTCGATTCGGGTACCACATCGCGCGGATTCAGCAGATGCACGCGCTGCCATTCATCCGTGTAGCGGCCGCCAACGCGAGCGAGATCCGGACCTGTGCGCTTCGATCCGAATTGAAACGGATGGTCGTAGACCGCTTCGCCTGCAACTGAGTAGTGGCCATAGCGCTCGGTCTCTGCTGGCAGCGGACGAATCATCTGTGAATGGCAGTTGTAGCAACCTTCGCGCACGTAAATGTCGCGGCCTTCCAGGGCGAGCGCTGGGTACGGCTTCACACCGGGCGAAGGCTCAACGACCGAGCGTTGTGCATAGAGCGGAACGATTTCCACCAGACCGCCGATGCTGATCACCACTGCGATCAGCGCGCCCATCAGGCCGATTTTGCGTTCGAGAATTTCGTGAGACATGTGATTGAAAGCTTCCAGAGAATTACGCGGGCTGCAGCACGGCAACATCGACGGGTTCGGTCTCACGCACCGTTCGCCAGACGTTGTAGGCCATGATCAACATGCCAGTCAGGAACATCGCGCCACCGGCGAGACGCACCGCGTAGTACGGGTACGTTGCTTTCAGCGACTCGACGAACGTGTACGTCAGTGTTCCGTCGGGATTCATCGCGCGCCACATGAGGCCTTGCATCACTCCAGCGATCCACATCGAGGTGACGTAGAGCACGATGCCGGTGGTCGCAATCCAGAAGTGCGCATCCATGAGCTTCACGCTGTACATCTGCTGCTTGCCGAAGAGCTTCGGGATCAGCGCGTACATCGATGCGATGGTGATGAAAGCAACCCAGCCCAGCGCGCCCGAGTGCACGTGACCGATCGTCCAGTCCGTGTAGTGCGACAGTGCATTGACTGTCTTGATCGACATCATCGGACCTTCGAAAGTCGACATGCCGTAGAACGAGAGCGAGACGACCAGGAACTTGAGAATCGGGTCCGTGCGCAGCTTGTGCCACGAGCCGGACATGGTCATGAGTCCGTTGATCATGCCGCCCCACGACGGCGCGAGCAGGATCAGCGAGAACACCATGCCGAGCGATTGAGCCCAGTCGGGAAGCGAGGTGTAGTGCAGGTGATGCGGACCGGCCCACATATAAATCGAGATCAGTGCCCAGAAGTGCACGATCGAGAGCCGATACGAATAGATGGGCTTACCGACCTGCTTCGGCACGAAGTAGTACATCATTCCGAGAAAGCCAGCCGTCAGGAAGAAGCCCACCGCGTTATGGCCGTACCACCATTGCACCATCGCATCGACGACGCCTGCATAGACGATGTACGACTTGGTCGGTGAAACTGGAATCGCGATGTTGTTGACGATGTGCAGCACTGCGATGGTGATGATGTAGGCGGCGAAGAACCAGTTCGCCACATAGATGTGCTTCACCTTGCGTTTGGCGATCGTGCCGAAGAACACGATGCCGTAGGCGACCCACACGATCGCGATGAGAAGATCGATCGGCCATTCGAGCTCCGCGTATTCCTTGCTCTGAGTGATGCCGAGCGGCAGGGTGATGGCGGCAGCGACGATCACGGCTTGCCAACCCCAGAAGGTAAACGCCGCGAGCCTGTCGTTGAACAGTCGCGCGTGACACGTGCGTTGCACGATGTAATACGAAGTGGCGAACAGCGCTGACCCGCCGAACGCAAAAATCACTGCATTCGTGTGCAGCGGGCGCAAACGACTGTAAGTCAGATAAGGAATATCGAAATTAAGCGCGGGCCACAGCAGCTGCGCAGCAATGAGCACGCCCACCGCCATCCCAACGATGCCCCACACCACCGTCATGATCGCGAATTGACGTACGACGCGATCGTTGTAAGTGGCAGTTGGTCTCGGAGCCAGTTCGGTCATCGGATTGAACCTTGTACGTCGGATAGTCGAAAACAGCGCCTGCGGCACTGCATCGAACAGTACAAGGTGGCCCGCTCGAGGGAATTACGGGGAGCCCGAGAACGACTGCGCGGTACCACGGAGTGTTCGCGCCAAAGTGAGAAGGAAGTCTCGTCAGCGCGGCGGGCACTGATTGAGCGATATTCGGCGCGCTCGGGCGTTCCCTGAAAGGCAGGGCGCGGTTACACCTGCGGTGGACCGGTGCGAATGACGCTTTCGACGCGATGATGCGAGCGCCAGACTTCTTCCAGCATGGCCCCGACGTTCTCGCCGATCACGTGCACCACGCACATGGGTCTGCGATGAGAATGGACAGAAGCAAAGCTCGTGACACGCAGGGAATGCCGGCTCGCGAGCTCGGCAATGAACGGAAAAATGTCCTCGCCTTTGGAGATATCAAAGCTAATTCGCGCGCCAACATTCGAAAGATCAAACAATGAGGCTAAAGCGTCGAACACATCGGATTCAGTAATCAAGCCGACGAGCGCGGTTCCACGCAACACCGGCAGCGCACCGATCTTGCATTCGCGCATGATGGCCGCGACGGTTTCGATCGGCACGTCCGCTCGGGTCGTCGTGGGATCGGGCGTCATCGCTTCCGCCACGGTCTTTGCGTGCGACGCACGCGCAACATCGGTGCTGGAAAGAATGCCGACCAGGCGCTCCTGGCCATCCAGAGTCGTGACCACGGGCAGTCGGCGAATGCGGTTCTCGGACATAAGACCCACGCATGCCGCCAACGTGGTCGTCGGCGCCACGGTGATCAATTCGGTCTTCATCCACATGCCCACGAACATGACCAGCTCCGGATACTCGATACCTCGTGTATCGGCAGCCGAACGGGAAAGTCCATGAGTTTCCGAAGGCGACCGTTGATCTGTCGACTGGATCACGAAGCGCGCGGTTCATCCGCCTGAACGGTGAGGACGGAAAGCCACCGCGATCACACTTCCGCCTGTGGGCTCGACTTCAGTCGAGCGTCACAGCCACACCGATCCAGACCTGCGGATGATGCTTTAGCCTTACACAGGCAATAGTAGAGAGCCTGGTTGAGCTCGCAGTGAACTTCGCACCAGCGACTCGCGCCGCAGTTCGATTTCGGGACCGGCGTGAATCCATCCCTGGAGCCTGCGACAAAAACGTCCTGTTTTTGACGCTCCCAAAATCGAACTCCGACGCGAATCGCTCAGGCGGGCCGCTCGGCTTACCTCGCACACGTTGGAGAGCGTGAAGACGCATGACTGCTCACACGTGCCTCTTGTGATCGCAGACATGCGATCAGCATGCCGTCGGAGACCTATCTTAGGCCCGGTAAAATGCGATCTCTCGCACACGGGCAGCCTGCACCGTAGGTGCGATGCAGCAGACATATCGATGACAGAACTTGAGGATCTCGCGCAAGTCATGCATCGATCCCTTTCAAGTTTCGTCCGCCGAAATCCGCCGTGATCTTCTTGGCCCATCGTTTCAGTGATGAGCGCGGGGGACAGGTAGATCACGCGATGGCCAAAGCCTGCCGGCGTGTCATTAAGGACGACGCCGGCAGGGGGCGGGGGTTAAGCAAGTTGCGTGATCGTCACGGAGTAACCGACGTGTGCAGCGCGGTCAGCCGCGAAGGCACCGAGCGAAAGGCTGGCGCTGACGATGACGGCCGAAAGGATCATGCAAACAGCGCTCTGGAATTTGTGGGTAACTTCAAACATGGCGATCTCCTGATCTCTTCTCTAACGATGTCCGCGTTGTTGCGGGGTTAGCGTTAAGACCCAGCAGGGTGCTCCAGGGTTACACCCCAAATGAAATTGCCGGTGAACAGCGCCAGGACACCGGCGGGGGAGACTCGATCAACGCCAGCAGTGTGCGAGCGCAGATCCATGGATCGATGCACGCAGTGCTGACGCATTTGCGGGCCCTCACGTTACGCTCGTCGAATCCAGCTTTCGTCGAATCGCAGCGGTGCTGCCGCTCAATGCCGGAAGCAGCGGAAGGGCAGATCCATACAGCTACATCAGCGCCCAACAGGTCGACGCGTTGTCGTCGCCGAACTTCTGATGAGCAGCAGGCCTAGCAGCAGCGTGAAAAAATCCAGACTTCCGCCGCCACCACCACCGCCTGACGAACCACCGGTTCCGCCGGGTGGGGGTGTGGGCGCTGGTGCATTGACCTGCGTGGTTTGCTGAGCACTGTTGTTGCTGCTCACCGCATCGCTTGCTGCTGAGGTGACCGTGGCATTGGCAGTAAGAGTGCCAGGGGTAGCAGCAGCAGCGGTGGTGACTAACACCGTAGCCGACGTTCCAGGTGCAAGATCTCCTAACGCACACGTCAGCAGCGCGGCATTCGCTACACACGAACCCTGACTTGCTGTTGCGGTGGTAGCGGCCGGTACATTCAATGTGACGACCACTGCGTTCGCAGTGTCAGGACCATTGTTGAGTACGCTCGTGCTGTAACTCAATGCAGCGTTCGTCAGCACTGGGTCTGCCGAGTCGGTCAGAGCGATGGAAAGGTCGGCGACTGGTTTTGAAACGATGACGGATTGCGCTGTGTTGTTCGCAGCATTCGGGTCGGCAGCAGCAGCTGCTGCGTTGATTGTGACGCTCGCCGTGAGTTGTCCGATGGCCTGCGGGGTCACAGCAACTTGATAGCTTTTGCTTGCGCCAGACTGCAGCGGACCCACGACGCAGATGATGGCATCGCCGTTGGCCGTACATCCGTTCGGCACGCTTGCGATCAGTCCATTGCCCGTCGTGACACTCAGCGTCGCCTCGCTCGCATCGCTCGGCCCGGAGTTGGTGGCGAGCACCGTTAACGTCATTGGTTGCCCGTGATCAACGTTGGCCATGAAAGGCGTTAAGGTCGCGGACAGATCCACGACTTCGCCGACAACAGCGCTTGCGGAAGTGACATTGTCGGCTGGGCTGACGTCGTTCTCATGAGCCGTCAGAACAGCTGCAATCGTAAGCTGCATAGCAGACGAAGGCGTGTAGGTGACGTGCACATTGGCGATCTGATTCGGTCGCAATATCGCAATCGTGCAAGTAATCGCTGCCGTGCCCACCGTACAGGTACCGCGATCCGTCGTCGCCGCGACGTCCTGCAGGCCTGCTGGCAATGTGGTCACGAGCCTCACACCGGTGGCGGCCAGTGCGC
This sequence comes from Povalibacter sp., assembly GCA_045810085.1. Taxonomy (GTDB): domain Bacteria; phylum Pseudomonadota; class Gammaproteobacteria; order Steroidobacterales; family Steroidobacteraceae; genus Steroidobacter. Next base: position 2,228 of record JBJMWN010000366.1, on the reverse strand, counting down.
CGTTGTGTGCTACACGCATGTCAAATGAGGATGGCTTGGCCACGGGCCGAGTGCCGCTGTGACCGCTGATAGTGACAGCCAGATCGTTCGCCACCTCGAATGAAGCGATTCCGCGCAGGCCCGTGCTCACGTACAACCGACTGGGCGTTACCGGATCAAGCAAAAGCCCGCGGCCGAACCATGTCTGTGAATCATTCCCCGCGTGCAACGTTTCCCACGTTGCACCCTGATCAACGGATCTCACCACGACACTGGGAAGCTGAGGGCTGCAACAGCTGTAGCCCGCATCCATGCCGATTGCGTAGAGCGTGCTTGGAATCGCAGGGTCGATCACGACTGAGCCTGCTTCCCGATTCTCAGTAGCGATCGCAAACGAATCGACAGGCGTAAATGCGGCGCCAGCGTTGGTGCTCACGTGCAATCCTGTCTGCGTGCCTACGTACACGCGACTGGAGTTGCCCGGATCGATGGCGACCTCCCAAACGTTCTGACTCGCAAATGCTGATCGGTTCCAGGTCACGCCGGCATCGCTGGAGAAGTACAGCCCACCGATGTCGCCGTTGGAAAAACCCTTGTAGCCCGCGAGAAACATGCGAGAGCCATCCGCCGGATCGACCGCCATGCGACTCGCGTGAATCAACGGCAGATTGGTGGAGCGAGGCTGCCAGCGCGCACCGCCATCGGTGCTGCGATACAGACCGGCCGTCGGCGTCTGAGTCTGACTGAAGGCCGAGACCGGCGCATACATGACTGCCGGATTCACAGGATCGAAGCCGAGCGAATCGATGGTGAAGCCGCTCAAATCCGCAGAAGGCAGGATCCAGGAGGTCCCTCCGTCCAAGGAGCGATAGACCCCTAGATTGGTTGCACCGAGAAAGACCTGTGCTGGATCTCCGGGACGCACGGCAAGCGAGGCTTGCCCGATCGATTGAGAAGTCAGAGTTTCGGCGAGTGGTTGCCAGCTGGAATCATTGATTGAGCTGTAGAGTTTTGAGCCCTCATTAGTGAAGACATAGATCCGCGGATTGGCTGCGACCGTAGTTGCGAGCTGTCCGCTGGACGCAGTGGGACCGTCCGCGGCGAATGTCCACGTTGTGCCGCCGTTGCTGGACAGCTCTACGCCACGATTGTGAGCGATAAGAACTCGGTTGGATCCTGCGGCACTGACCAAGGCGCGTCGTGCGGGCTGCTGGAGTGCCGCGCCCCACTGTGACCAGTTCGCTCCGCCGTCGGTACTGCGCAGTAGAAAGTAATTGAAGAGGCTCGCGGCGACGATGGTCTGCGGTGCCTGCGGATCGACGGCAACACTTGATACGTAAGAAAGGGTTCGCCGTGACCACATGATGCCGTCGTCCGCAGAGGTGTAGATGCCTGCCGCCGATGCGACAACGAGTCCGCCGCTTTCAAGTTTTACGATCGAATAGAGCCAGTCACCCGCCGCAATCGCCTGTTCACTCCAGGTCGTACCGCCATTAACGCTGCGCATGAACAACGAGCCGCGCGTCGCATAGATGCGATTGGCATCCGAACGATCGACAAGAATGTGCTCGACTGTCTGCTGCACTGGAACGCCCGGACTGAAACTGTCGCCCCCATCGTTACTTCGCCGGAAAGCGACTTCGCTCGCGTAATAGACGACGTTATTGGGTCCGAACGCAGCGGCCCAGATCCGTGGTGAGCTCGGTGCAATCTGAGTGAAGTGGCGACCGCCGTCCGTGCTCCGGAACAGTCCCTCCTCGATGACAGCCACCAGGATTCGATCGCCGTTTGCGGGGTCAACAGCAATGCTCTGAACCTGACCCTTGAAATCACGCGATTGCCAGGTGTTACCGCCATCGGCGGAACGATGGAAGCTGCGACCATAAGCCGCGTAGAAGACACCGGAGTCGGTCGTGCTCGCCTCGAACTCGAGATAGTTACCGCCCGGCGGACCTTTGGTGGTCCACTGATTGATGCCTGCCCATGCCGGGCTTACCGCGAGACAGATGAATCCGATCACAACGGCAGTGAGATTCTTTGCGCGTGCCATCGCCCCTCCCATTCCTTTTTTATGTGTCTGTTCTTCTAATCAGCAGGTGACATAAGCACCGTGCTGGGTGGGTCATTCGGCTGCCCAACGTACAAAGCTAAGTAACAGAAGCCGCGGGGCGTTGGCAAACAATCCGCGGCGAGTCGCTGCAGCAAGAGCGGGTGCTCCCGCTTCTTCGACTTCTATAAATCGGGCTTTG
>JBJMWN010000365.1:0-8330 GCA_045810085.1 Povalibacter sp. | reverse complement strand
CACTGGGTTCTCAAGCCTGCAAACAGCGTTCAGTGGCACACCGAAGTGCTGAAATGGCTGGGTGAGTGGACGAGTAAGAAGCAGACAGAGTGAGAGGAACGAGGCGCTAGGCACTGGGCTCTAGGTATGGGCGCCGCAACGTTCTTCACGCTTCGTCCAAACGCCAGGCTGCCTGATAGTTGCCGCCTAGCCGCACGATCTGATCCAGCAAGGCGGGGTACTCGCAGCCTGATGCCCGCGCCGACTCCGCAAAATCCTCGCTGTGACTGATGTTCGGATTGGCATTAGCCTCCAATACGAACACGCTGCCGTCGGGTCGCATGCGGAAATCCATGCGTGCGTAGCCGCTCATATGAAGTGCCCGGAAGATGCGTTTGGAGAGTTTATCGAGGTAAGAGGAAGCGCCTTCAGGGAGTGCCGGTGCGGCACCGGTTCTGATGCCGTGCTTGGCCTGGTACTTACGATCCCATTTCACTTTGCGCGTGGCGATGCCCGCCATCACGTCAGGAAGCGTTCCGAAATCCATTTCCCAGATCGGAAATGTTCGGAGCCGATCGTTGCCGAGCACGCCCACGTATAACTCGCGGCCTTCGATATATTCCTCGACCAGCGCATCCGAGTTGGTCTGCACATGAATGAACTCGATGCGTTCCTTGAGCCGCTCGGGATCATGCACGACGGAAGCCTGCGAGATTCCCAACGACGCATCTTCGGTTGCAGACTTCACGAACAAAGGGAATTTCAGTTTGCGCGGCAGCTTGTAGCGCTGGCCACGACGGAACAAAGCAAATCCCGGTGTGGGAATGCGGTGATACGCGAGAATCTGTTTGGACAACACCTTGTCGCGCGAAATCATCATGCCGCGAGGATTGCAGCCTGTGTATGGCTGCTTCATCAATTCCAGATAGGCGACGACGTGCTGGTCGTACGTCACGATTCCCTGGAACTCTTCCAGCAGATTGAACGTGATGTCCGGCTTCCAATCAGTGATAGCGGCGCGCAGGTCCGCGAGATTGTCGAGCAGCCCCAGCGCGCGAACTTCATGACCTGATTGCTCGAGCACCCTTGTGACGTCGAGCTCGGTACGGAATTCGTCGATTTCCTTTTCGCTATATCCCTCGAGGCTTTGCGGCGGTACCAGGCTCTCGTGCATCAACACCAGAACGCGCAATGGCTTCATACGGCCTCGGAATTGTTGTGCTTGCGTTCAAAGCGCATACCGTTCTCGATCGCGTCGCAGAATATCCATCATGATTCGCTCAAGGACGCCCAGAACGGCGCGCTTGGCATCGCGTTGCGAAGTCTCGAGCACCAGATCGAGTTCGCGACATCTTTGAATCACCACCCGCAATACATGATGCACGAGATAGGGGTGCAGACGCGACCTTCGCGTGAGCAGACGATTCAGTTCCGGTCGTGAGCGTCGTACGAACGTGCTCGCGCTCAATCGGCGCCGCTCTGGATTACGTTTACCGAAGATTCGTTTGAGCCGCAGGTCGTACGCGCCGGGACGGTCCAGATCGTAGCGGGCACGCTTCTGGTCATAGTGCTCAGCGAGCGTACGAGTATCTTCACTCAACGGCTCGATCAGATCGCGATTTGCAACGACAGCGCGCGCCCCCTCAAGTTCGCGCATCAACGTATCGACATACTCGAGCTTCTTCAGTGCTGGCCAGTCCGCGTACTCGCGCCGCCAGCGCGCACGCGGTTGTAACCACACAGCGAAAGTCTCTGCGAAGTCTTCAGACGGATGACTCTGCGCGTACCAATGACCCAGGTGCAGCACATAGTCGCGGCTTGCCGGACGCGGTCGATAGACATCCGGATAAGGACGCGTCGACTTGCCGAATGTCTTGCGCCAGCCTTTGCGACGTCGCAGACGGAACGCATTGTCGAGCGCGTGCGCAGCTTCATGACGCAGGATTCGGGTCAGCCAATTCGCGTTGCCCCCTTCCACCTCGTCCATGATCTGCCGTTCAAGACGCATGAGTCGCGGATGAGCCATATAGAAAGGAACGGCAATGCCAGGCACGCCATCCGGCGAGAACCATTCCTCCGACAGCCACAGATGTGGGCTGAAACGAATGCCTCGCGCTTTGAGATCGATCTGCACATGCTTCCAATGACGCTCGACCACGGTGCCGCGCAGCGAAAGGCGCAGATCGCAAAAACGTTTCTGCAGCAGTTCCTCATCCGATAAGTGAGTCCACGAGGGCTCGCGCTTGCGCTTGGAGCGCTTGCCAGAGGTGCGTGCTCTTTTTTTGGTACTGGCCATGCCTTAAGACATCAGGCGAGCGGCGAGTGATTGCAACTCATCGCGCGAGCGCAAGGCGAAACGCCACGATGCAGGAATCGCCTCTGCGCCGTACAACGCACCGCCCAGTGCACCGAACAACGCAGCGACTGTGGAAGGCACGCCATTGCTGAGGCTCCGCATCATTCCGCTTGCAAAGCTGGGAGTGTCCTGTGCGGTGAGCAGTACGTTGGCGATGCATGAGAGCGCACCGTTATCGAGTTTCGAGAGCTGCGCCCAGCGTCGCTTCATGAGTGGCTCGAGCTCGATGCGTAGTTCTCGAGTGCGCAGCAGAACGCACGCAGGTCCATCGAGCAGTTGTGTCGCCGGCACTCCCGAAACTGCATCCACGAGCACAACTGTCCACAACCTGCACGCATCCAGCACGACGGGCGACTGCTGTGTAGTACGCGAGATATCCACGGCAAGATTCATTGCCCGCGCTGCATCCTTGTAAGAGTAGAGAGCTGCCGGCAGAGATCGTGACAAAGAATGCGGATCGAGATTGCTCGGATCGTGACTCCCTGCGAGACGTCGGCGTGACCATTGCCACGCGCCGAGTGCGCGCTTCAAATCGGCGGACCACGCAAGCTGAGGATGAGCACGAACGAGTTGCGCGTAACGCTGCATCTGATCGTCGCTGCCGTGTCCTTTGTGCGCGAGCAGGCTCTCGGCCACCGCGTGGGTCATGAGCGCATCGGGTCCGAACTCCAGAACCGATGTGGCGGCGAACGACTCCGGCGCAATACGGCTCACATCACGTGGGCCAGAGGCCAGCATCACAGCGAGTGCATCGCCAATGGCAAGGCCGAGCATTGCACCGTAGCCGCGTTCAGCCGGCGTGAGTTGCGCGTGTTTGCGCGCCTGTCGCCGGGGTTCGGACCAGCCGCGAACGAATCCATACTGATCATCGGTCTCCGGGACAGTCGGCCATCGATGACTGCGTGCGCACTGACGCCAGAGCTGCTGCAGATGTTCCAGAGCCTGATCGCCGCTCAAACCTCTACGAATCAAATAGCAGCCCATGGTCGTGCCGGTGCGTCCGATCCCGGCGCGACAGTGCACATAGACGCGACGCCCCTGCTCGAGCGCCGTTTCGATGGCATCGAGGATTTTCGTCATGTACTGCGCAGAGCGAGGCACGCCGTGGTCGGTGATCGGAAAGCGCCGATGCTCGATCGGCAAGGGCTCACTCGTGGGAAACAGTGTCACATAGGACGGCAACTCGCCCTCTTCTGTGAGATCGATGAAGGTGTTAACGCCAACGTTCAGCAGGCGTTGTATACGTTCAGCCGCCTCGATGGCCGAGAGATGACCGGGATACTCACCTGCAAGCAAGCGGCCAGGTTCAACCCAATAGCTATTGGGAATGGGCGGGGCGAGTCGGGGAGTTGCTGAATCGTTTGTCGGAAGCACAGCTAATGATACTGGCTCCTCACGCGCGCACTACAGTCATGGCTGTTCACGATTACTCACAGGCTGTAGCCTGTCATGGCCCTCATACAATTCGAACGAGGTTTCCCGATGGCCAGCCTGCTGAGTCGCCTGTTCGCGGTGCGTTCTGTCGACTCGATCGTGCGAGAACTCGAAGCGGCTCCCCAGTTGAAACGTGTTCTGACGGCCCGCTCGCTCACGGCGATCGGATTGGGAGCCACGATCGGTACAGGCGTGTTCATCCTCACGGGCACGGTCGCTGCAAATCACACGGGACCGGCTTTGACGCTCGCACTGCTGATCGCCGCCATTGGCTCTGGTTTTGCAGCGATCTGCTACGCGGAGTTCGCCGCGATGATTCCAGTCTCGGGCAGCGCCTACACGTATTCATACGCGACGCTCGGTGAAGCCGTCGCCTGGTTCATCGGCTGGAACCTCTCGCTCGAATACATGCTGTCGGCGTCTGCGGTTGCCGTCGGATGGTCGGCGTACGTGGTGAATCTGCTCGCCAAAATCGGCGTTCACCTGCCCGAGGTGTTGACCAATGCTCCCCTCGCCAAGACCGAGACTGGCCATCTGGGTATGACGGGCGCGATCGTGAATCTGCCCGCAGTACTGGTTGTCGCTGCGCTCGGTTATATCTGCTACGTCGGTGTGAAGGAGTCGGCCGCACTCAACACGACCATGGTGTTCATCAAAGTCGGGATCATTGTGGTCTTCATCGTCGCAGGTGCGAGCTACATCGACACCGCGAACTGGCATCCGTTCATGCCAGCAAACACTGGCACATCAGGCGAATTTGGCTGGAGTGGCGTGATCCGGGGCGCGGCAATCATTTTCTTCTCGTATATCGGATTCGACACGGCATCGACGACCGCACGCGAGGCGCGCAATCCGCAGAGAGATGTACCTCTTGGCATTCTCGGTGCCCTCGCGATCTCTGCTGTTCTGTACGTCGGCATGAGTGCCGTACTCACTGGAATGGTGTCGTATACGAAGCTCGATGTAGCGGCGCCGGTCGCTGTCGCACTCGATGCACATCCGCAAATCGCCTGGCTAGGCTGGCTGGTCGAACTCGGCGCAATCATCGGCATGACGTCGGTCATTCTGATGTCGATTCTTGGGCAGCCACGCATCTTCCTGTCAATGGCAGAAGATGGACTGCTACCTCCTTCCTGGAAAAAAATTCATCCGCGCTATCGCACTCCTCACGTCGCCACGGCCGCAGCAGTGATCATTGCGGCAGTGATCGCCGGCGTCTTTCCGCTCGATGTGCTGGGTGAGCTGATCTCGATAGGAATTCTTCTGGCCTTTGCGGGTGTGTGCATCGGAGTACTAGTGCTTCGCTATACCAGACCAGACATGCCTCGCCCGTTCCGCGTGCCGTTCGCACCTGTGACCTGCACACTCGGTGCTGCAGTCTGCGGACTGATGATGTACTTCCTGCCTGCCGACACGTGGTGGCGGCTCTTGATCTGGTCGATTCTCGGATTCTCGATCTACGGTTTTTATGGCTTCCACCATAGCCGATTGAGAGCTGAGGGCCGTTGAGCTGAGCATTCGGGTTGAAGGTTGGGCGAGCGTGCCCATATCGATCTCACGCTCCCCGCCTTTCCCGACCCTCCCGAGGTGCTTCATGTCGAATCAGACATCTGCCAGCGGTTACGATCTTCGGCCCTTGACCGATGCCGATCGCGAAAAGTACGCCGCCGGGCTCACCGCGGAAGAGCGCCACGTCATTCTCAGCCAGGGAACTGAACGACCCTTTTGCGGAACGCTTCTCGGCAACAAGAAGCCGGGCATCTATGCCTGTCGGCTGTGTGGCCTGCCGCTCTACAAGGCCGATTCAAAATTCGAATCGGGCACCGGTTGGCCCAGTTTCTATCAACCCTTCGATCCGCAGCACATCAAGGAGATCGTCGATCGCACTCACGGCATGGTGCGCACGGAGATTCAATGTGCACGGTGCAACGCGCATCTGGGGCATGTGTTCGATGACGGTCCGCCGCCCACTTATAAGCGCCACTGTCTGAATTCGGTGTCGCTGCAGTTCTACGCGGAAGGCGAACAGCCGGAACAGAAGACGGCTGCGAAGTAGCCCTCAGATCGGGCGTCCGCGCGATCGTTCTCTCAGTGCTTTTCCACGCGATGACTCGCGAACGACATCTTGTCGAGCACGCCCATCATCACTGCGGAAACCACGAACGTCAGATGGATGATGACGTACCACATGAGCCGATCGTTGTTGATCACAGGCTGATTCGCAATGCCCATGAACGCGCGCAGCAGATGAATGGATGAGATCGCAACGATCGATGCAGCGACTTTGAGCTTGAGGCTGCTCGCATCGAGCTTGCCGAGCCAGCCGAGACTGTCTCCTCCATCCTTCACGTCGATCTTCGACACGAAGTTTTCGTAACCCGAGAACATCACCATCACGATCAGACTTCCCACCAGCACCATGTCGATCAGTGCGAGAAGCCTGAGCACCATGTCGGACTCGGTCATATCAATGATGGTCTGGAGCAGGTGATAAACCTCGGCAAAGAATTTGATGCCCAAAGCAATCAGTGCAAGGGACATGCCCAGATACACCGGCGCCAGCAGCCAGCGACTCGCAAACAGCAACTTCTCGACAGTACGTTCCATCAGTCTCTCGAATGCACTTCAACCATGACAATTCTAACCGGCACGCGATGCCTTTGTGCCAGCCCAGATTGCACCAAGTCGGTGAACGTGGCACATCACTATTGGTCGAATGAAAGACGCGGCGTACAGTCGGATGAAAATGGAGAACGAATAAATGGCCGCCTCCAAAAATGAGCCGCAGGGATCCGCTGGCCAACATGACCGGCGGTTCGAGCAGACGCGCTTATTCGAGCAGTCGCGCTTGCAGCTGGCGCGCCTGCACGCAGGGGATGGGATCGCCTTACGCGACGTCTGGCTTCAGCTCGCCAAACTGGTGGTTACTGCACTCGACGTAGATCGCGTCGGCGTGTGGGTGCTGGTGGATGAAGACCGCGCACTGCGCTGTCGTTATCTGTTCCAGCGCTCCACGGGTGAGGTATTCCAAGGCGCCGTTTTGCGGGCCCAGGATTTTCCTGAATATTTCGCGGCGATCCAGGAACGTCGCACGTTACCCGCGGGCGATGCGCAGAACTCGGGACTGACGCAGGAACTCCGCGAGTCTTACCTGCAGCCGCTCGGCATCACCTCGATGCTGGATGCGCCGATCTATATCCAGGGCAAGGTCGTCGGAGTCGTATGTAACGAACACATCGGCGAGTCGCGCAGATGGACAGGTGCGGAGTGCGATTTTGCGAGCGCAGTGGCGGACAACATCGCTCGTCTCTATCAGGAAGACGCACAGCATCATACCCAGCTCGCTTTGCAAACCTACGAACAGCACTTGATGGAATTGCATCGAATGGAGGCCGTGGGGCGTATAGCTGCCGGAATCGCTCACGACTTTCGCGGGATCTTCGGTGCTGCAATGGGATACGCCGAGCTCATACGCCGAATCCCTTCGCTGCCGCAGGATGCCGATCGTTATTCGCAACGCATCGTCGAAGTCCTGCAAAGAGGCAACGCGCTGACACAGGAAGTCGTGTCGTTCGGCAAAGATTCGCCAGTCTCGCCGCGCGTGCTCGATGTGAGCCGAGCCATTGAAAACATGAGCTCGATGCTGCGCGTGCTGTTGGGCAACTCGATTCGATTCACGATTGATGTGGACCGTCGCATCAGCCGCATTTTTATCGATGTCACGCAGCTCGAACGCACTTTGCTCAATCTCGTATTGAATGCCCGAGACGCCATGCCCATGGGGGGTGATCTGGTCATTCGGGCCGAAGATACTTCCGTAGAGGACGAAGACGGCGATCGCGACACGTTCGTCATGATCAGTGTCACCGATTCCGGTGTGGGCATGAGTGAAGAAACTCGCAACAGCATTTTCAAACCGTTCTTTTCGACCAAAGGCGAGAACGGCACAGGCCTGGGACTCGCCATCGTTGATCAAATCATCGCGCGGGCCGGCGGGTTCATTCGAGTCGAAAGCGCGCCAGCAAAAGGCACGAGCGTGCGGATGTACATTCCGCGGATCGCAGAACCTCAGGCCTGAACCTCTCTTACGTGCCCCTTGCGGGACTGGCTAGTGGGCCGCGTATTCGGCACATGGATGTGGTCACGCCTTTTGACCTGAGCAAAGACGATCGTGACAGGACGTCCGAGTCGTCGCTCCTAACAGCTGCGGTTCACAAGCAGCTGTTACATCCCACTAGTGGCGAGCCGTGCCCCTGGCCACATCGGATTCCGCAACGAAGTAGTCGGGATACCGTTTACGAAAATCCTGCCATTCGCTGTCCGCATCGGCGCTGCGACCCTCACCTCGCAGATCCCGAATGTGCTTCAGCCAATCTTCTGGTGTCGCGAATCGCTCAGCGGTCTTGTCTTCAGACAAAGCTTCTGCCGAAGTGGCATCGGCGTTCACAGTATTGCGTGGACCACTGCGCTGCGGGGCGACGGCCTTGCGCATTCCCGTCACCGCGATCTCCGACATATCTGCGTCCTCTGGTGATGGCTGCGAGCCTGCCTGCCTGCTCTC
>JBJMWN010000364.1:0-9898 GCA_045810085.1 Povalibacter sp. | reverse complement strand
TCGGGATTCGGAAGAATTGACGGACCAGCTCCTGATGCTGATCGACGGTGCGCTTTCCTCGGTTCAGTGCCTGGGCAAAGAACCTCTGCAAAAGTATCTGCTGCATGCGGCGGACGCGCTGATCGCAGCACAGTCCACACGAAAGAACTGATGAGTCGCTAGGCTGACGAAGTAGCACTCTCCAGTTTTTCGCTGTGTTCGAGCCCCGCCGACTCGGCCGTTTCCAGTTTTCTTTTCAGCGCCGTTTGTGACTCGAGCAATTGCAGCAGCTGCAGCTTCGATTTGTCCTGATAGATCGACGGGTCTGCCAGCGCGAGTTCGATGACTGTCAGTTCTTTCTGTAGTTTCTCCATTTCCTTTTCGAGCTTGGCGATCTGACTGCGCAGGCCGCTGAGCCGATTGCGTTGCTCAGCTTCTTCGCGCTTGCGCTGCTTCTTTTGTTCAGCGGTGTTCGCACCTTCGCGCGCTTCGATCTGCTGCTCTTCTTCGTGTTCACGAGTGGTGAACCAACGTGCGTAGTCATCGAGATCGCCATCGAACGGACGCGCGCGCCCCTGGTCCACCAGAATCAATTCATCGGCTACGGCACGAAGCAGGTGGCGATCGTGCGAGACCAGCACCACAGCCGCGTCGTAATCCTGCAGAGCGACCGCCAACGCCTGGCGCATTTCCAGATCGAGATGGTTCGTGGGCTCATCGAGCAAGAGGAGATTGGGGCGCGTGTAGCTCACGAGTGCCAGGACAAGTCTGGCCTTCTCGCCCCCTGAGAAAGGACCAACAGGCTCGAACACTCGATCGCCGCTGAAGCCGAACTTGCCGAGAAAACTTCTGAGCTCCTGCTCCGTTGCACGCGCGGCGTACTGTCCTCCAAGCCGCTTCAAGTGCTCCATCGGCGACTCGTTGACTGCCAGCTGTTCCAGCTGGTGCTGAGCGAAATAGCCGATTCGCAGATCGCGAGCCTCGCTCCGCTTTCCGCTGAGCGCCGTGATCTCGCCTGCCAACAACTTCATCAACGTGGATTTGCCTGCGCCATTGCGACCCAACAGCGCGATCCGGCTGCCTGGCGAAATCGTCATTCCAATAGAACTGAGGATTACGCGCTCGCCGTAACCCGCTTTCTGATCGTCGATCGTCAACAGCGGCTCTGGCAATTTCTCTGGCGGCAGAAAAGAGAACTCGAACTCCGAGTCGACGTGCGCTGGTGCGATCCGTTCCATGCGTTCAAGTGCTTTGATGCGGCTCTGCGCCTGCCGCGCCTTGCTCGCCTTGGCTTTGAAACGTTCGACAAAGCTCATCATGTGTTTGATCTCGCGCTGCTGGCGCTCGAACATCGTTTGCTGCTGAGCCAGCTGCTCGGCCCGTTGCTCTTCGAACTTGGAATAGTTGCCGGTGTAAATGCGCGCAGTTCCCTGTTCGATATGAACGACGCGGTTGACGGTGCGATCGAGGAATTCACGATCGTGCGCAATCATCAGCAGTGTTCCCGGGTAACCACGCAACCATTCCTCGAGCCAGATGACGGCATCGAGATCCAGATGGTTTGTGGGTTCATCAAGAAGCAAGAGATCGGAGCGGCACATTAGCGCTTGCGCGACATTCAAACGGACGCGCCAGCCGCCTGAGAATTCGCGAATCGCACGGTTCTCATCGTCCGACGTGAATCCCAGACCATGAAGCAACCGGGCGGCGCGGCTGCGGGCGTCGTACCCGCCCATTGCTGCGTAACGCGCATGCAATTCGCCCAACTTGATCCCGTCATCCGCACTTTCAGCGCGTGCGATCGACGCCTCTGTGGTGCGCAATTCCTGATCGCCGTCCATCACGAAGTCGATCGCGCTTCGATCGCTCGCCTCCAGCTCTTGCGCGACGTGAGCTAATACCAGTTGCGAAGGCCGATCGAAGCTACCTGCGTCAGGTTGCAACTCACCGAGCATCAGCGACAGCAGACTGGATTTGCCGGTGCCGTTCTTCCCGACAATGCCGACCTTCTCGCCGCGATAAATCGTGAAGGACGCGTCTTTGATCAGCAGACGCGTGCCGCGGCGGAGCGAAAGGGAAGAAAACGTAAGCATGAGTGAAGGAAGGCTGGCGAGCGTCTCGGCGGGCTCGAAAGAGGCGCGGAGGATAAAGCTTGCCAGCTGAGGGTTGCCACCCCTTCAGTGGAGATCCTGTGGAAACCTACTTAGAGCAATCGCGGCTGGCGATCGGGAAGTTGTCGCAGGATCTCAGCCGAACAGCGGGCTGACTTTGGCTCGACCGCTCGCCTGTGACGTGAGCAATCCCAGGAATTCTTCGGAACTCATGGCGTCACCAAACAGACGACCCTGTGCGTAGTGGCAACCTCGAGCGCGCAACAAGCTCAGTTGTTCTTCGTTCTCGACGCCTTCGGCCACGACTTCGACCTCGAGCGCTTTGCCCATATCGATAATGGTTCGAACGATGGTGGCGTCGTCCGGGTTCACTGCCGCATCGCGGACAAATGATTGATCGATCTTCAGCGTGTTGATGGGGAACTGCTGCAACGCGCTCAGGGACGAGTAGCCGGTGCCAAAGTCATCGATCGACAGGTGCAGACCCATCGCGTACAGCTCATTCAGCAGTTTGATGGTGCGTTTCGGGTCGGCCATCAACGTCGTCTCGGTGATTTCGAGCTCGAAGCACGTTGGAGAAACTTCGTGGCGACGGAACACAGCCCGGCATCGAGTGATGAAGCTCGCCTGCCTTAATTGCTTCAAGGAGAGATTAATAGAGACGCGGCCCGGATCAGGAATGCGCTCAGTCCAGCGTCGGTAGTCCGAGCACACGCGATTCAGTACCCACTCGCCGATTCCCAGGATGAGGCTCGTCTCTTCAGCGAGCGGAATGAATTGCGAAGGTGGAATGTCGCCATGGCCTGGCAGCCGCCATCGCAACAGCGCCTCAGCACCAACGATACGACCATCGTTCAGGTCGACCTTCGGCTGATAGAACATCACGAGCTCATCGCGCTCCAGTGCGCGACGCAGCTTGCTCCGCAGCATCAGGCGTTCGACCGCAACTGCATTCATTTCCGGCGAATAGAACGCGAAGCTGTTACCGCCGTTCTGCTTGGAGTGATACATCGCCGCGTCGGCGTTACGAATCAGATCGATGACGTTCTCTGCATCCTTCGGACATAGCGCGATGCCGACGCTGGCGGTGAGAAACACTTCCTGCTCATCGACGTAATAAGCCTTGCCGACTTCGGCGAGCACCATGCGCGCAAGATTTGCCGCTTGCGTGCGTTCATGTTCGAGCTCCGAGAAACCTTCGATGAAAAGTCCGAACTCATCACCGGCCAACCGACCGACTACAGCCTCGCGCGGAAGAATGCGCGTCAGTCGTTCTGTCAGTACCTCGAGTGTGCGATCGCCTGCTGCATGACCAAACGTGTCGTTGATTTCCTTGAAGCGGTCCATGTCCAGGTAGAGCAGCACGATGCCACGATCGGCCTTGCGTGCTCGGGCAATCGCCTGCTGCAGCATGTGCTGGAACTGCATGCGATTCGGAACTTTGGTGAGCGCGTCGTATCGGGCGAGATAACGAATACGCCGTTCCGCTCGCTTGCGATCGGTAATGTTGCGAACGACGAAAATCGTGCCTTTGAACTGAGGGTCGTCGGCCGCGATCGGTGCGCCCGATAACGACACTGGAATCGTCTGGCCGCTGCGGGTTGCGATCACGGTTTCACGTGTCTCGATCTCAGAGCTCTCGAGTGAGAAGTTTTCCTTTTCACTTTCGGCGATGAGCGTGACGAACGGCTTGCCTGCAATTTCCTCTTCGCGATAACCGAACAGGCGGACGGCAGCATCGTTGACCCGAGTAATCGTGCCTGCTGGAGAAGTCACCAGCACAGCATCGTTCATGCTGTTCAGGACACTGTTCAGATAGTCCTTGGTAATCGTCGTCTGACGCAGGTTCTGGCGCATCCGATCGAGAGCGACCTCGAGATCAGCCATCTCGTGACTGGTCGTGATCGCATGCGGTCGGGTGTAGTCGCCTTCACCGATGCGCTCAGCAGAACGGATGAGCTCGATGATGGGACGTTCCAGACGACGCGCGAGTAACCATGCGACGATCGCCAGGACACCAGTGATGAAGAATCCTGCGGCGCTGATGATCCAGATCCACCGACCGAATTCAACACGTTCACCGCGCTCCATCTGAGCGCGCCAGCCCTGAGCGGACGCGATCAGGCCTGCCTTTCCCACCTTCAGTTGCACAACACCCAGAACCTTGGTGGCGCCCAGCGTCCGCTCGACCTTGCGCTGTTCCTGCGGCGAGAGCGTTGCGACCCAGGGATCGTCCTTCTGATCGCTGTAGATTTGTTTTCCGGTCGAGTTGCTGATCGTTACGGATGTGACGATGGCATTCGACAGCAACGCGGCGCCGAGCTGAGCAATGGCTCGCGAATCGTTACTGGCCAGAGCGACTTCGAGGCCGCTCACATGCGTGCCGATGATGGCGCTGCCCTCACGCTCGAGTCTCTGTCCCTCTGAAGCCAGCAACGAGCGTTCGCCACGCTCGGCCATGGCGTCGACCGATTTGCGGTATTCGAGATATTCCAGACCGAGCAGGATGGCGGTGATGCAGAGTCCGGCGGCGACTGCGATCGCGAGTAATCTGACTCTGAGGCTGTACGTTCTCAAACTAATGCTCCAACGCTTCGACGTTGTGTATGCGCTGCCAATGTGCCCCGACCGTTAGCAGTGCGATTATTTATCTCCAGTCAGCGCTGCTGAGCGCGAATATGACGTTGGATCCTTCTGATTTGCGTAATCGTCTCGGCTGCATCTCGGTTCCGTCAGCGCAGGCATTGCGTGCGAAACTTTCTGGAAGCGGACCGTCGATGGTCGTGAATCAGAATGCCCTAGAATCATCCGACTGTTCGGTTGCCATCATAGCGGGCTTTTATCTCGCGGCATGCTGTTCGACAGCAGAATCAGGGGCCGACTGAGAATCATCGAAAGAGTTTGTCGAGTTTTTTGACATACTCGCGCTGCCGTGAAATTGCAGAAGGATGTTTTAACAAATGAATGAGCTCGAACTCACCGGTCGGGCACGCACACACGTAGTCGAGTTGATTCAGCCCAACTGCACATTGCACTACGAAGTGGTCGCGGCGTTTTTGTCGATGCGTGATGCTGCTGCTTATGACGGGATCGAACTCGTCGCTCGCTCGAGCTTCAGGGATTTCGAAACGCAGGTCGCCATCTGGAATCGGAAATGGAAGGGTGAACGCGCGCTGCTCAATCGCGAAGGACAGGTGCTCGAGCGTGCTCGATTGAGCGACAACGAAGCCGTCGATGCGATCCTGTATTGGTCTGCCATTCCTGGAGGCAGTCGTCACCACTGGGGCAGCGACATCGATGTGATCGATGGTGCAGCAGTGCTTCCAAAAGACTATTCAGTTCAATTGATTCCATCCGAGTACTCCTCGGAGGGAATCTTTGCGCGACTGAGTCAGTGGCTCGATGCGAACATGAAGCGCTTCGGCTTTTTCCGTCCCTATCGAAACGATCGCGGCGGCGTCAGTCCCGAACCTTGGCATCTGAGCTATGCACCGGTGTCGATGCCCGCACTGGAGTCGTTCAGTCTGTCGATGTTGCGTCAGGTCATCGAGACCAGTTCAATTGACGGCAAGCCGCATGTGCTTGCGCGTCTGCCGGAAATCTACACTCGCTTCATGCTGAGCATCGACGGGCCGCAGTGAAGTGTGCAGTGCGCGTGGGATCAGAAGAGCGCCTCCGCCATCGTGCGCATTTGCATTTGAATGATGCGTGCGCCCGCACGCTGCGTGCAGGCGAACACAATTGCTTGAGCGACATCCTCAGCTTCCAGCATGTCCGACTTCTGAACGCCTTCTTCGGTGCGTCCTTTGCCCAGCGCAAATTCGGTCTTCACACCACCAGGGCAGAGGGTGCCAACCTTGATGCCATGAGGTCGTAGCTCTCTGTCAAGGCCTTGGGCAAAGCCGACCTGTGCGAACTTGCTCGCGCAGTACACCGCCTGCCCCGGAAATCCGTACACACCTGCCATCGATGAGATCATCAAGATCAGGCCTTCACGCTGCTGCAGCATCACCGGCACGACGTGGCGGGTGAAAAGAAAAGTCGAACGCACATTCACGTCCATGATCTCGTCGTAGTCCTCGGCACTGGTGTCGGTGAGGTTCTTGTAATTGCCGACACCCGCGTTGTTGATGAGAACGTCGATGCGTCCGAAGGTATCCATCGCCTTCTGGACCGCCGCACGTGCTGTGTCTTCCGTGGACGCATCGCCCAAGACGTAAGTGGCTTGCGAACCCAGTGACTCGATCTCAGACACGAGTTGCTGCAGCCGTTCTTCACGACGTGCGGTCAGCACGAGGCGGGCACCTTCCTGTGCGAGTGCCCGCGCTGTCGCCTGCCCGATGCCTGCACTTGCGCCCGTGATGAGCACGACCTTGTTGGTCATTCGAGCCGTCATGATCCGATCCTCACTTGAGAGTCCGAGTGCAGGCCTCGTCGTTAACTCGAGGCTCTGGATTAATTGCTCCGCCTGCGCATTCGATCCCGCACAGCGACGACGGTTCTTAGAAATCGTTCCGGCATGAGGCGCTTGGCGCGCCAGAGCGCACGAGCGGAGCGGGGTAGCACAATGTATGTCTTGCCTGCGGCCGCAAAATTCAGCAGATCGTGAGCTACCGCTTCCGCTGGATAGTCAGCCGCATCCATCAGCCGACGTGCGATGGACTTGGCCTCCTCACTTCCACGATAGGAGTCGAGCAGGTTGCTTGGGAAGAATGTAGGCATCACGACCGAGACTTGCGTGCCAATTGCCCGCAGCTCATTTGCAAGGGTTTCGCTGACAGAAACGATAGCGGCCTTGGTTGCGCTGTAGCCCGCCATCTCCGGTGCCGAGACGAATGCAGCCGCACTCGCCACGTTGATCAGAAGTCCCGAGCTATTGCGTTGTAAATGGGGAATGGCGGCACGGCAGCCGTGGATTACGCCCATCAGATTCGTGCGAATGATCCAATCCCAGTCCTCCAGGGAAATCTCCATCAAACTTCCGGAGCACGCAACGCCTGCGTTGTTGATCATCACATCGAGGCCATCGTAGGTCGCAGCGAACGTGTTCACCGCGACGGTCAACTCATTGGCGTGAGTCACGTCTCCGGGATAAGCCAGCAATGGAACGCCGGCGGCTGAGAGTTCGCCTTCGACCTTCGTGAGGCGCTCGAGATTGTGATCGAACAGACCGAGCGACCAACCATCGCGCGCAAGCGCATTTGCCAGAGCGAGCCCGAGCCCACTGCCAGCCCCCGTGATGAATGCTCTCTTTCGCGGGAATCGGGCGGCAAGGCGAGGAAACTGCATGTACGGCGTATTCGTTGAGTGGTTGAGCCGAGCGCAAGGCTACCGATCTGGACACGAGCACGATAGTCGTTCGTGCGTCGGTTCTATTCGAGTCAGCACGCTAATGCCCGAGGGCGATTGCGAGCCGTACGATAGTGCGGTCGAGGAAACAATCAGAGGAGCCTTTGCGAAAGGCCTGCGTGCTGCAGTCGGCTTCGATCGGGAGTGAGCCGCCCTCTGACGCGGCGACTCAGCCTTCGCTCGTGCCTTTCCACATTTGCTTGATGTGGCCGAGTACGAGCGAACGAATGTTCTGAACAGGATTCTTTTCCCAGGTGAAGCACGGCGGGTCACGACGCAGCATTGGCCATCCGCCTGTGCGGAGCACTTCGCCCAGGTAGTCGAGGTTGGCCTGAATGGATTCCATGTACGGGTTACGACCGTTGAACAGCACTTCGAGGTGCCGGTACACGCTCGCAAACTCGCCATCGAGTCGCGTTCTGCGCACGTCTTCGACGAACTCCGGCGTCTGTCTCAGGACATCGAGCCCGGAGCGATACTTGATCGAGGGGCTTCCTTCCTTGTTGTTCGGCATCGCGATGCCGCCCAGAACGAATTCAGGATAGAGGCGATCGCGGCACTTCTCCAGATAGCAGCGATCGGCCATCTGCGCGATCAGATCACCCGTGCCGACGATGTGACCGACGATGCGATCGCGATGATCGTCGAGCCGGATCTGGTCGAACTGAACTTCGTAGCCAGTGAAATGCACGACCTTCGTCGCAACCGGCACCCACTCAGCCATACCGACCGTGGGCAGATAGCGGCCGATGAATTGGGCGCTGCGACTCACGTGACTCAGCGTGAATTCGGCGCCGTTGCGATGAGTCTGGTCGTCGGTCTGCCGGATGTAGCCAGCATCATGGAAGAGAGCAATGACGACGGCGAGGATTGCGCGCTCGGGCCCGAGACGCTCTTCGACCGTATGCGTTCGATCGTAGGAGACGATCAGCCGCGAGACGGCCAGAGTGCCGTCCAGTGAATGCTGCAGATCGTGATAGACCGTATCGCAGCCGTAGTATCCCGGAAACTGACCATTGAACAATCGTTCGAAATCGCGAAACGCGGTATCGATGCGATCGAACGGATAGTGAGGCCACTGCTGGCGATACAAGTCACTGACCGCACGTCGAACGGCATCTGCCGAACTGACCTGCACGGTGTTCGTGACATCGAAATCGCTGCGCCGATATTGCATGGAGTTTGTGTCCATCGCCGCGCGTCCAAGCACAACGCACAAACATGCGGCGAAGCCAATGCAGTCTAGCCGCTGGCATCGGTTTGTCTATGTCGGATTTGTTGTCAGGAGATCGCGACGCTCACGTTCGCAGCGCGCGAATTTATCTATATTTCCGCAGAGATTTTGAAACTCGCCAGTCGCGAGCGTCGATCGCAACGGCGCTCGAGCGAGTGCGGTTCTCCATCTATGTGACACGCGTCACACAATCTCGTGAGCTCGCGATTCGCATGCAAGAACAGTTTCGGCACGAGCGGGATTGCGTGCGCACTTCAGAGCGCGCTGCAGCACTTGTGAGCTGGAACGCTACTTCCTTGCTGCGGGCGAGAAGACGGCATCGCTGAGCTTCATCTCGGTCAACGGGCCATACTTGCGCAGACCGTCGCGAATCTCAGCTGCCTTGCCAATCACCACGAGCGTGACATCGCGACTGCTCGGGAACACCTGCCTGACGATGTTCTTCGCATCGGCATCGCTGACGGCATTGAGTGCATTCGCGTAATCGTCGATGTAACGGCGGTCGAGCCCATAGAACTCCAGATCGGCGAGAGTGTCTGCCCACTCATCCGCTGTCTCCAGCCCGAGTGAAAACTGGCCCTGGACGTAAGTTTTACCCGAGGCCAGCATCGTTGGATCGATAGGTTCTTTGTGCAAACGATCCAGCACATTCAGCGCCAGGTCGATGGCCTGGATCGTCGTTTCCGTGCGGGTGTAAGAGCTCATCTGCCAGGTACCCGGCTGCATCAGCCGCTCAAACCGCGATCTCGCGCCGTACGAGAGACCTGTGCGAATCCGCAGCTCGCTGTTCAGCATCGACGTGAAGCGTCCACCGAACAGGGTATTCACGACATCCAGAGCGGCGCGCTGCGGAAACGTGCGCGCCACGCCGACATTGCCAGCCCAGAAATAGGACTGCACGGATTCAGGCGCATCGATCAGAAGGACGCGTCGACCGGTTTGATGAGTGGCGGGCGAGGTCGGGGCGAGCAGGGTCGGCGCCTTATGCCAGCCGGCAAAGGCCTCGGTCAGCATCTGTTTCATCGATGCGGTCTCGAAGTCCCCGGCAACGGACACGATCAGCCGATCGGTGCCGAACTGTGTCTCGTAGAAATGCTTGAGATCCTCATGACGGATCGAACCCAGGCCTGCTTCGCTGCCCATCGAGGGCTTGCCGTAAGGATGATCCCTGAAAAGCAGGGCTTTGCCGTAAACCGGCGTCAAAGCTTCGAGCTCAGAGTCTTTC
>JBJMWN010000363.1:0-4734 GCA_045810085.1 Povalibacter sp. | reverse complement strand
CATAGTTACGTTGGCGTTGATCTGATGCAGCTTGGGAGTCTTTCCATTTCCATGGGTAACTATGCCGAAGCGGAAAAACGTATGCGTGAGTCTCTCGAGGTTTTTCGCCAGAGCCTTCCTGATGAGCATCCTTATATCGCTGGCGGCTTTGCGAATCTCGGTCGCGCCATCCTTGAGCAAGGGCGATGGGACGACGCGTTGAGCACTCTCAAACATGCCGTCGCGTTGGAGGACAAGGCATTCGGTCCAGACAGCGAGGAGGTCGCCGTAGCGAACGTCTCGTTAGCACGTGTCCTTGCCGCCAAGGGACAACGTCCCGAGGCTGAAGAACTCTTTCAGCGCAGCTACAAAACCATGTTGCAGGCACGTGGCCCGCATGCGCAGCGGACAGTTCAAACTCGTGAATGGATAGTCGACTTTTATAAGAAGGCAGGACAAGAAGACAGGGCGCTCGAATTTTTCCGCAGCGTCGAAGCCTGACATCAGGCCTCCGAACTTGCCGGAACGGCGGTCCTTCCCAACCACCGAGCCGGCAACGACAGCACGCTCGCAAACGAGACGACCAAAGCCGCTGCATAGGGCACTGCCTGAATCAGCAGCACGGCCATCCAGATGCGAACGTCCGGCCCACGCAATTCTTCGGGCACGCCAATCGTGACGTTTGCGAACGGGGTGATTTGGTGACTCAGCAGGAACGCGACAATCAGTAGCAACAGCAGCATGATCAATTCCTGCGATGCCCACGCAAACGCCCAACCGAGGGCGTGAGTCCGAGCGTCTTTCGGCGTGCGAAAGAAGGGTTGATTGCGTGTGGTCATGCCTTTCACGACGGCGACGCCAATGGTGTGAGACAAAGCGAGTCCAGCCAATGCAGCAGCAAATGTCTGCCGAAGGTTTGCGCCGACGCGCGACACGTACAGATGCGCAAGTTTGACGAGCTTGAAAATAAACAAGGCGATCGGCAGCACGGAGAACATGACGAGCGGTGGATCGATCCGATAGGGCGATAGCACCATCGCCGTTGACCATGCGATTGCAGCGAGATTGAACAAGACGCTGAGGCCGTCTGCGAACCATGGCAGCCAGCCTGCGACGAAGTGATACCGCTGCCCGCGTGTGAGATCGCTGTGTCTGCTGAACAGCGAATGGAAATGTCGCCGCAGAATCTGCATTGCGCCATAGGCCCAGCGGGCCCGCTGCTTCTTGTAATCGGAGAAAGTGTCCGGCATGAGTCCGCACCCGTAGCTGCGCGGAAGGTAATGCGCTTGATGTCCGGCTTGTAGCAGTCGCAATCCCAGTTCGGCATCCTCGGTGATGCACCACTCGGCCCAGCCGCCCACAGCATCGAGCGATGCACGGCGCACCAACGTCATGGTGCCGTGCTGAATGATTGCGTTGCGTTCGTTGCGCGTGACCATGCCAATGTGAAAGAAGCCGCGGTACTCCGCATAGCACATCGCTTTGAACGCATTCAGTGCTTGATCGCGATAGTCCTGCGGCGCCTGCACGATTGCGACGCTGGGATCTGCGAACACCGGCACGAGATCGCCGAGCCACTTCGGGTTCACTTCGTAGTCGCTGTCGATCACTGCCACGATGGTGGCTTCAGGATGCGTGTGCTTCAAAGCGAAGTTGAGCGCGCCCGCTTTGAAGCCGGCAAGCGGACGCACATGAAAGAATTTGAATCGTGCACCCAGCTTGCGGCAGTGCGCTTCTACAGGTCGCCAGCTGGACTCATCCGGCGTGTTGTTGTCGATGACCAGAACTTCGTAGTTGGAGTATTCGAGCCGGGACAACGCATTCAGCGTGTCGATGAGCATGTTCGGTGGCTCGTTGTAGGCGGGCACATGAATCGACACCATCGGTTCGAACGCAACATGCGCCTCGATCGCCTCGAGCAGGCTTCGTTCGCGCGGACGTGTTCGCGACCATCGCGCTTCGACCCACTCGAGTGTTTCGGCGAGCACGACGGCGATGACCACGAGCATGCCGAGAATCAGGATTGCACCGATCAGCAGACCCGCGAATGTGAGGTACTGCTGCGAGAAGCGATGAATGATCAGAACTGCGGTGGTCGAAGCCGCATAGACAATGACGGCTAACAGACTGCGGCCGCGTGTCCCCAATCTGCTGCTGTTGAGATAGAGCATCATCAACAGAATGGCCGCGACTCCAACCGAGACTGCAGCCAGCGTCTGCCATTGCCGGATACGGACGATCGGTTTCACGAACTCGAACTTAGGTCGTCGTTCGACGTCGTACACACCCCAGTACGCTCCGACGGCGCCCTCGTACTTGGCTTTCCACGGTTGATCGAACGCTTCCATCACGTAGTAGAGGAAGCCTTCCTGCCGTGCGCGTGCGAGAAAGCGGCGCAGGAAAAGCGCCTCGTTGCTGACCGATGCGACAGCGGCGCCGCGCGTGCGACCGTCCGACGGCCAACCCGCTTCGAGAATCACGACAGGTTTGTCGGGAAAGGATCGTTGTAGCAGATGCACGCGCGAGACCATGTACTCGACCGCCTGCTCGACATGAATTCCTTCCCAGTACGGCAACAGATGCACACCGATGAAATCCACATGCGTCGCGAGTTCTGGATGACTGATCCAGACATGCCAGGGCTCTGCGGTGCTGACGGGCTGATCGATGGCTTCACGCGTGTGATCGAGATAGTTCGCAAGTTCTGCGACGGTGAGATCTCCGCGCAGGACGGCTTCGTTGCCGACGATTACTCGAATGACATTCGCGTTCTGGCGAGCGAGCTGGATGCTTGCGGCAACTTCTCTCTCGTTCGTCTGGCGATTGCGATCCAGCCAGGCGCCGAGGGCAACATGCATGCCGTGTTTAGCCGCAAGCGCAGGAATTTCCGCGAGAGCATCGAGTGATGAATAGGTGCGCACGGCATTGACTGAAGCGCGAGCCAGAAGCGCAAGGTCGGAGTCGAGCTCTGTCGTAGAAGGCAGTACGCGCTCGGCTGGATCCTCATCAGCATTGAAAGGCGAGAAAGCCATGCCTTGCACGCCTTCGGGCCATTGCGGCTCCTGAACGGGTTGATTCAGGTAGGCCCAAATGCCGAAGGTGATCGCTGCAAACAGGACCGCGAGCAGGTAGCTGGAAAACTTCATTGTTGAGTTGCTGACCTGTCGGCGCGCGCAGTCGGCTCCCGGACCGTGAAAGTTCGCGGCATCATGTTAACGTACATGCCCTTCGCGGTAGACGACCTGCTACGGTCAGATGGAAACGTTTTCTTCGATGGAGGCTACGATGAATCGAACCCTGCGCGATGCGCTACGTCAGCGAACCGCGACCCACGTTTTGGGCCTGCTGGCAGGACTTCTCTGTTCATGCGGTGCCTGGGCCGCAGAGCGCCCCAAGCACGTCGAGAACAATTTCGAGATCACGCCCTTTTACGGTCAGATGGGCGGCGGCAGGTTTCAGGATCCCCTGGATTCGAGTGATCGCGACGTGGACAGCAATAGCAACTGGGGCGTTTTCTTCAATGTGAATGCCGAGAGCCCGGAGCGTCAATACGAACTGCTCTATACGCAGCAGAGCACCGAAATCGAGGGTGTCGAGCCGATCGACCTGGACGTCAAATATCTCCAGATCGGCGGCATCGTGAACTTCACGGATGCGAGGCACGCCATTCCTTACTTCGGGATGACCGTCGGGGCGACACAGTTCAGCCCCAGTGAGAGCGGGCTGGATGACGAAACCAAAATTTCGTTCAGTGCCGGCGGTGGTCTGAAGATTCCCATTACCAACCATATCGGTATCCGATTCGATGCGCGCGCGTTCGTCACGTTGCTGGATACGGAGGGCGATCTGTTCTGTGTTTCCAGCAATGGCGCAGGGACGTGCCGTATTCGCGCTTCGTCGAGTACATTCGTGCAGTACCACGCAACCCTGGGGTTGATCGCTGCTTTTTAGTTTCTGATCGGGAATTGCGATCACGCTGGCTGATGTGCTGATCAGTGTCAGCTGCCGAGCATGGCAGCGCTAGGTAACTGTTTGCTGCCATGCTCTCCATCGAAAATCTCTCCAAATCGTTCGGCTCCGGAAGACACCTGTTCCGGAATGTCTCACTGCGGATCGAGCGCGGCGACTACATCGCGATCATGGGCGAATCTGGATCCGGAAAATCCACACTGCTCAACCTGATCGCGGGGCTCGACACGCCTGACGCTGGCCGGATCGAGATTGACGGTCGGGACATCGCCGCGCTGGATGACGACGCTCGCACTCATCTGCGGCGGGCCAGCATGGGCTTCGTCTTTCAAGCGTTTCACTTGTTGCCTCACCTCAGCATCGAGCGGAATGTCGCCTTGCCACTTGCGCTGAACGATCAACGCGGTCGCGAATCGGACGAGCGTGTGACCGAGTTACTCACGGCCGTGGGGCTCATCCATCGTCGGAAGGAAATGCCGACTCGATTGTCGGGCGGAGAAATGCAACGTGTCGCCGTGGCGCGTGCGCTCGTGCATCGGCCGAAGCTCGTGTTAGCGGACGAGCCCACCGGCAATCTCGATGCGCGATCGGCTGCTGAAATTTTGGAACTGCTTCGAACTCAGTTGAAGCGTGATGCTGCCGCTGGAATTCTGGTGACGCATTCAACGCGTGCTGCCGCCACCACGGACCGCACTTATCAGATGACCAGCGATGGCTTGCTGCAGGAGGCACAGCAAGCGTGACCACAGTCGTTACACGCAATGCTGTCTTCGATGCGATCGTCCT
>JBJMWN010000362.1:0-3388 GCA_045810085.1 Povalibacter sp. | reverse complement strand
GCAGCCATGTGTGCACCGGCCACATCGGTACCTTCACCGCGAAGGCCATCATGAATGCGAGGAAAATCAGAATCTGCGCATGTTCGGACAGCGGCACGTCGTAAAAATCGAACAACGAAAAACTGCCGCCCGCGGCGTTGTATAAATAGATGATCGCGATCAGCGACAACAGCGATCCCATGAGCGTATACAGAAAGAATTTGACAGCGGCATATACGCGGTTAGGCCCGCCCCATACGCCGATTATGATGAACATCGGGATCAGCGTAGCCTCAAAGAACACGTAGAAGAGCAGCGCGTCGAGTGCACAAAAAACGCCGTTCATAAGCCCCGACAAAATCAAAAACGACGCCATGTACTGCGACACCCGCTCGGTGATCACCTGCCAGCCGGCAATGATCACGAGAACGGTCGTAATGCAGTTGAGCAGGATAAGCAGCAGCGATATGCCGTCGATGCCGACGTGATAGTTGACGTTGAAAGTCGAGATCCACGGCGCGAAGAAAACGAACTGGAATTCGCTCGCAGCGCGATCGAAATGCGTCCACAGCGGCAAGGCCACGAGCAGCCCCGCGACAGCGCCGAGCAATGCGACACTCCGCGCGGCCTGCGCCCGCTGTTCACCGAGGAGGAGTACCACGACACCGGCAACGATCGGCACCCAGATCACAAAACTCAGGACGTGTTCCATCATCGTGTTGTTTCCGCCTGCCGCATCATTGCATGTGCCGCCAGGTAAACAGCATGACGGACAGCAGCCCGAAGACGCCGATAATCATGATGAAGGCGTAGTGATAGATATAACCGGACTGGATCTGCCGTATTAGCGTCGAAGTCCATCCAACGAGCCGTGCGGAGCCATTGACGAAGAGACCGTCGATCAGCGTTACATCGCCGACCTTCCAGAGGCCGTTGCCCAGACGTCGGGCGCCGCCGGCGAACAGCCAGTCATTCAGACGGTCGAGGCCATACTTTTCTTCCAGGACGGTAACCAGAACGCCCCACTTCTCACGCAGTCGGCCTGCAAGCTCGGGACGAGCGATGTAAATCAACCAGGCGATCGCCGCACCGGCGGTCGCTAACCAGAAGGGCACCGTCGTAAGGCTGTGCACAACCATTGGAATCACGCCGTGAAACTCCTCAGCGAGCTTGCTCATCGTCTCGTGCTCGGGAGCAACGAAAATGGCCTCGCCGAAATAATTTCCGAAGAGGAATTGCCCGATCACCCAGCCAATGGCAATCGACGGGATGGCAAGCAGGATCAAAGGAATAGTGACGACTGCAGGTGACTCGTGCGGCGGACCGCCATGCTCTGCATTCGCATGCGCGGCTGACCCCTGATCTGCACCGTGTGCCAGGTCAGCGCCGTGGTCGTGCGAAGTGAACCGCTCGCTTCCATGGAACGTCAAAAAGATCAGGCGGAATGAGTAGAAGCCGCCGACGAACACGCCGCCGAGAGCTGCGAGATATGCGAACAGCGCACCCGGAGTTCCGGCGGCATATGCCTCGTGCAGCGCTTCAACGATTGTGTCCTTCGAGAAGAATCCGGAGAACGGCGGGAATCCGGCATTCGCAAATGCGCCGATCAGCATGGTGAGATAGGTGATGGGCATGTATTTGCGCAATCCGCCCATCCTGCGCATATCCTGCTCGTGGTGCAGCGCGATGATGACCGAGCCGGCGCCGAGAAACAGCACCGCTTTGAAGAACGCGTGGGTCATCAGGTGGAAAATAGCAACCGAGTACGCAGAGGCGCCCAGCGCCATAGTCATGTAGCCGAGCTGGGACAGCGTCGAATAAGCGACGACTCGCTTGATGTCGTACTGAACGGTGGCGATGAGCGCCATGAAAAACGTGGTGATTGCGCCGATCACCATCACGAACGACAGCGCCGTCTGGGACAACTCAAACAGCGGTGACATGCGGGCCACCATGAAGATGCCCGCGGTCACCATCGTTGCGGCATGGATCAACGCCGAGATCGGTGTCGGGCCCTCCATCGAGTCCGGAAGCCATACGTGCAGCGGGACTTGCGCGGACTTCCCCATCGCGCCGATGAACAGGCAAATGCAGATCACACTCGCCGCCTGCCACGGGTGGCCGGGGAACAGGGTAAACGTGCTGCCCGCGATCTTGCCCGCCTGCGCGAACACGTCGCCGTAATGCAGCGTGCCCGTCAGGTGAACGATCCCCGCGATACCGAGCAGAAATCCGAAGTCCCCGACGCGATTCACAAGGAATGCCTTGAGGTTCGCGAAAATTGCGGACGGCCGCGTGTACCAGAAGCCGATCAGCAGGTACGACACCAGTCCGACCGCTTCCCAGCCAAAGAACAGTTGCATCAGGTTGTTCGACATCACGAGCATCAGCGTCGAGAACGTGAACAACGAGATGTAACTGAAAAAGCGCGTATAGCCCGGGTCGTCGTGCATGTAGCCGATCGTGTAGACGTGCACCATCAGCGAAACGAAAGTCACGACCACCATCATCAACGCACTGAGACGATCGACGAGGAAGCCAACGTCCATGTGGATGCCGTCGCTGACGAGCCACGTGTAGACCGGACCATCGAAGACGGGCCCGCCCTGCAAGAGCTCGTACAGCACCTTGAACGAAAGCGCGCAGGAGATCGCGACGCCGCCGATCGTCAGCGTATGAGCGCCGGTACGGCCGATCCACTTGCCGAAGAGTCCTGCGATGACAGCCGCCAGCAGCGGTGCCAGCACGATCGTGAGCAACGTATTGACCACGCCTCAGCCCCTCATCGAGTCGAGATCTTCGACGTTGATGCTCTTCCTTTCGCGGAACAGCACGACCAGGATGGCGAGGCCGATGGCCGACTCGGCCGCCGCGACGGTCAGGATGAAAAACACGAACACCTGCCCCGACAGGTCACCCAGGTAATGCGCGAAGGCGATGAAGTTGAAATTCACCGCGAGCAGCATCAGTTCGATGCACATGAGCAGCAGCAGCACGTTCTTGCGATTGATGAAGATGCCCGCGACGCTGAGGCTGAAGAGGATGCCGGATAGCAGCAAAACGTTCGACAGCGGGATCATTGCGGCGTCTCCGCGTCCATCTTGACCATCCGGAGCCGGTCCTGGGCACGCACGGCCACTTGCGCCGTGATGTCCTGCAATTTCTGCCCGGGACGCTGGCGCATGGTCAGCGTGATCGCGGCCACGATCGCCACCAGCAGGATCACCGCAGCGATTTCGAACGGGTACAGGTACTGCGTGTAGAGCAGCTTGCCGAGCTCGAGTGTATTCGAATACCCCTCGGGGAGCGGCGCCGGCGCCGGCATATCGGCCAGACCGAGCTTGCGCACCCACACGACCAGGCCGATCTGCGCCACGACGATCAAGGCAATCAGCGCACCGAGTGGCGC
>JBJMWN010000361.1:0-16342 GCA_045810085.1 Povalibacter sp. | reverse complement strand
GACAACATCAAAATGGTGGTGGAGCTGATCAGCCCGATCGCGATGGAAGATGGCCTGCGCTTTGCGATCCGTGAGGGTGGCAAGACGGTCGGGGCCGGAGTAGTCGCGAAGATCCTGAAGTGATCGATGGGCTGAGGCGAGCGAATCGTCTCAGCCGGTAAGAGGTACCCAGCGGAAGGTGGCAACACCTTCCGCATTTTTATCGGGATGCAACTGCGGTGTCTGCGAGCCGCGTGCAATGAGTAACCCGCAGTTGTAACGAGAGACGAAAATGGCAACGAATCAGAACATCCGTATCCGCCTGAAAGCTTTCGATCACAGGCTGATCGACAACTCCGCTCGCGAAATCGTGGAAACGGCAAAGCGCACCGGCGCAACCGTCCGCGGTCCAGTGCCGCTGCCTACCAAAATGGAGCGGTTCACGGTCCTCGCGGCGCCGCACGGCGATAAGGACGCCCGTGACCAGTACGAGCTGCGTACTCACAAGCGCCTCATGGACATCCTCAACCCCACGGACAAGACCGTGGATGCGTTGATGAAGCTTGAGCTTCCTGCCGGCGTCGACGTACAGATCAAGTTGAACTGATCGATTTGAGGGCTGCTGGATTCCGGCCGCTGCGCGCGGGCCGGAACCTTAGGGACGCGGCACTGGCTGGATTTCCTACACTCTCGCCAGAGTCGCAAGCCGAGCAGTCACAAATAGCCGAAGAAACTGGTTGCAAACCAGTTTCCTATGACTATACTTCGCGCCTCTTTTTGCGCCGAGGCCTGGCCCTGACGGGGTACCGCTCGAGCGGCATGACCGAACATCACCGGTCTGCCTCTCCGTGGAATCCCGCTTAACCAGATCTCTCTGCTCCGAGCTTAGAAGGCTCGAGGGCGCAGACCGGTCTATTTGACGGCGCTGGCAACGTTCAGCGCTGCCGGTCAGGCAGACGTACATGAATTGCCGTTTCGGCCAATCGCAGCCGAGACGACCCGAGGAACAAGAGGACATTACGATGAGCGCTACCAGGACCGTGGGTCTGGTCGGTCGTAAAGCCGGCATGACTCGCGTCTTCAACGACGCGGGCGAAGCTGTGCCGGTGACCGTAATCGAGGCTCTGCCGAACCGCGTAACGCAGGTTCGCACCGCAGAAGTTGACGGCTATCGTGCCGTGCAAGTGGCTTTCGGCAACCGCAAAGCCTCGCACCTGAGCAAGGCTCAGGCTGGTCACTATTCCAAGGTCAAAGTTGCTCCGGGCCAGGCGCTCGTCGAGTTCCGTTTGACTGGTGAAGAAGGCAAGGATCTCGCTGCTGGCAGCGAGTTGAAAGTTGATCTGTTCAAGGTCGGCCAGATCGTCGACGTGACGGGCACGACCACAGGTAAAGGCTTTGCCGGCACCATCAAGCGTCACAACTTCGGCGGCCTGCCTGCGACACACGGTGTTTCCGTATCTCACCGCTCGCCAGGTTCTATCGGTCAGCGTCAGACGCCAGGCCGAGTGTTCCGCGGTAAGCGCATGTCCGGTCACATGGGCGTAGAGCGCCGCACTATCGAAAACCTCCAGGTCGTGCGCGTCGATGCTGAGCGCAATCTGCTGCTGGTTCGAGGCGCCGTTCCGGGCGCGCCGGGCGGTCAGGTGATCGTGCGTCCATCGATCAAGGCTGCCTCGCAGTCCCTCAGAAAGCGCAAGGCTCCAGTGGCGAAAGCTGCTCCGGCCAAAGCCCCGGGCAAGAAGTAAGGCAGAAGCGCTATGAAACTGAAGCTCGTCAGCAAGGGTGCGCAGTCGCAGGAAGTCCAGGTTTCGGACGCGACGTTTGCGCGTGAGTACAACGAATCACTCGTGCATCAGGTCGTCGTTGCTTATCGCAACGCCGGTCGCTCTGGCACCAAAGCGCAGAAAACGCGCGCTGAAGTCAGAGGCGGCGGCAAGAAGCCTTGGAGCCAGAAGGGTACGGGTCAAGCCCGCGCCGGCTCGATCCGCAGTCCGATTTGGGTTGGTGGCGGCAGGGCATTCGCGGCGAGACCTCGTGACTTCGCCCAGAAGGTGAATCGCAAGATGTATCGCGCGGCTCTGCAGGTGATGCTCTCGGAGCTCGCCCGTCAGGATCGCTTGTCTGTCGTGAACGGCATTGAGCTCGAAGCGCCGAAGACGAAGCTTCTGGTCAGTCAGTTGAAAGATCTCGGTCTCGGTGACGATGTGCTGGTTCTGATCGAGGCTCACGATGAGAAGCTCGATCTCGCATGCCGCAATCTTCCGTACGTCAATGTGCTGCCAGTGAGCGCCGTCGATCCGGTCAGTCTCGCTCGCCACAAGAACGTGATTGCCACGGTTGGAGCAGTGCGTCTGCTTGAAGAGAGGCTCGCATGAGTCAGGAAAGATTGATGTCCGTGCTGCTCGGGCCGCACGTGTCTGAAAAGAGCGCGCGCGTTGGCGAAGGCGCGAACCAGTTCGTGTTTCGTGTCCGTCGCGATGCGAGCCGTCCTGAAGTTAAGGCCGCGGTCGAACTGATGTTCGAAGTGAAAGTGGCCAACGTGAACATCGTGAACATCGCCGGCAAGCAGAAGCGCTTCGGTCAGCGTCTCGGTCAGCGTCAGGACTTCAAGAAGGCCTACGTTCGACTCGCTCCGGGGCAGAGCATCGATCTCTCCGGCGCCGACGCCTGAGCAGGATAAAGGTCAGTCATCATGGCATTGATCAAATCAAAACCGACGTCGCCTGGCCGACGCTTCCAGGTCTCGATTTCGCGCTCGCACCTGCACAAGGGCGGCCCCGAAGAGACGCTGGTCGTCAGCAAGAACCGCACCGGTGCGCGTAACCATTTCGGGCGTCAGACCGTTCGCCATCAAGGTGGCGGTCACAAGCAGAAGTATCGTTTGGTCGATTTCCTGCGCGACAAAGATGGCGTGCCGGGTAAGGTTCAGCGCATCGAATACGATCCGAACCGCACAGCGCACTTGGCTCTGGTGCTGTACGCCGATGGCGAACGCCGCTACATCATCGCGCCAAAAGGCGTGACTGCTGGCGATACTGTTCTGTCGGGCGCGGAAGCTCCGATCAAGGCGGGTAACGCGCTGCAGCTGCGTAACATTCCGATCGGCACGACGATTCATTGCGTCGAGATGAAGCCTGGCAAAGGTGCGCAGCTTGCGCGCAGTGCTGGCGGCTCGGCACAGCTCGCTGCACGCGAAGGTTCGTACGCGACGATTCGTCTGCGTTCGACTGAGATGCGCAAGATTCACATCGACTGTCGCGCCACCATTGGTGAAGTCGCGAACGATGAACACAACCTTCGCAGCTATGGCAAGGCGGGCGCCATTCGTTGGCGCGGCATTCGTCCGACGGTTCGCGGTGTGGTGATGAATCCTGTCGATCACCCGCACGGTGGTGGTGAAGGTAAGTCCGGCCAGGGTAATCCGCATCCTGTGAGCCCATGGGGCTGGAATACCAAGGGCAAGAAGACACGCCGCAACAAGCGCACGGCCGGCATGATTTTGCGCCGTCGTAATTAATTGAGGATTACACAGTGCCTCGTTCGATCAAGAAGGGTCCGTTCGTCGACCTGCACCTCGCCAAGAAGGTGCGCGTTGCCGCTGAGAAGAACGATCGTCGTCCGATCAAGACCTGGTCGCGTCGCTCGATGATTCTGCCGGACATGGTGGGTTTGACGCTTGCGGTGCATAACGGCCGGCAGCACATCCCGGTTCTCGTATCGGAGAACATGGTGGGTCACAAGCTCGGCGAGTTCGCTCCGACGCGCACATTCAAATCGCACTCGGGCGACAAGAAGTCGGGAGCCTGATCATGCAAGTTGCGGCCAAACTGAAATACGCGCGGATTTCTCCGCAGAAGTGCCGACTGATCGCGGACATGGTTCGCGGTGAGCCGGTGGGCAAGGCGCTCAACACGCTGCGCTTCACGCCGAAGAAGGGCGCTGAGCTCGTGCGCAAGGTTCTCGAGTCGGCGATTGCAAATGCCGAGAACAACCTGAGCGCCGATGTGGATGAGCTGAAGGTGCAGGCAATCACGATCGATGCTGCGCCTGTGATGAAGCGTTTCGCAGCCCGTGCAAAGGGTCGCGGCACGCGCATCTGGAAGCGCAACAGTCACATCATCGTGACGGTTGGCGACGGCAAAGCGGAATAACGGCAGGCGAGCTCACTATGGGTCAGAAAGTCAATCCGATCGGTTTTCGCCTCGGCATCACGCGCGACTGGACTTCGAAGTGGTACGCATCCACCAAGAACTTCCCAGCGCACTTGCACGCCGATTACCTTGTGCGCGAGTTCCTGAAGAAGAGACTCGTCGAAGCATCTGTGAGCCGGATTCAGATCGAGCGCGCTGCGCGCAAGGTCAACATCACGATCCACACGGCACGTCCGGGCATCGTGATCGGCAAGAAGGGCGAGGACATCGAGAAGCTGCGCGGCCAGGTGGCCAAGATCATGAAGATGCCGATGGGCGATGTGCGCATCAACATCTCCGAGATCCGCAAGCCTGAGCTCGACGCGCAACTCGTTGCGGACGGTATCGCACAGCAACTCGAGCGTCGCGTGATGTTCCGTCGCGCCATGAAGCGCGCAGTGACGAACACCATGCGCATCGGTGCACTCGGCATCAAGGTTCGCGCTTCCGGCCGCTTGAACGGTTCGGAAATCGCTCGCACCGAGTTGTACCGCGAAGGTCGCGTGCCGCTGCACACGTTGCGCGCCGAGATCGATTACGGCCTTGCTGAAGCAAAGACCACTTACGGCGTGATCGGCGTGAAGGTCTGGATCTTCAAGGGTGAAGTGTTCAACCAGCAGGACGCCGCACCGGCTGAGAGCGCTGATGCTCAAGCCGCGACGCCGGCAGCGGAAGCTACTGCCTAAGGCGTAGTCCGCAGCCTGGAGTGATAACGACATGATGCAACCAAAACGAACCAAGTACCGCAAGGCGTTCAAAGGCCGCAATGCAGGCCTGGCGCAGGGCGGTAACTACGTGGCTTTCGGCGATTTCGGCCTGAAGGCAACGAGCCGTGCACGCATGACTTCACGCGAGCTTGAAGCCGCGCGTCGTGCCATGAGCCGCTACGTGAAGCGTGGTGGACAGATCTGGGTACGTGTGTTTCCCGATCTGCCGATTTCGAAGAAGCCGCTCGAAGTGCGAATGGGTAGCGGTAAGGGCAACGTCGAGTACTACGTCGCCAAAGTGAAGCCAGGCAAGGTGCTGTTCGAAATGGAAGGCGTCACCGAAGCGATCGCGCGCGAGGCTTTCCGTCTTGCGGCGTCGAAGCTTTCGGTCGACACACAGTTCGTCACGCGCCAGGTGCGTTGAGTAGGGTCCGACAATGAGCGCGAAAGAACTCCGTCAAAAAACCGCCGCCGATCTGCAGAAAGAACTGCTGGATCTGCGTCGCGAACAATTCAATCTGCGCATGGCCCGGGCGACCGGCCAGGCTGCCAAGCCTGACCAGTTCAGCAAGGTCCGCCGCAACATTGCGCGCCTGAAGACCGTGCAGGCCGAACAGCGTCGCACTGCGAAGGGTAAGTGAGCATGAGCAAGCAAGCTAAACCGGCCGAGGGCTCGGCTGAGAAGACCAGCCGCATCGTTACGGGCAAGGTCGTCAGCAACAAGATGCAGAAGACGATCACAGTCGTGGTGGAGCGGTACGAGCCGCATCCCCGCTATGGCAAGTACATGCGCCGTACGACACGTCTGTTTGCTCACGACGAGAACAACGAGGGCCGCGAAGGCGACGTCGTTGCAATCGAGCAATGCCGCCCAATGTCGCGGCACAAGAGCTTTCGTCTGGTGCGTGTCATCAGCCGTGCAGAACAGACGGGAGAGGCGACGCCATGATTCAGATGCAAACGTTGCTCAATGCCGCTGACAACAGCGGTGCTCGCAGCCTGATGTGCATCAAGGTGCTCGGCGGCTCGAAGCGCCGTTACGCCACCGTCGGTGATGTGATCAAGGTCAGCGTCCGCGATGCGATTCCGCGCGGCAAGGTCAAGAAGGGCGAAGTGTATGACGCCGTGGTCGTACGTACGCGCTTCGGTGTGCGTCGTGCAGACGGCTCCATGATTCGCTTCGATGGCAATGCCGCCGTGTTGCTGAATCCGAAGCTGGAGCCGATCGGCACCCGCATCTTCGGACCAGTGACGCGCGAACTGCGCACTGCGCAGTTCATGAAGATCATTTCGCTGGCACCGGAAGTATTGTGAAGAAGGTGCTAGGCGCTCGGCGCTAGGCACCCCCTAGAACCCAGTACCTAGAGCCCAGAGGCTCAGACATATGAACAAGATTCGCAAAGGTGACGAAGTCGTCGTAACGGCAGGCCGGGACAAGGGTCGTCGTGGCACCGTCATCAAGGTTCTCGAAGGCCAGGTGGTGGTCGAGAACGTAAACATGGTCAAGCGGCACACCAAGCCGAACCCGCAGCGCAATGTGCAGGGCGGGATCGTGCAGAAGGAAGCCGCGATCGATATTTCGAACGTCGCGTTGTGGAACCCGGTGACGAAGAAGGGCGATCGCGTCGGCCTGCGTACTCTGCAGGACGGACGCAAGGTTCGCTTCTTCAAGTCCAACAAGGAAGTTGTCGACGCCTGAGCGTCGCAAATGTAAGCAACGGCTGGGCGAGCGCAGTAATCAGGATTTTTTATGGCCAGACTTCAACAGTACTACCGCGAGAAAGTGGTTCCCGAGCTCCAGAAGAGCCTGGGCGTCTCGAACGTCATGCAAGTGCCGAAGATCACCAAGATCACGGTCAACATGGGCGTGGGCGAAGCGGTCGCCGACAAGAAGATCATGGACAACGCCGTTGCCGACATGACGAAGATCACCGGTCAGAAGCCGCTGGTCACCAAGTCGCGCAAGTCGGTTGCGACCTTCAAGTTGCGTGATGGCCTCGCCATCGGCTGCAAGGTCACGCTGCGTGGCGCTCGCATGTATGAGTTTCTCGATCGGTTGGTGAACATCGCCATGCCGCGTATTCGTGACTTCCGCGGCGTGAGCGCACGTTCTTTCGACGGCCAGGGCAACTACAACTTTGGCGTGAAGGAACAGATCATTTTCCCGGAAATCGCGTACGACCAGATCGATGCGATCCGTGGCATGGACATCACGATCACGACGACAGCGCCCGATGACAAAACGGGTCGCGCGCTGCTCGAAGCATTCAATTTCCCGTTCCGCAAGTAATACCCGAACACGGGCGACAGGGCGAAGTTATGGCCAAGACATCGATGGTCAATCGCGAAGACAAGCGAGCGAAGCTGGTAAAACGCTACGCCGCGAAGCGCGCGAAGCTGAAAGAGATCATCCGCAAGCCGACCAGCTCGGCCGCGGAACGTGAGGCTGCGGTTGCGCAGCTTCAGGCACTGCCGCGCGATTCGAGCAAGTCGCGTCTGCGGAACCGCTGTCAGATCACGGGCCGTCCACGCGGTTACTACCGCAAGTTCGGTCTGGGTCGTACCAAGCTGCGCGAAGCAACCATGCGCGGCGAAATTCCGGGCCTCGGGCTGGCCAGCTGGTAACAGCTGGTACCACTGGAGCACCTTTATGAGCATGACGGATCCTATTGCCGATCTCCTGACGCGCATTCGCAACGGCCAGTCTTCGGGTAAGCCCGAGATCAAGATGCCGGCTTCGAAGTTGAAGCTTGCGATTGCACGAGTACTGAAGGACGAGGGCTACATCGAAGACTTCTCGTCCAGCGAAACGGACGGCAAGCCAACGTTGGCCATTCAATTGAAGTACTACCAGGGTCGCCCAGTCATCGACCGCTTGGAGCGTGTCAGCCGTCCCGGCTTGCGCGTGTACAAGGGTAAGGATGATCTGCCCACGATTCTGGGCGGGCTTGGCATTGCCATCGTTTCCACTTCGAAGGGTGTCATGACCGATCGCCAGGCGCGCGCGGCAGGACACGGCGGCGAAGTGCTCTGCATCGTCTCGTAAGGTGCGCACATGTCTCGAGTAGCAAAACAGCCGGTCTCATTGCCTAAGGGCGTGACGGCCACGATCAGCGCAAACTCGGTCGCCATCAAAGGCGCCAAGGGCACGCTGACACTCGCCATCAACAATCTGTTCGTCAAGGTTGTGCAGGACGCGGAAGAACTGAAGGTCGAAAAGGCCAATGAAAGCCGCGAGGCGGACATGGTTGCCGGTTCGACGCGCGCACATCTCGCCAACATCGTTGAAGGTGTGAGCAAGGGTTACGAGCGCAAGCTCGAGCTCGTCGGCGTTGGTTATCGCGCTCAGGCTCAGGGCAAGAATCTGAACCTCACGCTCGGCTTCTCACACCCTGTGGTGTACGAGGCTCCTGAGGGCATCACGATCGAGACTCCGACGCAGACTGAAATTCTGATCAAGGGTACGGACGTTCAGAGAGTAGGCCAGGTGGCCGCCGACATTCGCGCATTCCGTCCGCCAGAGCCATATAAGGGCAAGGGCGTGCGTTATAGCGGCGAGAAGATCGAGCTGAAGGAAGCGAAGAAGAAGTAATTCGCACTCTTCAGACACATAGAAGTTACGGGTAACTAGTGATGAACAAGAATGTCCAGCGACTGCGCCGAGCAGCGCGTGCACGCGCCAAGATTCGCGAATTGAAGGCTTTGCGCCTCTCAGTGCACCGCACGTCGCAGCATATCTATGCGCAGATCTTCGATGTCGATTCGAAGGTGCTCGCGGTTGCGTCGACAGTGCAGAAGGGTGTGCGTGGTGACCTGAAAGGCACTGGCAACATCGAGGCAGCTGCGGCGGTGGGCAAGGCAATCGCCGAGAAGGCGAAGGCGGCAGGCATCAAGCAAGTCGCGTTCGATCGCTCGGGTTACAAGTATCACGGTCGCATCAAGGCGTTGGCCGATGCCGCACGTGAAAACGGGCTTGAGTTCTAAGAGCTCCGAGGAAAGATAATGGCCAGAGTTGAAAAATCTGCTGCATCCGACGAGTTCATCGAGAAGCTCGTAGCGGTGAATCGCGTGGCGAAAGTCGTGAAAGGCGGACGTCAGTTCGGCTTCACCGCGCTCACGGTGGTTGGCGACGGTCGCGGCAAAGTTGGCTTCGGCTATGGCAAAGCACGCGAAGTGCCGGTAGCCATTCAGAAGGCGATGCAGGCGGCTCGAAAGAACCTCGCGTCGGTCCCTCTGAAGGATGCAACGCTGCATTACTCGTTGAAAGGTAGTCATGGCACCACGCGTGTCTACATGCAGCCTGCTGCTGATGGTACGGGCCTGATTGCAGGTGGTGGCATGCGCGCAGTGTTCGAATGTGCCGGTGTTCGCAACGTGCTCGCGAAGAGTCACGGATCGCGCAACCCGATCAACGTCGTGCGTGCAACGTTCAAGGCGCTGACCAGCATCCAGTCGCCAGAAGACATCGCGGCGAAGCGCGGTAAGCGTGTGGAAGAAATTCTGGGAGCCTGAAGCTCTCGGACAGGAAATGGGATTGAGTCATGGCCAACGCTAAAGCGCAGTCATCGAAGAAGAGCATCAAGGTCACGCTCGTGAAGAGCGTGTTCGGTCAGCTGAAGTCTCACCGCGCCACAATTCGCGGGCTGGGACTGCGCCGTATTCGCGACACCGCGGTATTGGCGGATACGCCGGAAATACGCGGCATGATTAACGCGTCCGGGCACATGCTGAAGGTAGAGGAAGTCGGCTGAGCTGTTGCTCCGCAGACGTTCCATCAGTCAGGAATTTGCAGTCATGAAGTTGAACACTCTCTCTCCGGCCCCAGGTAGCAAGAAGACGCGTCTGCGCGTCGGTCGTGGCGCATCTGCTGGCCAGGGCAAGACCTGCGGTCGCGGCGTGAAGGGTCAGCGCGCTCGTAAGGGCGGTTACCACAAGGTCGGTTTCGAAGGCGGTCAGATGCCTTTGCAGCGCCGCTTGCCGAAGACGGGCTTCCGTTCGAAGGTGGCTCCGACTGTCGCCGAAGTACGGCTTTCAGAGCTTTCGAAGCTCACGGTCGATGTGGTGGATCTCGCGGCTCTCAAGGCTGCCAATTTGATTCCGGCGCAGTCGTTGCGTGCACGTATCGTCGCTTCGGGCCAGTTCACCAAGCCCGTAACGATCAAAGGCATTCACCTGACGAAGGGTGCGCGTGCAGCGATCGATGCGGCCGGCGGCAAGGTCGAAGCGACCTGATCGACCCCTAGAGACACTGATCCTTAAGAGAACGAACCAGAGAACTCGTGGCCACCAAATCCGCCACTGCTACACCGCTCTCCGCCTTCGGCGAGATGACCCGCTTCGCAGAACTGCGCCAGCGGTTGTTCTTCTTGTTGGGTGCGTTGATCGTGTACCGCATCGGAACGTTCATTCCGGTGCCGGGAATCGATCCGGTCGCGCTGTCGCGATTCTTCCAGTCGCAGCAGGGCACGATCCTGAGCATGGTCAACATGTTCTCGGGTGGAGCAATCTCGCGACTGTCGATCTTCGCGCTCGGCGTGATGCCGTACATCTCGGCATCGATCATCATTCAGATGATGGCCGTGGTTGTGCCTTCACTCACCTCGATCAAGAAAGAGGGTGAGTCGGGTCGTCGCAAGCTGACTCAGTACACGCGCTATGGCACGGTGCTGCTGGCTGCGGTGCAGGGTTCTTCGGCCGCCATTGCGCTGCAGAATCAGAACGTCGTAATCGCGCCAGGGCCGCAGTTCGTGTTCGTGGCGACGGTTACCCTGATCGCCGGAACCATGTTCCTGATGTGGTTGGGCGAACAGATCACTGAGCGTGGTCTGGGCAACGGTATCTCAATGATCATCCTGGCCGGCATTGTCGCGGGCTTGCCTGCAGCGGTAGCCGGAACTTTGGAACTGGTGCGCACGGGTGAATTGAATCCGGCGTTCGCTCTGATCCTGTTCGGTATGGTCATCGCGGTAACAGCCTTCGTTGTGTTCGTTGAACGCGGTCAACGTCGTATTCAAGTGAACTACGCGAAACGTCAGCAGGGCCGTCGACTGTACGCAGGCCAGAGCTCGCATCTGCCGTTTAAGTTGAATATGTCGGGCGTAATCCCGCCGATCTTCGCGTCGAGCTTGCTGCTGTTTCCGGCAACCATCGCGAGTTGGTCAGGTACGTCGCAGGGCTGGAGCTGGTTGCAGAGCGTCTCTGCTGCGCTCGGACCTGGTCAGCCAGCGCACATGATCCTGTACGGGACGTTGATCATTTTCTTCAGCTTCTTCTACACAGCACTTGTGTTCAATTCACGCGAGACGGCAGAGAACCTGAAGAAGTCGGGCGCTTTTATTCCTGGCATTCGTCCTGGTCAGCAGACCGGCGAATACATCGACCGAGTGCTGACACGATTGACTGTGTGGGGCGCGCTGTACGTAACCGTCGTGTGCTTGCTGCCAGAGTTTTTGATTTCGCGTTTCAGCGTGCCGTTCTACTTCGGTGGAACGTCGCTGCTGATCATGGTGGTTGTGATTATGGATTTTCAGGCCCAGGTCGCGGCACACCTGATGTCGCATCAATACGAGGGTCTGATGAAGAAGGCGAACCTGCGTGGCTACGGCCGCTCCGGTCAGTCCTCCTGATCCAGTCCTGATTTGGAGAGATGTCATGAAGGTTCGTGCTTCCGTCAAAAAGATCTGCAAGAACTGCAAGGTCGTGCGCCGCCGCCGAGTGGTGTACGTCATCTGTTCTGATGCACGGCACAAGCAGAGACAGGGCTAAGACGGGTCATTGAGGCGAAGGGCACGGGCCGCAACCAGAGATAAAGCACAGGAGCTTTCTGGTCACAGCCACCGCCGCTCGCTTCGATCTCGTTAAAGCATTGAGTCGCAGGGTTTTTTAGTTTAAAGTTCCGCGCTTTTCGCCGCGGAGAGAGAGTAGGCAAATGGCCCGTATCGCCGGTATCAACATACCGATGAACAAGCATGTGTGGGTGGGACTCACTTCCATCTACGGCGTCGGCAAAACACAGGCGAAAAAAGCCTGCGAAACTGCCGGCGTGAAGCCCACGACGCTCGTCAAGGATCTGACCGAAGCCGAAGTCGCCGCACTGCGTTCGCAGGTCGGCAAGCTCACGGTAGAAGGCGATCTGCGTCGCGAAGTGTCCATGAACATCAAGCGATTGATGGACCTCGGTTGTTACCGCGGCATCCGTCATCGTCGTGGTCTGCCGCTGCGTGGTCAGCGTACGCGCACCAATGCCCGTACTCGTAAGGGTCCGCGTAAGGCAGCGATCAAGATGAATGCGCCTCCGGGCAAGGCATAAGAGTTCTGTTTGCGGCCAGCTGAGAAACTGGCCGCGGACGAGCGAAGTTCGAGTTCTTCGATTCGACGGCTGAGCGCAGCGCGGTCGTTTCACCTAGAGAGTACAAATGGCTGAGCAGAAGCAACAGGCAGCAGCGGCTGCGGGCACGAACAAGGGCCGCAAGAAGGTCAAGAAGCACGTGACCGACGGTGTCGCTCATGTGCACGCGTCCTTCAACAACACGATCATCACGATCACGGACCGTCAGGGCAATGCCTTGTCTTGGGCGACTTCGGGTGGCTGTGGCTTCCGCGGTTCGCGCAAGAGCACGCCGTTCGCAGCGCAGGTTGCCGCCGAAAAGGCTGGCGTCGCTGCTCAGGAGCATGGCGTGAAGACCGTCGAAGTGCGTGTAACTGGCCCCGGCCCGGGTCGCGAATCCGCAGTTCGTGCGCTCAATGCCTGTGGTCTGAAGGTCACCAACATTTCCGACGTGACGCCAATCCCGCACAACGGGTGCCGTCCGCCGAAGAAGCGCCGCGTCTGATCGCGCGAGGATAGATTCAATGGCTCGTTATCTCGGTCCCAAGTGCAAGCTCTCGCGCCGCGAAGGCACGGATCTTTTCCTCAAGAGTGGCGTGAAGTCGCTCGAGTCCAAGTGCAAGCTCGAAGTGCCGCCCGGTGGCATCAAGGGCGAGCGCAAGAGCCGTCTGTCGGACTACGGCTTGCAGCTGCGCGAGAAGCAGAAGCTGCGCCGTATGTACGGGGTACTTGAAAGACAGTTCCGCAATTACTACATCAAGGCTTCGGGTCGTCCCGGCGCCACGGGCTCTACGCTTTTGCAGATGCTCGAAGGCCGGCTCGACAACGTGGTGTATCGCATGGGTTTCGCGGCGACTCGCAG
This sequence comes from Povalibacter sp., assembly GCA_045810085.1. Classification (GTDB taxonomy): domain Bacteria; phylum Pseudomonadota; class Gammaproteobacteria; order Steroidobacterales; family Steroidobacteraceae; genus Steroidobacter. The sequence continues at coordinate 3,277 of JBJMWN010000361.1, read as the reverse complement.
CGAAGCGCGTCAGCTCGTGAGCCACAAGTCCATCAACGTGAATGGCGAGCCAGTCAGCATCGCGTCGTATCAGTGCAAAGCGGGCGACGTGATTGCGGTCCGTGAAAAAGCACAAAAGCAGCTGCGCATTCAGTCGGCGCTGCAGATCAAGTCTCAGGTCGGCTTCCCGGAATGGGTCGAAGTCGACGAGAAGAAGTTCCAGGGCACGTTCAAGCAGCTGCCCGATCGCGAGGACATTCTGCCCGAGATCAACGAAAACCTCGTGGTCGAACTGTACTCGAAGTAGTAGCCAAGACTCCGGGTCCATCCCGGAGTGCGGTTTTTAGATGCGTCCTTATTCGGACGCGATTGCCATCATCGGCACATAAGCAGGTACATTTTCCATGCAGGCATCCGTTGGCGAATTCCTGAAGCCTCGTGTCGTCAAAGTGACGCCCACCACCGCTCGCCAGGCGAAGGTCGTGATCGAGCCATTCGAGCGCGGCTTCGGCCACACGCTCGGCAACGCGCTTCGTCGCGTTCTGTTGTCATCCATGCCCGGCTGCGCCATCACCGAAGTCGAGATCGATGGTGTGCTGCATGAGTACACCAGCATCGAAGGTGTGCAAGAAGACGTCGTCGACATTCTGCTCAATCTGAAGCAGGTTGCGATTCGTCTGAATGCACGCGACGTCACTGAGCTCCGCTTGCACAAGAAGGGCCCTGGTCCTGTCACTGCAGGCGACATTCAGCTCGATCATGACGTTGAAGTGCTCAATCCTGATCTCGTGATCGCCAACCTGACCAAGGCTGGCGAGCTCAACATGATGCTCAAGGTCGAGCGCGGTCGTGGTTATCGCCCGGCGATTCAGCGTGCGACGTTCGAAGAGTCTTCTGGTCCGATCGGTCGTTTGCAGCTCGATGCATCGTTCAGCCCGATTCGTCGCGTGACGTACAACGTCGAAAGCGCACGTGTCGAACAGCGTACGAATCTCGACAAGCTGATTCTCGACATCGAAACCAACGGCACCATCGACGCTGAAGAAGCGATTCGTCGTGCTGGCTCGATCCTGAAGGATCAGCTGTCGGTGTTCGTGGATCTGCAGGGTCAGGACGAAGGCGCGGCAAAGACTGCCGAACAGCAGTTCGATCCGATTCTGCTGCGTCCGGTCGATGAGCTCGAGCTCACGGTTCGTAGCGCGAACTGCTTGAAGGCCGAGAACATCCATTACATCGGCGATCTCGTACAGCGCACCGAAGTCGAGTTGCTGCGTACGCCGAACCTCGGCAAGAAGTCGCTCACTGAGATCAAGGAAGTGCTCGAGAGCCACGGCCTGTCGTTGGGCATGCGGCTCGATAACTGGCCGCCGGTCAGCCTCAAGCGCGACGACGAACGAGACATCATTTAAGAAGCCAACTAGGCACCAGGGTCTAGGCGCTAGCAAAGCGCTCGGAGCCTGGAGCCTACAGCCCAGAGCCTAAGAACATGCGTCACCAACTCTCCGGACGGCAGCTGAGCCGCAATGCACCGCATCGCTGGGCGATGCTTCGCAACATGGCCACGTCGCTCCTGCGACATGAAACCATTCGCACGACCTTGCCCAAGGCCAAGGAATTGCGTCGAGTGGTCGAGCCGCTGATCACCCTCGGTAAAGCCGACAGCGATGCAAATCGTCGTCGCGCATTTGCTCAGTTGCGCGATGCGGAAGTGGTCGTGAAGCTGTTCGAGACCCTGGGTCCTCGTTTCATGACTCGTCCAGGTGGCTACACGCGCATCCTGCGCATGGATGTGCGTCCTGGCGATTCGGCTCCGATGGCGTTGATGCAGTTGCTCGACCAGCCTGAGCTCCTTGCCCAAGAAGCGGCACCGGCAGCAGACGAAGCTGGCGAGAGCGAGACCAAGGCACCGAAAAAGAAGGCTGCGGCTCCGAAGAAGAAGACTTCGCTGAAGAAGAAGTCGAGCCGGTCCGCTGAGGAAAAGGCAGAGAAGAAGGCCAAGACAGCTAAGAAGGTCGAAGCCAAGGCTGCGAAGGCCGAAACGAAAGCTCACAAGAAGGCTGCGGCTCCGAAGAAGAAAGCCGCTGCAAAGAAAAAATCATCCAAGCGATGAGATAGAAAAGGCCAGGGAAACCTGGCCTTTTTCGTTCTAGGGACCGAGACAGGGTCGGGACCAGTGAAGGGGTACTGATGAGCTCTCAGTGCAGCTAAAGCCTGTTTCAGCCCCCAGCTCAATGCACTAAGTCGGTCGGCGCGCAATCATCCCTTGTGGGTTTGGCTTCAGCCGAACAGTTACTTCGAAATCGAGTGATGTCGGGCGCGAGTCTCTGCGCTATTCGGCTATCCCAACCTCAATGCGCTTGCTCGCTTTTACTTCTTAGCCTCGTCCTCGGGTGCTTCCAGTCCTTTCGTGTAAAGCACCTGGCCGTCCGGCTTGACGACGATTGCGTCGATCCCTTCGATGCGGTTGTAGATCTCGATGGCCTTTTCCGCGCCAAGCACAAATGCCGTTTTCGACAGCCCGTCCGTTCTTGTTGCGGTCGGCCCGATGACGGTGGCGCTCCTCACTTTGCGTGCGGACTGACCTGTGTGTGGATCGATGATGTGGTGATAGCGCACCCCGTTCTCTTCGAAGTACCGCTCATAGTCTCCTGAGGTGGAGAGGGCGGCGTCCTCCAACGGAATTCGCGCGATCACTTCGTCTTTGCGATCCGGATGGCGGATGCCGATCACCCAGGGTTTGCCGAAACGATCACCGATGATTCGGCTATCGCCGCCGGCCGTCACCAGCGCATGTGCGATTCCGCGCTGCTGCAGGATGGCGATGCCTCGATCCACTGCGTGACCTTTGCCGATGCCGCCAAGATCGATGCGCACCCCGGGCTGCGAGAACTTCACCGTGCGTGCCTTGGGATCGAGCACCACGTGCTTGTAGTTCACCGCCGGCAACGCTTTGTCGATTTGCGCCTGATCCGGCTTCACATGCTGACGATAGTCATACATGTAACCGACGCTCGCGTACGTGATATCGAAGGCGCCTTCGGTGATGCGCGAATACTCAGCCGCTTGAGTCAGGAGATCGAACAGTTCCTCGCTGATCTGCATGGGCCCTGCAGCAGCTTTCGCATTGACGATCGAGACTTCGCTCGTTGGCTTGTAGGTGCTCATGTCGCGATCGACGCGTCGCATCTCATCGAGCACCGCGTCGATTGCAGCATTTCCCTTCGCGCGGTCGTCGGCCCAAAGCTCGACCACGATACGAGTGCCCATGATCCCATCTTCGACGCGTTGAACCCACTCG
>JBJMWN010000360.1:0-3439 GCA_045810085.1 Povalibacter sp. | reverse complement strand
CCATCCGCACTAACAGCGCTTTAGCCAGTTGACGTCCGCGCGCTACCTCACCGGAGAGAAACAACATGTGCGCATATACGGCTGCGAACCCGTAGTAGTAAATCGGTCCACCGACAGTCCATTCGTGAGAGTGATAAACAGGGTCGAGGAGTGCGAGGCCCGGAGCGAAGTCGTGTCTCATGAGCGCGTCATCACGGATCGCCTCGGCGGCGTATCCGAACATCGGCAGCCGCGCACTGCTGAGGATGATTCGCGCCTGTGATGCCGCGTCGGCAATATTGCGTTGGTACTGAGCAATCATCAGAAAAGGATGCGGGGGCGCATCCCAGCTATTCCACATGTTGATGGCAGCAGGCAAATCGTCCACGTCCAGGTACATCATCGCGGGGATGGCGTGGACACCGTTCCCCGCTTTGATGTCCTGTTCGAGTCCGTGGATTGCGTCTGCAAACCGTCCTTGCCAGCGCCAGCGAGAGAAGGCGAAATCGCCAGGAACTGATTTCGGATCAATCTCACTCACCTCGTTCATCAGCCGCTCGCTACCTGCGACGTCACTGTGATTTTCCATTAACGCGTTCGATTCGAGTGAGTAGAGCAGCGGAGAGATCGGGTCGAGCTTACGTGCGCGCTGCACGACGGCGAGAGCCTCACCCATCCGGCCATGTGCTGAGAGAAAGTTGGAATAGAACATCGCATTCACGCTGTCGTTGGGCGCGAGCTCCATGCCACGCCGGAAGAATCGGTCGGCCTGATCTGCGTCAGCCGTGACCATGCCTCGCTGTACCCAGGCGCGACCCAACGCGGGATTCAGCTCGAGTGCGCGATCGGTGGCACGGCCCGCTTCCACTCGCATTGATACTGTTTCTTTCTCGCTCAGCGTTGCATTGATATCTAGGTCGTACAACAGTGCTTGTGCGATGCCGAGATAGCCGCGTGCAAATTCGGGGTCGAGAGCGGTCGTGCGCGCGAACAACGCGGCGGCTTTCTGGGTATCCGACGGGCTGGCATCGGCGCCGATAGATCGTTCACCTCGCCGGTACAGCTGGTACACATCGAGATCCACAGGTGCTTTGACTGCCTCGCTCGCGACTCGGGGATCGACGTGGATGGATTCGACCACGGCACGCGCGATGTCCTCGCGAATGGCAGTGATCTGCGTCACCGGTCCGTCAAAGGTCTTTGACCACAGCGGTGCATCGGAATTCGCCCGCATCACTCGTGCCGTCAAATGCAGATGATTGCCGGTGCGGGAAACCTGGCCGGAAACGAAGTAGCGAGCATGAAGGCGGCGCGTCATTTCTGGAGCGCCCATCTTCGTCTTGTGCACGGTGAAAATGGAATCCATTGCAATGACTGGAAGAGCGGTGACGGCAGTCAGGCGTTCCTGAATCAGATAAGTAACGCTTTCACCCAGCAGTTGACCCTCCTCAGTCTGCGGAGCCTCAAACCACAGCACCGCCACAATAGGTTCTGGCGACTGAATCGCCGCAGAGGGATTTTTTACTGAATGCGCGTGACTCCAGAGTTGCCATGCACTGAACACAGCGCCGGTAATCACAAGGCTTGCTAATCCGATGGGCCACCACTGTCGACGTGCAGCAGGTGGCACAACGGCTTGCGGCGCGGTGGCGGCTGCAGCCAGTTCCTGTCCCGTCACGCATCGGACGGGTGCGGTGAATTGATAGCCGCGTCGATGGATCGTCTTGATGTATTGATGCGCGCCACGAGACTCACCGAGTGCCTGCCGCAATACGGATACGGTGTGCTCGAGGTTGTTGTCCTCAACCACGGTGTTCGGCCACAGCGCAGCTATCAAGTCCGCTTTGCCGATGAGGACCTGCGGTCGACGCACGAACTCCAGCAACAGATCGAACGCGCGTGGAGTCAGCGCGATGACACTGCCCGCGGGCAGCAAGCGCAGCACCCTGCGGCCCGACTCCAGTTCGAAATCCCCAAATCGATAGATCAGGTTCTCGCCCGCGAACTCGTCCATAGATTCCGTGCCGTCCTGCAGGGAGATTCAGAAGAATTCAGCTCATTAAAGGACATCGTCGCCCACTTTGGCCAGCCTGTCCGTGGGCGCCAGCGCCCCGCATCTTTCCAATCTTAAATTCAAAAGGAAACGCATCATGAACGCGAAGGCAAGAATCGGTCTGATTACGATGTTGGCAGCTGTGGCCGCGCTGCAGTGCGCACAAGCACATGACGGTCCCGGTGCGAAGCGAACGTGCGATGTGTCCATGCTGCACGGGCTCTATCTATTCAAAGGAACGGGCTATGCATCATTGAACGGCGAGACCAAACCCAAGGCTGTGCTGGGTACGGTTCGTTTCAATGGCGACGGAACCGCCAGCACCGAGACATTGAACCTGACGATAGCGGGCCTGCCGCCAATGACGCACAACGGTGACCCAGGCACCTATACCGTCGAACCTGATTGCACCGGCACGGTTTCGTTCGCCCCCAACGGTCCGACGTGGGCCATTATCGTCGTGTCGTCCAAATTCTTCTCCCAGATCCAAACGGGTGGACCGGACCACGGCACGTTCCAAGGCGATAACTGGTTCATATCGCGTTAGTCGAATCGGTCAAGGCGTCTGACGAAGTTCACTCCGGCTCATGCTGACTCACAGCGTGAGGCCGGAGTTGGACTTCTTGTTATTGCAGAATGAACCAGCTCGGGTGCCAGAGCTCTGGGGAAATCGCGTAATGCTTCGCGATCACTACATCGGTCACTCACAAGAAGCGTGCTGCGTTGCTGTAAAGAAGGTCGCGCTTTTTGATTCGCTCAGGAATGGGACGTTCTTCGATGCCATCGATAGATGGCTAGATCACGCGGAATCGGTGGCAAGTGATGGTTCTACGATCCGGCGCGCGGCTGACATTCAATCCTCTACCAACCCAACCACATCCACATAGATAGGCGGGTAGGCAGGGTCCGTGAAGGTGATCATCGAGCCCGGTGCGCTGCGGTTGATGAGTCGGCCGTAGCTGTTCGGGGAGGCGGGTGTGTTCATGCTGTGCTGAACCGCGAACACAGACATGTCTTTCGAGTAGACAGCTCCTGCCACCGTACCTGGAGAGCCGAGCACCGTTGGTGTCGCGAACGCATCACGATGTCCTTCGTACATTGTCCATGGCCCACCATTGCGATGGTTGGTGTAGATGATCGCATCACTACTCAGGTCATAAATACCGTCGACACTGCTGCGCGTGCCGACGGGCGATACAGGATTGATCTGATGCAATTGATGATCGTTGGGCGTGAACACCAACTCGGCTAGATCAACTTGATAGTTCGAGAGCGCGTCGAGTTTTGTCCAGGGCTGCAACAGCAGTGCACTGTTGTCAGGCCGAAACTGCAGAAAACCGATGGGGCCGGAGCGGTTTGGATCACTGTCGAGAATCATTGTGGCATTGGGTGGCGCGTTAACGTCTG
>JBJMWN010000359.1:0-2849 GCA_045810085.1 Povalibacter sp. | reverse complement strand
AAAGTCCGTATTCGCGAAGCGCTGAATCTCTACCTCAAGCCGTACCTGCGCGCCTGACCGACAGCCTGGATTGATGGCGCACTCGCCACCGCACATTCCATATAGTGTTAAGGCATGTCATATAGTATAAAAGCGTCTGGCAGCGCATTGAGCACTTGAGGCGACTGTTCCGTACTTGAAAGTGAAACTGATCCGAGACTGAGGGGTAGAGATGAAACTGATGAACTTGGTTCACTTCTTTGGCGGAGTAGTGGGATTTGCCTCCCTTGCTGTCGTGGCGAATGCGCAGGCGCCATCTGTCGATGCAAAAGCCCCCGCGTCTGCGGCAGCGGATGACAGAGCCCAGTTCGAGGCCTTCAGGCGTCGCGGTCTTCCCGACAACTTTCGGCCGCGCGGCCGACACCTCATTTACGTCGCCGAGCCCGGTTCGCTCGAGCAGCCGGGTTGGCGCAATGGCGTCGGCATCGTGGTCCTCGACGCAGACGACAACTATAGCTTCGTCAAACGCATCCCCACCTGGGAATACGCGGCGAGCATGAGTCCCGAACAGGTCTCGGGTATGGCCGCAAGTCCGGTTACCAATATGGTGTACGTTGCCGCACGCGGCCGTATCGCTGCAATCGACATGGCCACGGACAAGCTGGTGTGGTCGACGGAGCTCGATGGCAAGTGCTGCGAACGTCCGCACGTAACGCCAGATGGTAAGACCATCGTTGTTGGCGCCGATCTCCAGGATTACTGGTTCTCGCTGGATGCCGTGACCGGAAAATTGAACGGAGTGTTCAATGCACCGGAGAGCCTTGGCTCGCACAACCTCAACCTGAGCGCCGACGGCAAGACCGCATTCATGTCGCCGAACGGCAAGGTCATGACGATCGCGGACGTCAAGACGCGAAAGGCGATCCGGACCATCGGTTTCCCGGACAATATTCGCGTCTTTGTGCTCAACAAGGACTCGACCAAGATTTACACGAACCAGAACAACTTCCTGGGGTTCATCATCGCCGATGTGGCAACAGGCAAGCTCGACAAGACCGTCGAAGTCACCAGCGTGAATTGGCGCGCGAAGTGGAATCAAGTGCCAGCCCCGCGCATTCCGCACGGTTGCCCGAGCCACGGCATTGCATTAGTCAACGACGAGTCGGAGATCTGGCTCGTGGATGGGATGTTCAACAAGATTCACATCTTTTCGAACAATGAGAATCCGAAACAGATCGACACCATCGACACAACCGCCGGCGCGTTCTGGATGACTGTCGGCCTCGACGGCAAGCTGGTCTATGCGTCTTCGGGCGACATCATCGACGCCAAGACGCACAAAATCGTCGGACAGCTGAAGGACGAACACGGCCGCACGATGTATAGCGAGAAGATGCTGGACATCATGTTCCAGAATGGTCATGCGCAGCGCGTGTCCAACCAGTTTGGCAACGGTTACGGCGATGCAGTCACCGCCGAAGCGCTCGGCGTCGGTCCCCATGTCACCCCGAAGCCCGGTGCTGCGCCGATAACAGTCACCGGTGTGAAGTCGATCAGCGACTAGTCATGCGCCGAATGCGGACCACCGCAGCGGTTTCGATCGCTGTCGCGACGGCAGCGATGTGTGTATCGACGTCACGCGCTGCGGACGATACGTCGAGCGCGGCGCTACTCGCGCACGAGCAGCGGGCATTGCAAGACGTTTGCGGCACCAAGTGTCACCGCGTGGAGTTGTTCGCCACCGCGCGCAAGAGCTATGAAGATTGGCACGACACGGTGCAGAAGATGGTTGACCGGGGTGCGATCGGATCCGACGAGCAGTTTGCGGACCTCATGGATTATCTCTTCCGTACGCAGACCCTCATCGACGTCAACAGCGTCGACGTTCAGGACCTGCAAATCGTGTTGAATACTTCGCCGGCAGTGGCTGGGGCTGTCGTTGCACGCCGGACCAAGAAGAAATTCACCAGCCTTGAGGATCTCAAATCCGTCGGCGGCCTCGACGCAGCCGCAGTGGACGCAAAGGCCGATCTTCTTGTCTTTCGATAGCGGGCCGGTTCCGAGTTTCGACTCACGCAATCACGACTTGCGCGGCACCACGCCCTTCTTTGACGAGTCGGGGTTGTAGCCGAGTCCGTTGCTGATGGCATCAGCGGCTTTCTTTACTTCAAACGTGAGCCCGCGCATTCGCAGGTCATCCATGTATTGTGCAGCGCTGGATACACTGATCGCTCCTACGATCGACCCGCTGACGTCCCTGATGGGTGCAGCGACGCAGCGGATGCGGTCTTCATTTTCTTCCATGTCGAATGCGTGGCCATGTTTGGCATAGTCGCGCATGCGCTTGAGCCATTCGTCCAGAGGTACGTCGTAGCGGTTGCCGAGCCGCGATTCCTGATCGTAGTACTCGACCCATTGCTGTTCCGTGGCGTCCAGGATCAACGCCTTGCCCAGGCCGGTAGAACGCAACGGCTGGCGGTCGCCGATCTGCGAGCTGATCTCAACGCGGCGACTGCCAGAGATCTTGTCCAGATACAGCGCTCGATTACCGTCGAGGATGCCGATGTGCACGGTATCGCGAGTGCTGTTGGACAATTTCTCGAGGTGTTCGCGGGCGACGCGCGGCAGGTCCTTCTTTCGACCCGCCGCATATCCGAGCTGCAGAAGCTTAGGGCCTAGCGAGTAACCATCGTTGCGCGAGTATTCGAGATAACGCAGCTCGACCAGCGTGGAGGCGAGGCGATGGGTCGTACTGCGATTGAGGCCGATGGCCGCCGCCAGATCATTTAGCGTTGCTGCACCGTCCGCCACGGCGTCCACCACCTCCAAACCCCGCACCAGCGTTTGGGTTCCGGCCAGCGACTGCTTCT
>JBJMWN010000358.1:0-19141 GCA_045810085.1 Povalibacter sp. | reverse complement strand
CAACATTCCTACGCTCACTTGAATGAGAGCAATCAAGTGCGGTGGCGTGCCGGTCAGCTTCTTCGCGGCGATTGCAGCGAGGGCATAGAAGAACGCTGCGCCGAGTGCCATCACAATCCCTGCGAAGTAGTTTGTGCTGATGCTATCAGCGTGACCCGACTGGACGATCAGCAACATGCCCGCGAATGCGATGACCAGCCATGCGATCTTGTTGGTCGTGAGTTTTTCGTTGAAGAGCACTGCGCCCAACGCGACCAGCATGAACGGTTGAGTGTTGTAGACCGCGGTCGCCATCGAAATCGATGCGCGCGAATAGGAAGCGAAAAGCAGCAGCCAGTTGATCACGATTGCGACGCCGCCGAGCGCTGCGATCGTCACTACTCGTCGAGTGAGATGGCCGCGCAGCAACCCCATGGCGCCGCAGATTGCGAGCAGAGTCAGAGCTCCAAACGCGCAACGCCAGAACACGACGTCCAGAACGGCTTGCTTCGAGAGCAATACGAACCATCCGATCGTGCCTGAGATCGTCATGGCTGCCGTCATTTCGGCAGTACCCCGAAGCTTCTGAGTCATTGCGTGCGCTCCTGTTGAAGATGTATTCAGGATGCGCTTCAGAAGTTGTGTTTTACATGCTCGTTCGAAGGTATATTGCTGTCGTGGGTTGCCAAAATCAGGATAAACGGTCGAACGAACGAGGATTCTAAGGTGATCGATACCATCGACCAGCGAATGATCGAGATTCTGAAAGTGGACGCTCGCGTTTCGCTCAAGGATCTGTCTGAGCGTGTGGGGCTATCGTCCCCGAGTACATCGGAACGACTGCGCCGGCTCGAGGAGCGCGGCATCATTCGCGCATTCACTGTGGATCTGGATCCACAAGCACTTGGCTATACGTTGCAGGCCATTGCGCGTATTCGTCCACTGCCGGGGAAACTGCAGAGTGTGCAGAAGCTGCTTCAGGAAATTCCCGAATGCTGCGAGTGTGACAAGGTCACTGGGGATGACTGCTTCATCGCTCGCATCTGCGTTCGATCTATCGAAGATCTCGATGGGATTCTCGATCGCATCGCCGACAAAGCAGAAACCAGTACGGCTATCGTGAAGTCGCAGCCGGTACGTCGACGACCTCCGCCATTCCCGAGCGAGGCGGAAGAGACAGCGAAGCGCAAGAGACGCTAGCGCGTGTTCGTTGTGGTCCGGCTTCAGTCGGACAGACTGTGAATCTCGACTGGCTGGAGCCAGAACCGCGAGACTGGAGCCCAGATTCAGCGTCCGAGAAAGTGTCCGCATGTGTCCGGACGCTCGCCGTCGGACAGCTTCGACCTGCCGTCGCCTGAGTGAAATTCTGCAAATAACCGCGGAATTATCGTGTTTTATGGACCTGGCATACCCCGTGCAACTGTAGCTGCAAGCGGCTAGCCGGACAGGCGGCAAGGGGATCAGATGGCTTCGTTCCAATCACAGCTCGCGCTTCGAACTCTCACCACGATTGTAGGTGCCAGCATTGTCGCGGTTGTGCTCGCTTCAGAACCTGAGGCGGTCGAATGCAAACCTTCTACGGCTGCGACGCATCTGACTCATCTGGAGGCGTTGATGATCCAGCATGACGTTCGCGAAGCCATGACTTTCTCGTCGCACGCAGCAAGCGAGCACGCGAATCGGGAGAGCACGAAATGATTTCCGCGGTTCCGAGTTCCGAGCGCGATAAGGTCACACGCATTCGCGACACTTCTGCCACGGATAAGGCGGTGGATCAGGCGCCGCGGCTGCGACAGCGCCGTCTCATCATCATCGGTGCGGGCGTCGGGGCGCTGGCGTTGGTGTTTCTGATCGTGATGCTGATTCGCGGCTGGCTCAGCGCGGAAGTGTCCATACCTCGAGAGCGCGTGCGAATCGCAGAAGTCACTCGGGGCGAATTCATTCGGGATGTTTCCGCTCAAGGCACAGTGGTCGCGGCAGTCAGTCCGACGCTGTTTGCGGTTGCAGCCGGAACCGTTCACTACATCGTGCATGCCGGTGACACGGTCAAGAAGGATCAGCCACTCGCGCAGATCGACAGCCCTGAGTTGCGAAATGAGCTCGCTCGTGAGCAGTCGACGCTCGCCAGCCTCGAAGTGGCAGTGCAGCGTCAAAGCATTGATACGCGTCGGCAGATGCTTGGCGCTCAACAAACGATCGATCTCGCCAATGTGAATATCGAAGCTGCACAACGCGAAGAACGTCGTGCAGAAGACTCCTGGGGCAAGCATCTGATCAGCGAACGCGACTACGAAGAAGCACGTGACGATGCTGCCGCTGCAGCCGTCAATCACAAGCATGCTGTGCAGACGGCGCAATTGCAGAAGGAGAGTCTGCAGTTTGAGCTGAGTGCGCGACGGCTCGAGCGTGATCGTCAGCGGCTGGTCGTTGAAGATCTGCAGCGTCGCGTGAGTGATCTCGAAATCAAATCACCGGTCGATGGCATTGTGGGCACGCTGGCAGTGAACGAACGCGCAGCGGTCCCGCAGAATGCTGCAGTGATCACAGTCGTCGATCTCACTGCGTTCCAGATCGAAATCCAGGTGCCCGAGACGTATGCGGATGATCTGAAGCTCGGCATGGACGCGGAGATCACTTATGGATCGCGCAAGTATCCGGCCCTGATCAGCGCCGTGTCTCCCGAAGTGAAGCAGGGCCAGGTCACCGGTCGGCTGAGCTTCTCGGGCGAAGTGCCACAGGGACTGCGTCAAAACCAGCGCCTTTCCTCACGCATCGTTCTTGAACAGCGCGACGGCGTGGTCAAGGTTGCTCGCGGTCAGTTCCTCGATTCAGGCGGCGGACGCCTTGCGTATGTCGTGCAGGATGACATCGCGACGCGCGCCAAGATTCAGACCGGCGCCACGAGCGTGAGCGAAGTCGAGATCCTCGAAGGCCTCTCGCCCGGAGATCACATCATCATCTCGAGTGTGGGTGAATTCGATCGAGCTGAAACCGTGCGCCTGGCGAATTGATCCCAGACTCTTTCACGTTAAGTAACGCTTAGTCATCAGCAGCAGGAAAACTTCTCATGCTTCACATGCAGAACATCAGCAAGGTCTATCGCACCGAACTCATCGAGACGCATGCGCTGCGTGATTTCAACCTGCATGTGAAAGAAGGCGAGTTCGTTGCAGTCACTGGACCTTCGGGCTCCGGCAAAACCACCTTCCTGAATATCGCTGGCTTGCTGGAGACCTTCGATACCGGCACGTACAAGCTCGATGGCGAAGACGTGAGCCGTCTGTCGGACGACGCGCGCTCACGCAATCGCAATCAAAAGATTGGATTTATTTTTCAGAGCTTCAATCTGATTCCCGATCTGGATCTGTTCGACAACGTCGACGTGCCTTTGCGCTATCGGGGCTTCGCTGCGCCGGAACGCAAGAAGCGGATTACCGAAGCACTCGAGCTCGTTGGCCTCGCATCTCGCATGAAGCACATTCCCGCGCAGTTGTCGGGCGGCCAGCAGCAACGTGTCGCCATTGCACGTGCGCTCGCTGGTACGCCGCGATTCCTGCTGGCAGACGAACCCACAGGTAATCTCGATTCGCTCATGGCGCGGCAGGTCGTCGATCTGCTCGAAGACATCAATCGTCGCGGCACGACGATCGTCATGGTCACGCACGATTCTGAACTTGCCCGTCGTGCGCATCGCAACGTCCATGTCATGGATGGTCAGGTCACGGACCTGCAGCCGTTTGCGGCCAAGCCTCTGGTACGTCCGGAAGCGGTCGCGGCAGGCATTTGAGCTTCAGGATCGCGAAGGCTGGGGAGCATCGGCTGCGAACGATGTATTCCCACCTTCGCGTGAATGAAGACCGGCTTCCTCTACTTCGAACCTGAATTGATCACCATGCTCACCTATTACGTGCGGCTCGCTTTCAAAAGCTTGCGAAGAACGCCAGTCATCACCGCATTGATGATCAGTGCGATCGCGTTAGGCGTCGGCGTCTGCATCACGACGCTTACGGTGTATCGCCTGATGTCAGGCAATCCTGTGGCGGATCGAAATGAGGTTCTATACGCCGTCACGCTGGACAGCTGGGATGCCAACGAGCCTTGGGACGACAAACGACCCAACCTCCCGCCATACGAGCTCACATATCGAGACACCGCCGCGTTGATGCAGTCTGATATTCCTTCTCGTCAAGCAGCGATGCGCAAGGGCAGTTTCGTCGTCGAAGGCGATGCCGCGAAAGGCGTGAAGCCATTCAGAATCGAGGCGCGTCTCACGACGAAAGATTTCTTCCAGATGTTCGAAACGCCGTTTGAATATGGCGGTGGCTGGGATGCTGATGCCGACCGCAATGCTCAACGCGTCGTGGTGTTGTCGAAGGAGACCAATGAGAAGCTTTTCGGCGGTCAAGACAGTGTAGGCAAGACCGTTCGAATGGATGGCGATGATTACAAGGTCGTAGGCGTGCTGAAGAATTGGAAGCCCACACCTAAAGTCTACGATCTGAACAATGGAGCGTTCGAGGATCCCGAAGAAATGTTTCTACCCTTCGAGATCGGCATCGAAAAGGAGATGTACAGCAGTGGTAACACGAACTGCTGGCGACCCGAGTCCGTGAGCTCGTTCCAGGATTTTCTGAACAGCAGCTGTGTCTGGCTTCAATACTGGGTCGAGCTGCGTGATGCTTCCCAGGTCGAGGCTTACCAGAACTTCATCGACAACTACGTTCGCGAGCAGAAGAAGCTCGGCCGCTTCGAACGGCCTCTCAACAATCAGCTGCGACATCCCGATGAGTGGATGAAGATCAATCGGGTTGTCCAGAGCGATAACAGCGTACTGGTCGGTCTTTCGTTCATGTTCCTTGCCGTGTGCCTGTTGAACATGATTGGTCTGCTGCTCGCGAAGTTCCTCGGCGCCGCGCCGTTAGTAGGCTTGCGTCGTGCGCTCGGCGCATCGCGCGCCACGATCTTCAATCAGCACCTGATTGAAGTCGGAGTGATCGGAATTGCAGGTGGCCTGCTCGGAATCGGCATCGCCGCGCTCGGACTGATCGGTGTGCGCCACATGTACGAAAATTACGAGGCGCTGACTCGACTCGACATGACCATGAGCCTGTTCGCACTGCTGATCGCCATCGCTTCTGGCGTGCTGGCGGGCCTGTATCCGACATGGCGCGTCTGTCGTGTGCAACCAGCTGCCTATTTGAAGACACAGTGAGAGAAGGGCCCAAGGTGCTAGGGCACTGGGCTCTAGAACGCGAAAGACTATTCGACTGATTCATATCTCCACAGCCTAGCGCCTCATGGCTAGGACCTTCTTAGAGGTTTCTATGGAATTCCGCCCAATCCTCAGTGCCATGCTTCGCAACAAGACGGGTGCGTTTCTGGTCGGGCTGCAGATTGCGCTGACGCTCGCGGTGATCGCGAACGCGGTGTTCATCATCATGCAGCGTGTCGAAAAAATTGGCCGACCGTCGGGCATCGATTCGGCGAACCTGATCTTTGTCCAGAGCAATGGCTTTGGTCCTGATTACAATCACCTCGACACGGTGCGTCGCGATCTCGACCTGCTCCGCTCAATTCCAGGTGTCGTATCGGCATCCTCAATGAGTGGTATTCCGATGTCCGGCGGCGGACGATCTTCCAACTATGGCGTGACTCCCGATCCACTGAAGCATCAGACCAACGTCAACACTTACGATGTCGATCAGAACATCATTGCTTCACTCGGGGTGAAGCTGCTCGAAGGCCGAACATTCAACGAGCAGGAGATGCAATACAACCCGAACGAAAGCAATTCTGACTTCGTACCTTCGGTGATCATCACTCAGGATGTGGCCAAGGCGCTCTTTGGTGATCAACCGGCACTTGGCAAAACGATTTACGACGGCCTGGGTCATTCGGCAGTCGTGGTTGGCATCATCGAGAACATGCTCGCTGCGTGGGTTGATTACGAGCACCAGGCGCACGTCATGCTATTGCCGCGTACGCCGAATCCCCCGGGTGTTCGCTATGTGGTTCACACTGAGTCCGGTCGCGCGGACAGCCTCGTCCCAGAAATCGAACGCAAACTTTCGGAAGCCAATACCCATCGCGCGATCACCTATGTGCATCCGCACTCGTACTATGTTGAGCGCAGCTACCGCAGCGATAGTCGCATGGTCATTTTTTTGATGGTGATCATTGGGGCGATGATCGCAGTGACGGCGCTGGGCATCGTCGGATTGGCGAGTTTCCATGTGAGCGTGCGCACGAAACAGATCGGCACACGTCGTGCGGTGGGCGCGCGGCGCATCGACATCATTCGATATTTCATGGTGGAGAATTGGTTGCTGACGACGGGCGGCGTCGTCCTGGGTTCCATCCTTGCATTCGCATTCGGGCATTGGCTTAGCACGGCGTATTCACTTCCGAGACTCCAACCGATTTACGTGATTTCAGGTGTCATTGTGTTGTGGGTGCTCGGGCAACTGGCGGTGTTCATGCCGGCCCGACGTGCAGCCGCAATTCCGCCTGCGATTGCGACCAGGACGGTTTGAGAGAGGAACGATGCGTTGACGCAAGCTTGCTGCCGGCGGGATTAGGGCAGGCGGCGCAACTCGGTTGAGCATGATTGAAGATCGCCCTAGTCTCTTGTCCGAGCCACATCCATTTTCCGAGCCCCTGACATGGCGACGATTCTGATCATCGATGACAACGACGCAGTGAGAACGGCCCTTGAGGTGCTGCTCTCCTTGCAAGGTCATCGCGTGCTCGGTGCGAATGGCCCCGTCGAGGGCATGCGACAGCTCGTGTCGCACGACATCGATCTCGTGCTGCAGGACATGAACTTCAAGAAGGAAGCGACCTCAGGCGAGGAGGGCGTGCAACTTTTTCGCACGATTCGCGCACGGCATCCCTCGATCCCGATCGTGTTGCTGACCGCATGGACGCATCTGGAAACCGCGATCGAACTGGTGAAATCCGGCGCCGCTGACTATCTCGCGAAGCCCTGGGACGATGCGAGGTTGCTGACCACGGTGCGCAACCTGCTCGAGCTGCGGGTGCTTTCGGCAGAACGCGAACGCGCCTCCAAACGTCGTGCCGAATCACGGGCTGCGTTGGCTTCGCGTTTCAATCTCTGCGGACTCATATTCGAGAGCGAGGCCATTCGGGATCTGGTCACGAAAGCCACGCATGTTGCCCCCGCCGAAGTTCCTGTCTTGATCACGGGTCCGAATGGATCTGGAAAGGAAATCATCGCTGCGATCATTCAGGCGAACTCTGCGGTGCGCTCGGGTCCGTTCGTCAAGGTGAATGTCGGCGCATTGCCGAAGGATCTGATGGAAGCAGAGTTGTTCGGGGCTGAGGCGGGCGCATTCACAGGAGCGGTGAAGGCGAGGCAAGGTCGCTTCGAAGCAGCGGATGGCGGAACATTGTTCCTGGATGAGATCGGTAATCTGTCGCTCGAGGGTCAGGCAAAACTTTTGCGTGTATTGCAGACCGGTGAGTTCGAGCGGCTGGGCAGCAGTGTGACTCGCAAGGTGCGAGTTCGCGTGATCAGTGCGACCAACACAAATCTCGCGGCTGCAATCGCCGAAGGACGCTTCCGCGAGGATCTTTACTACCGTCTCAACGTCATCGAGCTGCGCGTTCCGCCACTGGCCGAGCGTACAGACGACATCCTGCCGCTCGCGCGGCACTTCCTCGAAGGGGCGCGTCTGAACGCACCAGCGGAGCGAGCTTTGGTTGCGCATCCGTGGCCGGGCAACGTGCGTGAGTTGCTGAATACGATTCGCCGAGCGTCTTTGATGTCCACTGGCCCGGAAATCACACCGACCGATCTGGGATTGAGCTCGGCGGCCGCAAATTCCGAAATTGAAGCAGAGCGCGAGCCAGATCGTGCAGAGATCGAAGAGGCGCTTTCACGTGCTCGAGGCGTGATTGCCCGAGCCGCTCGCGAGCTCGGCTTAAGCCGGCAAGCCCTCTATAGAAGAATGGAAAAGCTCGGGCTCAAGGACTAGACCCAACAGCAGTCCTTTCGGAGAGTGGCTGACGACGTGCGATCCGTACAGATAGAACGGATCATTCCTTCGAGCTCAATCTGTCACTCTGCACGTTAGAATGCCTCATGCGTTTTTCCCTTGAAGGCAAGCTGGCTGCTTGGAGCGTGGTGCTCGCGATTGTGGCGATGGGCATCTATGCCGGCCTGTACAGGTGGCTGGGGTCGATTCCGATTGCGCTCTTGGGAACTGTGATAGCCATCGTGCCGATCGGCTTGATCGCCGCACGAAGCTTCACGCGACCGATCGTCGAGACTGTTGCCGCTATCGGCGATGGAATCGCGAGCATGAAAGATCGCGACTTCAGCGTGAGCATTGCTCCCTCGAAGCATCTCGAGCTCAAAGGTCTTATCGAAAGCTACAACGGGCTCGGCCAGCTATTGCGAGATGAAAGGCAAGGGCTCTATCAACGTGAGCTCCTTCTCGACACCGTGATCCAGGCGACGCCGCTCGCAATGGTCCTGACCAATGCCAGCGATCGCGTCGTGTACAGCAACGTGGCCGCACGTCAGAGTTTTCTCGGAGGACGCAAGCTCGAAGGGCTGTCTTTCACGGATTTGCTCAATGCCGCGCCCGATCCACTGCGTCAGGCAGTTGCCACTCAGGCAGATAGCTTGTTTACCGTCGAGAACGAAGGCGAGTCGGACATCTATCATCTGTCGCAACGCGCGTTTCTGCTCAACAGCCAGTCGCATCGCCTGTTTCTCCTGAAGCAGCTCACTCGCGAGCTCTCCAGGCAGGAAGTCGAGACCTGGAAGAAGGTCATTCGTGTCATCGCTCACGAGCTGAACAATTCGCTCGCGCCGATCTCATCGCTGGCGCATTCCGGTCGGCAGCTCGTCGAGCGACCTGATCCGCCGCAACTTGAACGCATTTTCAAGACCATCGAAGAGCGTGCTCGTCATCTGCACTCTTTCATCGACGGCTACGCTCGATTTGCGAAGTTGCCAAAGCCGAAGCCTGAAGCGGTGGATTGGTCAGCGTTCCTGCGGTCTTTGCAGCAAACCACGGCCTTTCGGCTTGTCGGCGAGCCTTCCGCGCGCACCGGGGTGTTCGATCCGACTCAGATGGAGCAGGTGCTGATTAATCTGGTGAAAAACGCACGCGAGGCTGGCGCGCCAGAAGACAGTATCGAGATGCAAGTAAGCGAGCAGGCGGGCGGATGGCGCCTGCAGGTCATGGATCGCGGCTCAGGAATGAGCGAGGAAGTCCTACGCGCTGCTCTCCTGCCGTTCTTCTCGACCAAGCCCGCCGGCGCTGGCCTGGGATTGACGATCTGCCGCGAAGTCGTCGAAGCGCATGGCGGACGAATCTCACTGGCCAATCGCCCAGAAGGTGGGTTGAGTGCGACCCTGTGGATTCCAGCAATCGCTCAGGAATAGAAAAAGACGACGCAGCGAACCGTGCCGAGCTGAGCGAACTGTTCGCGCACACGAGTCATCCTTTCTCTCTCTGCCCTGTTTGCACTTGCCGAAGAGCTTTACAACAACGGGCGCAGGTTACGATTGCAGTGCACGAATCAACTGCCTGACAATAGATTCAAAGAACTCTGATATTCCCGCCATGGTCGCCACCGCCGAAACCGTCGACTCGCTCGGATCCACCGGCCAGTGGAACCTCGTTGCTCTGACTAAATTCCGCGCACCTCGGGTACGGCGCGATGTGCTGGCGCGTCCTGCCTTGTACGAGCGCCTCAGCCAGTCGATTCAGGAGAATCCAGTCACGTTGGTGTGCGCGCCGGGTGGATCAGGCAAGACAACGTTGCTTGCGCAATGGATGCAAGAGCCACCCTCGGACACTACCGCGCTCTGGATCACGATCGACGCCGACGATAACGACACGAACCGCTTCTTCGCCGCACTCATTCAATCGCTCGATCCGTTGGGTCTGAGCTGGGATACCGATCCACGATCCCTCGTCGAGAGCGTCGCGGGTTCACGCCCACAGACCCGTGCGGCGCTGGCGGCGTTGGTGAACGCGTTATGCACGAGCACAGCCAAACGCATCGTGCTGATCCTGGATGATCTGCATCGCATCGAAAAACCCGAGGCGTACGAGCTGCTCGATTCGTTGATCGAACGACTCCCTGACCATGTCGCGATCGTGCTGGGTTCGCGCGTCGAGCCGCCGCTGTCTCTCGCGCGATGGCGCGCCTACGGAGAGTTGGGTGCGTTTGTGCCTGCGGACTTGCAGTTCACGATTGAGGACGCGACAGCCCTTGCGCAAGCTCGTTTTGGCAAGTCGCTGGATGACGCGGCGGTTCGCGAAGCGATGCAGCGCACTCACGGTTGGGCAGCGGGTTTGCTGCTGGTGCTGCAGTCGCGAGCCGGTGCAGCCCGTGGGCCCGTGCTACGCGGCGATAGCGCCGATTCCAATCGTCACCTGTTCGCCTACCTTGCGCAGGAAGTGCTCGACGAACTGCCCACCGACTTGCAGGACTTTGTCCTGCGCAGCTCGATCCTGATCGAGCTCAATCCGCATCTCTGCGGCGTCCTGACCGGTCGATCGGATGCGCGGCAGGTACTCGAGTCTTTGTATCGTCGCAATCTGTTTCTCACGGCCATCGATGAGATGACGCCAGTGCTGCGGTTCCACGATCTGTTCCGCGAGTTCCTGGAAGCGGAACTGACGCGACGCGATCCGCAGCTCAAGAAGGAACTGCACGAGCGTACGGCGAAGGCAGAGCGCATGCGTTCGCGCGCGATCTATCACCTGCTCGCGGCGCAACGCTGGGATGAAGCGATGCATCGGATCACCGAGGCGGGTCCTGAACGATTGGCTCATGGCGGGATCGCAACAGTTGAGCGGTGGATCGATGGCATTCCCGAGCACGTGCGCGCCAGCAATCCGATGATTTCGTATCTGCGCGGCACCTGCGCATGGTTTCGCTGGGACTGGTCGCGTGCCAAACGCGAATTGATTCCGGCCGTCGAAGGACTCACTGCACCGGAGCACAGTGCGGAACGAGTGACAGCTCTGTTTCATCTCATCGATGCAATGAACTCCTCCGGGGCGCGTGAAGAAGCACGCGAACGCATCGACCAGGCAGCGCAGCTACCGCTCGATCAGTTGGGTAGGGCTGAGCTGGCACTCCAGCAAGCCTGGTGCGCGACACCTTCAGGCGATCTGGCTTCGGTCGCGTTGTACATGCGCGACTACATTGAGATTGCGGAAGCTGATCCGGCGACCATTCTTCCTGCTACTGCGGATCGCATTCACTGTGTGCTGATCGGCATACCCGGCATCGCGGCAATCTTCGAACGCTTCTTCACGGCGTTCCAGCAGATTCGCGGGACGACGCCGCTGCCCTGGCACATCTCCGCGTTCACGATTGGCGTATGGGCGCATCTATGGCGCGGCCGCCGCGCAGAGATGCAGGACGCACTGCATCAGGCGGAGTTGCTGCAGCACCAGTTCGGCGGTGTGCGCC
The DNA here is from genome assembly GCA_045810085.1 of Povalibacter sp. GTDB lineage: Bacteria > Pseudomonadota > Gammaproteobacteria > Steroidobacterales > Steroidobacteraceae > Steroidobacter. The sequence goes on along the minus strand of JBJMWN010000358.1, from coordinate 7,696 downwards.
TCGCGATTGAACGACTAGGTCAGGTGCGCTCCGTCGTCAGCATGGTGACGGGCGATCATGAGCGGGCGCTCGCAACCATGCAGGCGCACATCAAAGGTCTGCAGATCGCGGAACTGGCGGGTCACAGCCATGTATGGCTGCGTGCTTACCGGCATGGATATGCCCGCGCATGCTGGATGGTCGAAGACGTCGGCCGCTTTCGCGAAGTCTTGCCCTATCTCACCGCACCGATGATGCCCGGCGAGTGGCCTTTCACCGAAACTGCTGCCGCGACCGTGCGCGGAATCGATGCTTTGCTGGACAAGAACTGGACGCGTTCCGATGGTGCACTACGCGAAGCGATCGCAACTCATGCGCAGCGTCGCATGCCGATGATCTATTCGGATGCACGTATTGCGCTGAGCTATGTGCTGTTGATGCAAGGCCGCAAGAGCGAAGCCTGGTCGATGTTCGAATCAGTCTACGAAGAAGTGATTCGCGAGCATGCCGTCGGATTGCTGTTGCTCGAATCGCGCCGAGTCGTCAACCAGCTTCTCGATCTCGTTCCATCCGCGTTGAAGAAGGGAGCTGATCACGCACTCTTCATGGAAGAGTTCGCAAGATGGAGCGATGCGCCGAGTGCAGACAGCGGCGCCAAGAAAGGATTGCTCGCGGTGCTCTCTGAACGCGAGGTCGAGGTGCTGGCCGAGGTTGCGGGTGGCGCGAGTAACAAGCACATCGCGCGTTCCTTATCGCTCAGCCTGCACACGGTCAAACGTCACATCGCGAATATCCTGGACAAGCTCGATTGCGATTCGCGTGGGCAGGCCGCGGATCTGTTCCGAAGACATTCGTAATCGCGCGTTCGATCGCGTGATCTGTTGCTTCTGTAGCGTCGAGCTTTTCAAGCGTCGCGTGTAAAGATTCGCGACTGCTGAGCTTCGCGAAATCCATATTCGTTTGTGCCGAACTTCGCGGCTGTCTCTTTGCGCGCCCAGAGTACAATCCGCGCCCAGCTGATGACTCGTCGATGAGTGGGGAACAATGGACAAGAATTCGGCGCAGGCTCGTCTTGGGCTGACGGGCGGAGAAGACGCTATTGCAATCACGCGCGCCTATGGCGAACGCCTATCGACCATGCAAGGCAGACTCGTGTCCGCGCAAACCGATGCGGAACGCGCTCAACATCAAAGTGCGTTGAGCAATCTGGTCGAGGCTTATGAATGTCTCACCTCGACAGGCAGGTATACGCCAGCACCGGAGTCAAACTACGACTCCACACTGGGACGTTCCAACGCAGAATCATCCGCGCGGCATTATGAGTCGCCGATGCGAACCGGTGCGGTGCTGTCGAGTCGTCTCGAGATCGGTGACATGCTCGGGCAAGGTGGCATGGGCTATGTCTACGCAGCGCGCGATCGATTGCGCAATGAAGATGTCGCGATCAAGGTCCTGCGGCAAGACCTGATCTTCAGCTCGACTGCGAAAGAACGATTTCTCGCCGAAGCAAAGCTCTCGAGCAATCTTTCCCATCCGAACATCGTGCGCGTGTACGACGTAGGCGAGAGCGGCGGCCACTACTATCTTTCGATGGAGCGGTTGAAAGGCGAGACGCTGCGACAGCGAATCCAAGCTTACCAACACGACAAGCGCGTTTTTACGGTCGCTGAGGTCACCGACGTTGCACGGCAACTGATCGATGCCCTGCGCTACGCACATCGCTACATCGTGCATCGTGATCTGAAACCTGAAAACGTCTGGCTTGCCGATGATGGCACTGTGAAGTTGATGGATTTCGGAATTGCTCGCGCTTACAGCGGCGCGCATATGACGCAAACCGGGACCACGCTCGGCACGGCTTACTACATGGCTCCCGAACAGCGGTTCGATGCGAAAGAGGTGGACTGGCGTGCAGATGAGTACGCGCTCGGCGTGATCATGTACGAGTTGCTCGCGGGCGCGATTCCGATGGGTGCACTCAAAGCGTTGAGTCAGACTCGCCGCGACGTGCCCCAGCGATACTCAGACGCCGTCATGCGTGCCATGTCGCCGCGGCCTGAGGATCGATGGCTGTCACTGGATGCTTTTCTGCTTGCGATTCAAATGCCCGTTCGGCGCAGCGCAAGTGCTGCGCTCTGGTTTTTAGGTTTGATCGTCGCAGCTGCTGCAGGCGCAGGCGTTTATTACGGCGGTGGGTTCGCGGCTGGCCGCGATCGGGTTGCATCCACCGTTCCGCCTGTCGCTCAGGAACGCGCGCGTCCAACACCGGCGCAGCCCGTCACAGAATCCGCTCCGGTGACAACGGCAGCTACTGAGCATTCAGTGGACGAGTCTTCTCCGACAGCAGATACATCGATAGCTGAGAAGGCACCTCCGCCGACAATCATTGAGCCGACTGTTAAAAGCGCCGCAGTCGTGCAAACAGACAGCACTGAAACTGTACGCATGAATAAATCTGCGGCCGACACAAATACGATCAAGACCGCGTCGATCAATCCTGCGAACACGCATCGTCAGGAATGCATGACACAGTGTGAGCGTGACGATGGCCAGTGCCGCAGCATCAACAGGCGTGGCAAACAGGATTGCATGCGGGCCGTCGGTTTTGGCGCGACGGGTGGTTTCACCGCTGCACCGAGTAACCGCATCGCCGAGTGCGGGTTCTATACGCAGGCACGATGTCGTTATGCACCGGATCGCGATGCATGCCTCGCCCGCATCGGCTCTCGTTACAACGACTGCGTCAACGTGCTGAGCGGTTCGGTCGCCTCACGCCGGGAAGACTGCGACGTCAAAGCGCGCGATGCGGACGATCTGTGCCTGAATGAACTTCGTGACTGTCGCAGCTACTGCAACTGAACGATTACACCAGCGTGTGATAGACGTTTTGCACGTCATCGTCCTGTTCGAGTTTGTCGATCAGGATCATGACTTCGGTGGCCTGGGCTTCGGGCAGTTCGGTCGGAGTCATGCAGATGTATTCGTGTGAAGCGGAGAGCGGGGTGATCTTCCGATCTTCCAACGCCTTCTGCATCTGTCCGAAATCGGCGAAGGCACAACGGATCACCAGTTGCGGTTCACCTTTTTCGCCCGTGCTTTCGCCCATCTCTTCGAGACCGTGATCGATGAGATCGAGTTCCAGATCGTCCTGAACGATTCCCTCGGGGTTCAACCGGAACACGCCCATTTTCTTGAACTGAAAACTCACGCTGCCAGTGGCCGCGAGATTGCCGCCGTTGTTGTCGAAGACATTGCGAATGTTGGCGACGGTGCGAGTCGGATTATCAGTGGCGACTTCGACAATGATCGCGACGCCATGAGGACCGTAGCCTTCGTAGATGATCTCGTTGTAGTTCGCTGCGTCCTTGCCTGAAGCGCGTTTGATGGCCGAAACGACGTTGTCCTTCGGCATGTTCACGGCGCGAGCGTTCTGCATGGCTCGACGCAAGGCCGGATTGGATGCGGGGTCTGGGCCGCCGCTCTTCACTGCAATCGCGATTTCCTTGCCGACACGCGCGAACTGCTTCGCCATGCGGTTCCAGCGCGCAAACATTGCGTGCTTTCTGACTTCGAAAATACGGCCCATGGGGACGCCCGATGTTTTTGAGAGGGCGTGAATTATGCCTGAAGGCAGGCGATCAGTGACCGCTGCGCGGGCCTGCTAGTAGCGTTGGGAATCGGCTCGATCAGGAAGCTACGCCCGCCGCCGCGCTGCTATTTCCCCTCCCACATCACTTCTGCTTTCGCGGCTGCGGCGCGCTTCAGCAGACCCACCAATGGAATCGCGCGAACGGCGAGTTCGACGGGAGGCTCGGCATCTTCCTCTTCGTCGTCAGCCGAGGAATCTTCGTTGTCCGCGGGGGGTGCGGCCGTTGCTGAAGACTGCGCGTGCGGCTGGTTCTTCAACAGTTCGAGGGACGATTCGAGTTGTCGAAGCGCGGATGGCACGTCCTCGGCATTGAAGGCACCCGGTACTCGACCCGTTCCGCCCATCATCCGAATGAGCTGAGTCGCGACCTCGCCAAACATATGGACTGAGTCCGTAGCGCTCGAACGGAAAGTGACCAACATGATTTTTATCCGCAGGGTGAGAGGGAAGGGCGGACTGTGATCCGCCCATCATTCATCGTCAACGCTCGCGCGAGCTCAGGTGCAGCCGCGGACCAAGAACAGAACGAGCAGGACCGGGATCGGCACACCCAGCAACCACAACAGAATCCACCCCGCTTTCCCCTGCTGATACTTCAACACGCTCATGGAAAAACCCCCGTACCTGATGCATGTATCGGTAACGGACGGACGCAGCGAGCGGTTCCGGAGGCGCCGAGCCCCGGACTCAGGTTTTAGCAGCCGAAGCTGCAGCCAACCACATGGCTCGTGCGGTTTCGATGTCCGCTCCCTGTTCAGTCAGGATTTGTTGTGCGTGAGTTTTCGAATAGTGGTTACGTGCCGTCAGCATTGCGAGTGCACCGGTGAGATCAGCGAAATAGACGCTTCGACCCAGTGAGCTCATCTGCGCGGGTGGCATCTTCTGCTGTTGTTCGGTGAACGCGGCAATCGACAGGTCTGAAAGTTTCCATGCCTGTGCGATCAAACTGGCGGTGCATGCCTTCTGCGTGCGAATCGCTTCGATGAAAACATCGGCTCGCGGCGTCAGCGAAGGAAAGTCGCGATACTTGTCCATGGTGAGTCGAAACAGGACGATGTTAGCCAGCATGCTGAGAAGGCCGAGCAACTGGGCCACGATCGGTTCCGCATCGCCAATGGATCGTGCATGAACCTCTGCAGCAACTGCGGTGCGCTCTGCCTGCTCCCATGTGAACTCCGGAAAAGCTTCGAACCTGCCGCGAGGCATACGAAATACAGGCTGCAGAATGGCTGCTGCAGTCAGTGAGCGAAGCCCGTCGGTACCCAGTAGCAACACGGCCCGGTCCAGACTTTCGATGGGCTCAGGCGTGAAGCGGTAGAAAGCACTATTGGCGCGTTGAAGCACTGCGCCCGCCAATGTTGGATCTTCGAGCAGAACCCGCACCAGCTCGTTGCGAGTGCTCTCACTGTCATTGAGTGCCTGCAACAACTTGGGCAGCAGCATCGGTCGCCGGGGGAAATAGTCCCGCTCGTGTACTGACTCATCGAGGGATTTGACGACTGCATCGAGTACCGCAGCGTGATCAGCGACCAGCTGTGGATTCAGTGCGGGCAGTCCAAACGCCAGTCGATAGCACTCGTTCGTGACGTTCTCGATTTCTGGTGTCTGGAACGGCACATCGCTCTGGATGGCCTGAGTTGCGAGGTTATCGGGGGCTGCCGGCTCGGCGATTTCGGCCGGAATGGGTTTGCCTTGCCCCAGAACTTTGAACATCACCGCCGCCAGTACGACGACCAGAACGATCAGCACTGCGATCCACATTCAGGTGGCGACTCCGGAATCTACTTGCTTAAAGCGTTTCATCCGCGATGATGGCCGTTATGCCGCCGGTGTGATCCTTCCGGCTCTACGTGAAGTTCGCGCTGCGGGGCGTCCCGCTGGTGCGATCATAACGGTTTGCGCACTCAACTGGTGCGACTTTACCCCTGCCCTCATGCCACTCGTGCGCGAAGGTGCTGGAGTGAGTTTTGCACATACCCCCACCACACATCTTGCGAGGCCTTGCTGCTTGTCCATTCACGTCGCGCTGAATCATGTCACTCACTATAAATACGATCGCCGGGTCAGCCTCGGTCCGCAGGTCGTACGGCTGCGTCCTGCGCCGCATTCGCGAACGCGCGTGCTCTCGTACTCGTTGCGGGTAACTCCAACGGATCATTTCATCAACTGGCAACAGGATCCGCAGTCCAACTATCTGGCTCGTCTCGTCTTCGAAGAGAAGACCACCGAGTTCAAGGTTGAAGTGGATCTCGTGGCCGAGATGGCCGTGTTCAATCCTTTTGACTTCTTCCTCGAAGAATATGCGCAGAATTTCCCGTTCAAGTATCAGGCTGAAGAACAGCACGAACTCGCGCCGTACCTGATCGCCGCACCGCTGACGCCACTCTTCAGCGAATATCTCGAAGCCATTCCGCGTCAGCGCATGCGGACCATCGACTTCCTGGTGCTTCTGAATCAGCGTCTCGCGGCGGATGTGAAGTATCTGATCCGTCTCGAACCGGGCGTGCAAACACCGGAACAGACGCTGCAGAAAGCCTCAGGTTCGTGCCGCGATTCTTCATGGCTCCTCGCGCAGCTTCTGCGTCACTGCGGTCTGGCGACGCGATTCGTCTCGGGCTATCTCATTCAGCTGGTCGCCGACGTCAAATCATTGGACGGCCCCTCCGGTCCGCCAGCCGATTTCACCGATCTGCATGCGTGGTGCGAAGTCTATTTGCCGGGCGCCGGTTGGATTGGACTCGATCCCACGTCCGGTCTGCTCGCGGGTGAAGGCCACATTCCACTGGCATGCACGCCCGAACCTTCTTCGGCCGCACCCATCAGTGGCGCTGTCGACGAATCGGAGGTCGAGTTCTCGCATAGCATGAAAGTCGAGCGCATCTGGGAAGCGCCGCGCGTCACGAAGCCTTATACCGACGCTGAATGGAGCGAGATCGAACGACTCGGTGCGCAGGTTGATCGCGATCTGCTGGCCCAGGACGTGCGACTCACCATGGGCGGTGAACCGACTTTCATCTCCATCGATGATCCCGATGGTGCCGAATGGAATACCGCTGCACTCGGGCCGAAGAAGCGGCCACTCGCGGCACAACTGTTCCACAAGCTCAAAGCGAAATACGCACCGCTGGGTCTCGCACATTTCGGTCAAGGCAAGTGGTATCCGGGCGAGCAACTGCCGCGCTGGTCGCTCAACTGTTTCTGGCGGCGCGATGGCGAGCCGGTCTGGGCTGACCCGGCACTGTATGCGGATGAAAGCGTCAACTATGGCGCCGATGAGGTGAAGGCTCAGCGCTTCCTCGGAGCGGTCGCTCAGCGTCTTGGCGTTTCGAGCCGTCACCTGTTTGCAGCGTACGAAGATGTTTTCTATTACCTGTGGCGTGAACGTCAGTTGCCGAGCAACGTCGATCCGCTCGATTCCAAACTCGAGGATCCGCTCGAGCGCGCACGTCTGGCGAAAATATTCAGCCGCGGTCTGGATCGCGTCATCGGACATGTGTTGCCGATCGCGCGTCATCCGAGCGGAGCTGCATGGCAGTCGGGACCCTGGTTTTTGCGTGCAGAGCGTTGCTATCTGATTCCAGGCGATTCACCGATCGGTTATCGATTGCCGCGCGATTCGCAGCCTTGGGTCAAGGCGGGTGACTACCCCTATTTATATCCGCAAGATCCGACCGTGCGCCAACCGCCACTTGCGCGACACGCTGAGATTCGTCGGCAGCTCATCGGTCTATCCAATGAAGACGCTGCGGCGTCGCATAAAACACCGAGCTCAGCTGCTGGAGCTGCGGATCGCTGGCATGACTCATGGCCGCGTGGCGATGAATCGATTCGCCGACCCGCGAACGGTGAATCCGCTGATGGAGTGACGCGGACGGCAATGTGTGCTGAATCGCGCAACGGCGTGCTGTATGTGTTCATGCCGCCGACTGTACGCCTCGAGGAATATCTCGAGCTCGTGAGTGCCGTCGAGTCGGTGGCACAGTCGCAATCGCTCCCTGTCGTCCTGGAAGGCTATGAGCCACCACGCGATCCGCGGCTGAACTATTTCCGCATCACACCGGATCCGGG
>JBJMWN010000357.1:0-3130 GCA_045810085.1 Povalibacter sp. | reverse complement strand
GTGCCGCAATGCGCAAGATCAAGCGTCTGAGTGGTGTGTCGCCGATCTGAGGTGATGACGCTCGTATTCGAATAGCGCAAATGCAAACTGCAGTTAGACGTTGAGCGCAGCGAAAATCCATCGGCATTCCGAGCTTCAGCGAAATAAAGTTTTCAAGCGGAACCCTGCGTAGTAATGCTGGTTGCTCTGAGCGCAGCGAACTCGGATCTTGAGACTTCATCGCAACGCGTGAGTCATCTCCTTCGAGCCGTCATGAATACGAGCGCAGCTACCCAGAGTTCCACGATCGCATGGATCAATGACGCATCTCAATCGCGCGCGATCGTGCTTGCCATCGTCACTCTGATCCTCGCGTTTGCGTTTCAAGGCAGTCGCGCTCTGTGGGACCCCGATGAGGGTCGCTATGTGGACATCGCTCTGCAGATGATCAAAAGCGGCAATTGGTGGGTGCCACATCTGAACGAAGAAACTGCCCATCTTGCCAAGCCGCCCATGACGTATTGGATGATCGCTGCAAGTCTCAAGACGTTTGGACGCAGCGAAGGTGCAGCCCGCCTCCCGTACGCGCTTGCGTTTCTCACTACGGCACTCATCGTGTTTCAGCTCGCTCGCGATCTGCACCTGCGCGTGCCCTGGGCAGCAAGCTTGATATGGATGACCTGTGCGGGGTCATTCGTTGGATTCAACGTCGTCTCGACTGACGCGCTACTCACGATGTTCGAAGCTGCGGCCATGTTGGCGTTGGTGCGCACTGGAGCGCTGTTCAAAGATGACGCGTGTCCTCGGTGGGTGAGTGTGTTGTGGCTCGTTCTTGGACTTGCGTTCCTGACAAAGGGACCACCAGCGCTACTACCGATGTTGGCGGCTGTGGTGTACCTGATTCGAATTCGTCACAAGCGCGCGCTCCGACAACTCTTTGCACCGCGAGGCCTCTGCATATTTGCTCTGGTTGGACTGAGCTGGTACGCCTCGATGATTGTCATTGATCCGGAGGCTCTCAACTATTTCGTCGGATCGGAGGTGTACGGTCGCATTTTCGCCGATGCTCACGGGCGCAATGGAGGTGCACTGGGCGCTCTGAAGGTTTACGTGCCTACGATACTGATTGGAAGCATGCCTTGGGGTTGGCTGCTGATACGAAAGCCCGTCAAAGCAGAATGGAGTGCACTGGATCGATGCCGAGAAAAATTTCTCTGGACTTGGTTGCTGGTGCCGCTGAGCGTCTTCGCGCTCTCTCGCAGTCGCTTGCCACTCTATTTATTGCCGTTGTTCGTACCGATCGCACTGCTGTGTGCAACTAGGATCCGCTCGATGCCTTTGATGCCGCAGCGCGAAGCGTGGCCACTGGCGGTTTGGATCTTCGTATTGTTGCTGACGCGTGTTGGCGCATCATGGTTGGCAAACAGTGCAGATGCGCAATCGTTCAGTGCGGAGATAGCACAGGTGATGCATGTGATGAGGACTCCTGCCACTGAAGTCGTATTCGTCGATAGCAAACCACGATACGGCGTTGCGTTCTATCTGAATGCCGAAGTGGTCGCCGTACACCTGCGTGGCTGGGCGTGGGAGGAGAGCGAATCGCTGTGCGATGCAACGGGTGGGCACGCAAGCATTCTTTGGCTGGTCCCGGATACGGACGCCGCGGCGCTCGAACAACAGGGAAGCGAGTGCGGCGTGCGCTATCGGCGAATCGGAGAAGTGCGACAAAGATTCGCGGCTTTCGAACTCCTCCCTGTGCGGGGCCGGAGATTCAGGGGTTAGCTGGAGAAGTGCCATGAATCGTTAGCTGGCGTAGCGCAGCTCAGAAAACCTAAACCCCGGCCAGCACGAGGGCGAAGAACGATGCAGCCGCGGCCAGTCGACGGCTCATGCAGCGCTTGCACGTCTGTTCTGTGGTCGGCGACCTTCGACTTCCTCCATTCCATAACCGAACGTCGGTGCAACACGGCGCACGAGCGGTTCCCACCGGCTGCGTTGTTCGGCATAGGCTCTGCTGTCTGGCTTGGTCTCGATGCCGGCGCGCTGCAGTATCTCTACGGCAGCCGAGTAACTCTCGGCGTTGGAAGCTTCTGCTACTCCACCTGGTGCTTCCTCTCCGTTCGGCGAATTCCGATCCAGCGTTTCGAGTAGCAACACAGCACCCCGCCGTATAGAAGCCACGGCTGCTGAGCGCACGAACGTGCTGTATTTCTGCCGATCCAGCGTGGTGTCGATCAGCGTGGCTAGATCGAGCAGAACGAAGCTGAACCGCGAGACTGAGTACATCGGCTCTTTGAATCGGAAATAGAACAGCAGCGGGTAGAAGTGATGCGCTTCTTTCGTCGCAGCGAGTGACCGCGCGACATTTCCGAGCTCAGAGCTGGCGTTGCTGAAATCACCGTTGGGACCAAGGCGCGCCAGCATCTCAGCGGCGTCGCCTGTCCCGCCCGTCATCAAGTCGACAGTGAGCGCTAAAGCGTTGCGCTCACGCAGGCCGGAATAGACCTGTACCAGATAACTCAACACGAGCGAAAGGATCGATGCGCCCACGAGAGAATTGAACAGGAAGAGGATGCGTGTGCCGGTCGAGTGCGGCGAGTAATCACCGCTGCCGACGATGGAAAGGCTGTTGCCACCGACCAGCAGCGCGGTCACGAAGTCGGTGGGCGAGTCGCCGCTGCTGGGCCGAATCGTAGTACCGAGTTCGGGCTGGATCATAAGGGCAGTACTGACCGTCAGACCCAGTGCCCAGAACGCAAGCATCGAAATCACGATCAGCGGGCCTGCGATCGACAGGGCTGCGCCGCGACGGCGGCCTAACGCACTGCTTAACGATCGGAGGAATACCCACACGGACCGATTGAAATGTGGCGCGAATATCCCAGTGCCCGCGCGTGCGTAAAGCACGGTGAGAAAGATGTCGGCGAGGAAGAGCAGCATCAGCACCGCCCCGCCGATCTGTTCGAGCGTCATCGCACTGCCTCAATCAGACCGCTCGGACTCGCGGCAACGTGTCGGCCAGCGTGCCCTCGGCTCGATAATCAGGCGGCGTCTGAAAGTCCTTGCGAGCAAGTCCGCGTGAGGCCTGCACACCTCGCGGCAAGCCGCTGCGGTTGGAATAGTCGCGCTGAGTGGTCCCTCGGTCACGACG
>JBJMWN010000356.1:0-2619 GCA_045810085.1 Povalibacter sp. | reverse complement strand
TCACACCGGGCAGCCGCGCCATGCGGCTGCGCAGCTCCGCGTCTAGATTGGTGACCTTCTGTGGGGTGTCATATCCGGCCGCAGTCGGATCTAGACGGACGATCAGTACATGCTCGCGGTTGTAGCCAAGATCGAGATTCTTCAAATTATGCATGCTGCGAACGAGGAGTCCTGCAGCGAACAGCACAAGCAGCGATAGCGCCACTTGCGATGCAACCAACGCCTTGCCCCAGTGAAAGCCGCGCGTTCCACCGACCGCGCCGGGCGCCGCATTTTTCAGCGTGGCATTCAGTTCCACATGGAGCGCGCGAAGCGCCGGTACCACGCCAAAGAGCAGTCCAGTCAGCAGGCAAACACCCAGCGTGAACAACAGGATCTTCATGTCCGGTTGGACCTGTAGCCCGGTCTGGTTTAGGTCCAGCCGCGCTACGCTGAGCAGGATACGCGTGCCCCAGAATGCGAAAAGCAGCCCAAGTGCGCCTCCCAAAAACGCGAGCACCACGCTTTCCGTCAGCAGCTGACGTATGAGTCGCGAAGGCTTTGCGCCCATCGCAAGCCGAACGGCGATCTCTTTTTGTCTAACGGTCGCGCGAGCCAGCAGGAGGTTGGCTACATTGACACACGCGATCAGCAGCACGAGACCGACGATTCCCATCAGCAGATAGAGAGGCTTGGAGAAATCGCCACGGAGCTGGGAGAGGCCGCGCGCGCCGGACGTCACCTCGATCGTGTCACGACGGATCGCCTGCAGGTCACCCGGATCCAGCTTCGCGCCGTAGTCGGAATCCAGTAGCTGCTTCCAGACCACGTTGAGGTTAGCCTTCGCTTGTTCGACAGTCACTCCTGGTTTCAGCCGAGCCATCACGGTGAGCCAGGACGCATGTACATCCTCCAGATACTTACGTCCTGGCATGAGCTGCTCTTGCATACTCATCGGAACCCAAACTTCCTGGACGTCACCAACGACTTGCCCGTGGAAGCCAGGAGGCGTGACGCCAACGATCGTGAACGGGTATCCATTCAAACGAAGCGTGTCGCCGATCACGGATGGATCTGAATTGAATCGCGCGCGCCACATCGAATAGCTGATCACCGCAACGGGATTGCCGCCGCGCACGACGTCGTCGCTCTCAAAGAGTGTCCGCCCGGCAAGCGCATTTACGCCGAGAACGGTGAAATAGTTGCCGCTGACGATGACGCCAAGAACGTCGTCAGCAACTTGGGTTCCTGATTGCTTCGCGACGCGCACACGGTTTACCTCGCCAGCGGCGAGCATGCTCTCAAATACATTGTTCCGGTCGCGAAACTCTTTGTAGAGCGGATAGGAAAAGAACTCGGTCCGCGGCGTGCCCTCGGAGCGGCTGTGCGCCGCTGTCGGATCGCCGACTACCACAAGCCGTTCAACGTCCCGCACTGGCAGCATCTTCAGCATCACGGCATTGATCAACGTGAAAATCGCGGTGTTCGCGCCGATGCCAAGAGCGAGCGTCAGGACTGCCACCAGCGTGAACGCCGGCGACTTCCTGAGCACGCGGAACCCGTAACGAATGTCCTGCCAAAGAGTCTCCATATCTCTCCTATTCGTAGCGAAGCGCTTCCATCGGGTCGACTTTGGTGGCACGCCGTGCAGGAATAAAGCCAGCGACTGCAGCGATCAGACCGAGAAGAGCAAGCACGGAAGCCATCGCCGCGGGGTCGTACGGTTTCAGCCCGTACAGCATGCTGGTGATTACCCGTGAAGCGACCAGGGCGGCCGGGATGCCGATCAGAACACCGAGCAGCACAAGCAGCATCGCCTCCTTCAACACCATGCGAAGAACCATTGAACGCTGGGCACCCAATGCCATTCGTACTCCCAGTTCTCGCGTGCGTGCCGCAATCGTGTATGACATCACGCCGTAGAGGCCGATCGAGGCAAGCACCAAGGCCAGGATGCCGAAGAAACTCGAAAGCTTAGCGATGATGATCTCGTTGTTGATGGAGCTATCGATCAGTCGATCCAGTGTCCGCAGACTGTCGATGGGAATAGCGGAGTTGTATGCCTTGACCTCGGAGCGAACCACCTCAGTCAGTCCCGAAGGATCGCCGGCTGTGCGCAGGGCAAAACTCAACCGATCCGACGGCTTCTCCATTTGGGCAAGGCTGAGGTAGTGCTGCGGCACCAGATCCTCTTTGAGACCCTTGTCGCGAATATCCTTCACCACGCCCACTACTTCGATCCGCTTCGCGCGATGCTCGTTGTCGTCCCACCAGATCTGCCGCCCTATAGGATTCCTGTTCGGAAAGAACTTTTTCACGAAACCCTCGTTCACGATGGCAACGCGCTGCGAAGACGCGGTGTCCTGATCTGTAAATTCGCGGCCGAGCACCAGCGGAATGCGCAACATGCTGAAATACCCGGGTGCAACTTGGTCGCAGTACGCAATGTCATCTGTCCCTTCCGATTTGTCGAACCCCTCGGCCCCCATGCTGGTGGCGCACGCTGACCCGGAGAACAACCCCATAACGGAAGTGGCGACTTGTTGCACCCCTGGAAGTCGTGAGAATCGCTCGCGGAGCTCACGCTCGAGCGCCGTCTGCCTCGGCGGAGTGTCATAGCCAGCGGCGAGAGGATCGATC
>JBJMWN010000355.1:0-3115 GCA_045810085.1 Povalibacter sp. | reverse complement strand
CGGCCGCGACCTCGACCTTGCGCCGACGTACGAACTTCGCAGCCCGGTAACGCAATGAATTCCCGCGCGCCAGCACCGGCATGCCCGCCAGGTAATTTCGCAGATCGTTCGCGAATTGTTCGACGCTGCTATACCGCCGCTGCGGCTCCTTGCGCAGCGTCATCAGCAGGATGTTATCGAGGTCCGCATCGATGTCGCGTCGGCGCTGGCGATCGCTTGCGTGCACCAGGCTCGGGCGAGTCGGTGTCGTCTCGCTCAGAATTTCGGCGACGCGCTGCGCATCGTTGACACGTGCGCCGTAGGGACTCTGGCCAGTCAGTAGGCGATACAACACGACGCCGAGCGAATACACGTCGCTCACTGTGGTCACTGTCTCGCCGCTGACTTGCTCGGGACTCGCGTAGTCCAGCGTCATGATTTGCAGCTGAGTAACAGCCCCTTCGCGCGTGGCACTGTTGGCGGCATCGACGTCCACCAATTTGGCGATGCCGAAGTCGAGCAGTTTCACCGAACCGTCGGCAGTCACGAGAATGTTGTTCGGTTTCAGATCGCGATGAATCACGAGGTGTTGATGCGCGTATCCGACAGCCGCGCACACCTGCAGGAAAAGCTGCACGCGCTCTCGGACATTGAGGCTGTGCGCATCGCTGAAGCGATCGATAGGCTCGCCGCTCACCAGCTCCATGACGACGTACGGTGAGCCGCTGCGGGTCGTACCACCGTCGAGCATTCGAGCGATGTTGCGGTGATCGAGGCCTGCGAGGATCTGCCGCTCAGTCTTGAAGCGCTGCTCCGCAATCGGGCCGATCACATCGGCGCGCATGAGCTTGATGGCCACTTCGGCGTGGTATTGATCGTCGTCGCGCACCGCCTTGAACACATGGCCCATGCCGCCGGTGCCGAGGAGTCCGACGATGCGATACGCGCCGATTCTCTCGCCTAAACGATCATTGTCGTCCGCGACTGCGAAAGCTTGTGCTTTGAGTTCAGCAGGCACGCGATCCAGTAGCTCACCGGGCTCGTCGTGCACGGCGAGCAGAGATTGCACTTCGGCGATCAGTGCAGTGTCTCCCTGCGCCTCTCGCATAAGCAGTTCAGAACGTTCCGATGCCGGTGCTTCGAGCGCCTCGGCGAACAGCGCTTTGACGAGTGACCAACGCTCTGGGGTGATGTCTTTTTTCAAGCTTCAGCCGCAGTGAGTTCGCGGCGCAACCACGTGCGCGCCATTGTCCATTCGCGTTTGACGGATGCGAGCGAAATTCCGGTGACATCCGCGGTCTGTTCGAGTGTCAGGTCGCCGAAATAGCGCAACTCCACGATATGGCTCTGTAACGCGTCGATCTGTTCGAGCCGCAACAACGCTGCATCGATAGCGATCAGATCGACGTGGCCGTCATCGAAGCTCGCAACGGCCTGGAGTTCATCCACCTCAAATGCGGCCTGCGTGTCGTGAAGGCTCAGGTGTGCAGCGCCATCGCCGCGACGTATGGCATCGCGCTTTCGCGCGTAGTCGACCAGCACGCGACGCATGATCTTGGCCGTGAGCGACAGGAATTGCTCGCGATTGAGCCACTCGACCGAACGTTGTCCCGACAGCCGGATGAATGCTTCGTTGACCAACGCCGTGCGCTGCAGTGTGTGATCGCCGCGTTCGCTCGCCAGCTGGCGGCGTGCCAATCGCCGCAAGTCTTCGTACACCAGCGGCCAGAGCGTATCGATAGCGGATGCATCGCCTTCGGTCCAACGCTTGAGGAGGCGAGTGACCTCACCGGGTTCTTGTTCTTGGTTTTGTTCTTCCCCCACGCGAGCGATTGTGCCCCAAGAACGTCGGCCGTCAACGAATGGGGGAGGCGGATATGAAGTTCAGATATTAAGTAACACCGATCGCACGCAGAATAAATCGTGAGCCGGTTTGCTCAGGTTTGACGCGTTGATCCCACGGATAACTACAAGGTGGGTGTCATGCGTTCTCGTCTCAGCGTCATTCTGTGCATATTCAGCGTGTTCGTGGCATTGGCCGGCTGCGCCGGCGGTGATGGTGGCGCAAAGACGCCCCCGCCAACATCGAACAGCCCACCGCCTGCGCCACCACCTCCACCGCCGCCGCCTGCACCGCCACCGGTGATCGGTGCGGACGGTGGAACTGTGACGGAAGTGAGCGGCGCGCAGGTGATCGTGCCCGCTGGTGCCATCGACACCGATACCACCATTCGCATTGCGATGGATTCCACCGGCGCGCCTGCTTTGCCAGCTGACCTCACTGCCGCCGGCAACATGTATGTGATCACGCCGCACGGCGGCGAATTTTCCGCGCCGGTCGAAGTCCGCATTCCGGCTCCGAACGTGACACTGCAGCCCA
This sequence comes from Povalibacter sp., assembly GCA_045810085.1. Classification (GTDB taxonomy): domain Bacteria; phylum Pseudomonadota; class Gammaproteobacteria; order Steroidobacterales; family Steroidobacteraceae; genus Steroidobacter. The sequence continues at coordinate 756 of JBJMWN010000355.1, read as the reverse complement.
ATCAGCTTTTCAAAATCGCCAAAGCCGAGCCGGGTGGGGAATGGGTTGTGAACGACAACACCAATCTCGATCAGGGAACCCTCAGCACCACGGTCGACAGCTTTTCGTATTTCACCGCGGTCGTCTTGACCTACGTGCTGCCGATTGCCCAGGCGGAGCCGCTCGAGGTCACCACATCTTTGACTTGCACAGGCAACGTCTGCGTAGGAAACATCGGCTCCGTAACAGCAACCTATACCGTGGCGAACAATGGTGGGCAGCTGCCAGTGAACTGCGGGAACTTCTCGGTCGCCATTTTTCATGCTGGCGGTCAAGTCAGCTACAGCGACTACTCGCAGCACGTCCCAATTCCGAATGCGGGCGGATCCCTCACACTCACCCGCGATCCAGTCCCAACCACAACCACAAGCACCAGCTATGAATTCGGGGTTGCAGGTCGGTGCGGGTCGAGTAGCAGCTGGTTGACGTTTGGCCCTTCCGTCACACGCCATATTTCGTGGACGCCGTGGGCCACATACCCCGATGTGGCGATGGTGCGCATGCCTCAGCAGGTCGATGTGGTGGAAGGACACGCGACAAACATCGAAGCCGTTTTGACGGGCGGGGCAGCCCAGCTCGTAGGAACTGCATATAGGGCGCCCACCCGGCTCGATCGCGCACTCATTGATTGGCAGCGCAGCGACGACAATGGCGCATCGTGGCGCGCCATTGCGAATTCATATCAAGATGAAGCGAATCCTCTGCCCGGCGGTGTTG
>JBJMWN010000354.1:0-7625 GCA_045810085.1 Povalibacter sp. | reverse complement strand
CGACGGCCAGATCCTTGTCGGGCTCTAGCACTGCCCTGTGGTCGCCTGATCGGAGCCACGTCTTGGAATCGACCTTTGTGCTCTATGTGTTCTTTGTGGTTACTCTGAAGGACTTATCTCAATCTAGCTCCACCACATTCATCTCGTGGCCACCACGATCGAAAGCGTCCCATAGATCGCGCATGGATTTGTGAAGCGTCGGATGCACGACGTCAGGTGCGATGTCGGCCATGGGTTTGAGCATGTAGGCGCGACGGATCAGATCGGGACGCGGCAGGATCAAGCCAGGTTCGTCGCTTACCAGTTGATCGTAGAGAAGAATATCGAGATCCATGGTGCGCGGCGCCCACTTGGGAGAATCCGCAGGGCGGCCGCAAAGCTTCTCGAGTTCTTGCAGATTGCGACGAACCTCGCGAATGGAATCATCAGTGCGAAACCCAATGACCAGGTTGATGAAGTCTTCGCCTTCGAAGCCCACTGCTTTGTTGCGATACGCGGGCGACACCGTCAGCGGCGCATAAATTCTCTGCAGCTCATCCAGCGCTTGTCGCAGGTGCGAAACGGGTTCGACATTGCTGCCGGCTGCGACGAAAACCTCGGGCATGAGACGTCCGATCAGTGAGAAGTGGACGGGCGACTCGAGTTGTAGTCTTCCGGGCGGCGCTCGATTTCAATACCGACGTCTTTTGCGCCACGAATTGCGCCCTGTTTGTTCAGACGCACGCGGACCCAGCTCACGTTGAATTCGGTGACGATCAGCTGTGCAATTCGTTCCGTGAGCGTCTCGACCAGCTTGAATTGCGAGTCACCGACGAACGCCAGCAAGCGTTTCGCCACTCGCTTGTAGTCGACCGTGTCTTCGATGCGATCGCTCGCAGCAGCACGTCGAATGTCGGCAGCCATTTCGATATCGATGATCACCGTCTGTTTGACACGCCGTTCCCATTCCCAGATTCCGACGATGCATTCGACGTTGAGCGCGCTGAGAAAAATCTTGTCCATTGAGCGGAATCGGAATGACGTGAGTGTGAAGCGATCCAGAACTAAGGCTGCGCGCCGGGCTTCTGCAGTGTATCGAGCGGCCATCGTGCGGTCGCACGAATCGCAAGATCGTCATGCTGACCGGCACTGAGTCGTCGAAAGCCCGCGTAGGCAATCATCGCGCCGTTGTCCGTGCAGAACTCGGGCCGCGGATAGTACACGCGCACGTGACGCCGCTCGCCCAGAAGTGACAGCTCGCGCCGCAGGAGCTTGTTGGCGCCGACGCCGCCCGCGACCACCAACGATGTGAATCCCGTCTGGTCGAGTGCCCTCGCGCATTTCACAGCCAGTGTTTCCACCACTGCACGCTGAAATTCTGCGGCCACGTCCGCGCGAGTGCTGTCGTCCAGCGTCAGGGCACGCAACGCGACCACCACAGCGGTCTTGAGCCCGCTGAAACTGAAATCGAGACCTGGGCGATCCAGCATCGGCCGGGGAAATTTAAATCGACCGGGCTGACCAGAATCCGCCAACTTCGCCAGGGCCGGCCCGCCGGGATATGGAAGACCAAGCAACTTGGCTGTCTTATCGAAAGCCTCACCTGCAGCGTCATCCACCGACGCACCGATGATCTGGTAGTCGCCAATCCCGCGAACCTCGGCCAACAACGTGTGCCCGCCGGAGACGAGTAGCGCGAGGAACGGAAAGGACGGCGCATCGTCTTCCAGCATCGGCGCAAGCAGATGCCCCTCGAGATGATGAACGCCGACCGCGGGTTTACCCCAAGCAAAGGCCAGACTTCGGGCGACCGATGCACCCACCAGCAGAGCGCCTGCTAATCCAGGTCCTGCGGTGTAGGCCACCCCATCGATCTCTTCAGGGGACATCCGAGCCTCTGACAGTGCGGCCTCAATCAACGGCAACAGCTTTCGCACGTGATCCCGCGACGCAAGCTCCGGCACGACGCCGCCGTAGACGGCATGCAATTCGACCTGGCTGAACAGTGCATGGGCGAGCAGGCCGCGTTCTCCGTCGTAAATCGCGGCTGCAGTCTCATCGCAGGAGGTTTCGATGCCCAGGACCTTCATTGGACCTTCGTTGGTACTTTCATGCGATTTCGATCAATTCCAGGTCGGTGATGCCATCTCAAGAGGAGCCCCAGACACCTTTGTGACGCCTTTATATAGAGTCGGATGCCCCGATCCTGAGCTTTGCGGGCCCTCAGGTCGCATTTTCAGTGTTGACCTTTTGATTTTCGGCTGACCTGTCATTAGACTTCCGCGCTCTTCGCCAGCCCCCCTCGCCCCAGGTTTGCCCCTTAAGGTCGTTCGCGGCAGGCTCCCATGCAAGAGTTCACGGAAATTTAGAGGTTGTATGCCGAGCGTCCGGATCCGAGAAAACGAGTACTTTGATGCCGCCCTGCGGCGCTTCAAGCGCGCCTGCGAGAAGGCCGGAGTGCTGACGGAGCTGCGGCGGCGCGAATTCTACGAGAAGCCCACACAGGAACGGAAACGCAAAAAGGCGGCGGCTGTAAAGCGCCACCAGAAGCGTTCGACCCGCGATTTCACGGGTCCTCGCGGCGCGCCACGCGCAGCGGCTCCTCGTCCAGCCGCGCGCCCTGCTCCTCGCTACTGATTGTCCCTGGCTCCGCCGGTCGGAGTTCTTCCGACCGGCGGGCGACGGGTCCGCCCCGTCCCTGATCTGCTGATTCTGCCCAGCGTCCTCATGGCCTGACCTTCTGCCGCGATCGGCGGAGGGGGAGTTCAAACCTATGTCTCTCAAAGACCGCATCATCGAAGACATGAAGACGGCCATGCGCGCTAAGGACAGTGAGCGTCTCGGCACGATCCGGATGGTGACCGCTGCGATCAAGCAGCGCGAAGTCGATGAGCGCATCACGCTCGATGACACGCAGGTGCTCGCCGTGCTCGAGAAGATGATCAAGATGCGCAAGGAATCGGTCGCACAATTCCAGAGCGGCGGTCGCGAAGATCTGGTCGCGAAAGAAAACAAAGAAATTGAGCTGCTGCAGACTTATCTGCCCGCACAACTCTCCGAAGCCGAACTCGACGCGCTGATTGCTGACGCACTCGCCAAGTCCGGTGCGACATCGATCAAGGAGATGGGCAAGGCCATGGCGCTGCTCAAGCAGAGCGCACAAGGTCGGGCCGACATGGGTGTTGTCAGCGCGAAGCTGAAGGCGAAGCTCGGCGGCTGAAGAGAACAGCGGCAGATCGCTGCTGGCGACTGGCTGCTGGCCAGATTTAGGAGCAGCCGAAGCGTCTCGATCGACTCGAGTTCATTGCGCCAAGTTCGCGGTAGTTTTCTGAACGCGCTTTCTGAGCGACTGCCCGAAGCACGTAATCCGTTTCTTGTATCCAATTCTTCCTGGTTCTGGCCTGTGGTCAGCGACCAGTTCTTCACTCACCGTTCGCAACTTTGGCCCACGTTTTGCCGAGCATTTGCCTTCTCAACGATTCATCACTTCGGTATTTGAACCGACGATGCGTCGGCTTATTCTTCGCCACCACTCGTCGCACCCCTGCCTGCTACTGACGCGATGCCCGGACGTATTCCACAACACTTCATCGATGAGCTGGTCGCTCGCGCCGACATCGTTGAGTTGATCGGCAGCCGTCTGCAATTGAAAAAGCACGGCAAGGAATACAAAGCCTGTTGTCCGTTCCACAACGAAAAAACACCGTCATTCACGGTGGTTCCTGACAAGCAGTTCTATCACTGCTTTGGCTGCAGCGCGCACGGCACGGCGCTCGGTTTCCTGATGGAACACGATCATTTGACGTTCGTGGAAGCTGTGGAGGAACTCGCAGCGCGTGTTGGACTCGACGTTCCGCACGAAGAAAACGCGATGCGCGCAGCCGCACCAAGCGATGGTTTGTTCGCCATTCTCGACAAAGCAGCCGAGCTTTATCGCCAGCAGCTGCTCGGTTCCGATCGCGGCAAAGACTACTTCAAAGCACGCGGTCTGAACGCCGAAACCGCTTCGCGATTTGCACTCGGTTACGCGCCCGATGCGTGGGACTTCGTGCTGAAGGCACTGGGTGCTTCAGACGCAGACAAACAGAAGCTGCAGCAAGTCGGGCTGACGATTGAACGTGAGAAGCGCGCTGGCGTGAATGCGAGCTCTGGGTTCTACGATCGTTTTCGTGATCGAGTGATGTTCCCGATCCGCGATGCACGAGGTCGCACGATCGGCTTCGGCGGTCGTGTCCTCGACAAAGGCGAGCCCAAATATCTGAACTCACCCGAGACAGAGCTCTTTCATAAGGGCCGCGAACTCTATGGATTGTTCGAAGCGCGGCAGGTGTCGCGAACCTTGAATCGCCTGCTGGTCGTTGAAGGCTACATGGATGTCGTGCGGCTTCATCAGGCCGGCATTACATATGCGGTTGCCACGCTCGGAACTGCAACGACCCCTGAGCATTTGCAAAGAGTGTTCCGAATTTGCAACGAGCTGATTTTCTGCTTCGACGGTGATCGCGCCGGTCGAGCAGCAGCCTGGCGTGCACTCGAGAACTCGTTGAGCCAGATCCGTGACGGCCGACAGATTCGCTTTTTGTTCTTACCTGAAGGACAGGATCCAGACTCACTGGTCGGCGAGGAAGGTCGCGAAGCCTTCGAAACAAGACTGCAGAGTGCTCTGCCTCTGTCTGAGTATTTCTTGAACCATCTGAGCTCGCAGGTGGACCTACGTACCGTGGATGGTCGCGCCCGGTTCGCAGAGCTGGCCCGGCCTTTACTCGAGCGCATCCCTGAAGGGGTTTATCGCGAGTTGATGAATGACGAAGTCGCGCAACGTGTGCGAATCGACAGCTCGCGCCTGAATGCTGGCAGTACACGTAGCGAATCCCCTGCGACGGCAGCTCAGAAGCGACCGGAGTACGCGCTGCGCAAGCCTGCAGCCATGTCAGGGGGTCGCGGCAGTCTCGTACGTCAGGCGATCAGGACGTTGGTGCATTACCCGGAGATTGCCGCCAAAGCCCCCTCACCTGACGGTCTGGCCGGGATCGATCGACCGGGAATTCCCCTGCTTATGGAACTGTTGAATGACCTGCAGGAAAACCCGTGTGGGAATACCGCAGCGCTGCTTGAACGTTGGCGTGGTCGCCCCGATTTTGATCCTCTGTTCAGGCTTGCCGAAGCCGAGTACCCGGTCGATGCCGCAGGTGCCGCTCGCGAGCTGAACGATGCGCTGATTCAGCTTTTTCCGGAGCGGGATGATCAGCGCTTGGACGAATTGCTCCGCAAGCAAGCCCGTGAGGGTTTGACCGACGCGGAAAAGACTGAATTGCAAGGGTTTCTCAAGCGACCTCCGCCGCAAGCCGATGCCGCTGGATTTCGAACCTAGCGATTGGAATTCAATCAAAGTAGACTGCGCGGTCTTTTTCAGCCCGCGCATCCCGCAGCACAGAGGGCCGTATCTTGAGTAAAACCTTGGCAGCTAAAAAGGAACCGGCACAGATCACTGATGAGCGTCAGTCGCAACTGAAGCTGCTCATCGCCCGTGGCAAGGAGCAGGGTTTTCTCACTTATGTCGAAGTGAATGACCATTTGCCGAGCGAGATCGTCGATCCGGAACAGATCGAAGACATCGTCAACATGATTAACGACATGGGCATCCCGGTGTACGAGAAGGCACCGGAGAATGAAGCCCTGCCGTTGAATGAACCGGTCGTCGTCGACGAAGAAGCCGCTGAAGAAGCTGCCGCGGCACTCGCTACTGTCGATGCAGAGTTTGGTCGCACCACAGACCCGGTCCGCATGTACATGCGCGAGATGGGCACGGTCGAGCTGCTCACGCGTGAAGGCGAAATTCGCATTGCCAAGCGCATCGAGGAAGGTCTCGATGCCGTTCGTACTGCGTTGTCCAGCTATCCCCTCACCTTCCAGCACATCCTGAACAGTTACGAGCTGGTGAAGCAGGGCCAAGGTCGACTCGTCGACATCATCGTGGGCTTCATCGATCCGAATGCGCCTGATGAAATCGCCGCGCCGGTAAATCCGAAGCTCGCACAGGCTGCTGCGCCTGAAGTGGAAGAAGAAACCGAAGAAGGCGAAAGCACAGAGGAAGAGGAAGCACTCGAGACGGGCCCGGATCCCGAAGAGGCTGCCCGCCGCTTTGCTTCGATCTCGAAGCTGCATCAGCAGGCATTGAAAGCCATCGAGCAGCACGGGATCAAGGATCCGAAGACCGTGAAGATCCGCAAGAAGGTGGCCGGCGAATTCATGGAGCTGAAGCTCTCGCCGAAAATGTTCGATGCGTTGATCGTGCAACTGCGTGATCACGTGGCCGAAGTCCGCAACATGGAAAAGCAGATCATGACGCTCTGCGTTCGTGATGCTGGCATGCCGCGCAAAGACTTCGTCACGACGTTCCCGAAAAACGAAACGAACGTCACCTGGATCGACAAACATATTCGCGCCAAGCGCAAGCATTCGGCTGCGTTGGCAAAGCTGCGCGATGAAGTCGAGAAGACCCAGCTGAAGATGCAGGCACTCGAACAGCGCGTGCATATGTCGATCGGTGAAGTGAAGGAGATCAATCGCGAAGTCGCCGTCGGCGAGGCGAAGGCCCGTCGCGCCAAGAAGGAGATGGTGGAAGCCAACCTTCGTCTGGTGATCTCGATCGCGAAGAAGTACACGAATCGCGGCTTGCAGTTCCTGGATCTGATTCAGGAAGGCAACATCGGTTTGATGAAGGCGGTCGACAAGTTCGAATATCGCCGTGGCTACAAGTTCTCCACGTATGCAACGTGGTGGATTCGTCAGGCCATCACACGTTCGATCGCCGATCAGGCCCGCACCATTCGTATTCCGGTGCACATGATCGAAACGATCAACAAGCTCAACCGCATTTCGCGCCAGATGCTGCAGGAGATGGGTCGCGAGCCGACGCCGGAAGAGCTGGCTGTGCGCATGGAAATGCCGGAAGACAAGGTTCGTCGCGTGCTCAAGATCGCGAAGGAACCGATCTCGATGGAAACCCCGATCGGCGACGACGAGGATTCACATCTCGGAGATTTCATCGAAGATACTTCGGTGGATTCGCCAATCGATTCCGCGACCATGGAATCACTGCGTGAGACAACTCACTCGGTGCTCGCAGGGCTGACACCACGTGAAGCCAAGGTGCTGCGCATGCGCTTCGGCATCGACATGAACACGGACCACACGCTAGAAGAAGTTGGCAAACAGTTCGACGTCACTCGCGAGCGCATTCGTCAGATTGAAGCGAAGGCACTCCGCAAGCTGCGTCATCCAAGCCGCAGCGAACAGCTGCGCAGCTTCCTGGTGGATGATTGAGCCTGATGAGCTGATGGCGGCTGGCCACTTGCGGCTAGCCAGAGTCGATATAGAAAGGCCGGGAGAAATCCCGGCCTTTTTCGTTGGTGCATTCACTCAGGGCTCGACTGCCGCTCGGACATTCGGCTTTCGTCCGGCGAAAGCCGGACCCACAAGGCAATGCCGATGTTCATCTCCCCTGTGGGTTCGGCTTTAGCCGAACGTTGCTTGCCCGACGCCAGACGTACAAACAAGCATCGCGAGAATCCTCTTGTCCGCTTAGTTCCTTCGCAACGTACCTATATTTGTGCCGGGAACTCCCACCCGCAGAGCAGCGTCTC
>JBJMWN010000353.1:0-7103 GCA_045810085.1 Povalibacter sp. | reverse complement strand
TGCAACGCATGAGACTGGCAATAAGTCAGGCAGCCCAGGCCATGCCTTCGCATTCAACGATCATCAAACATCATTGCGCGAGGTAGCCGTGGATACGCCGCGCATTCAGAAGGTCTTGATCGTCGGAGGCGGGACTGCCGGATGGATGGCTGCAGCTGCTCTTTCTCGCGCTCTTGGCAAACAGGTGAGCATCCAGCTCATCGAATCGGAGGAGATCGGCATCGTTGGCGTAGGCGAAGCCACGATTCCACCGATCGTCACTTTCAACACCATGCTCGGCATCGATGAAGATGACTTCGTTCGGCAGACGAACGCAACGTTCAAACTGGGCATCGAGTTCGTCAACTGGTCGCGGATCGGAGAGCGCTACCTTCATCCCTTTGGCGCATTCGGTTTCGACATCGAGGCCGTGAAGTTTCATCAGTTCTGGCTGAAGCTGCATCGCCTGGGCATGACGCCATACATCGATGAGTATTCATTGTCCGCGGTCGCTGCCAGGCTGGGACGCTTCGCGAGACCGAGCCGCGATCCGCGCTCGCCGCTTTCAACGCTCGCCTATGCTTTTCACTTCGATGCAGGACTGTATGGTCGTTATCTGCGAAGGTACGCTGAGTCTCGCGGGGTCGAGCGCATCGAAGGCAAGATCATCGATGTCCATCTGCGTGGCACAGACGGCTTCATCGAAGCCGTCAGTCTGGAAGGCGGAGCGCGCATCGAAGCTGATTTGTTCATTGATTGCTCGGGCTTTCGCGGACTGTTGATTGAACAGTCGCTACAGACCGGATACGACGACTGGACGCACTGGCTACCCTGTGATCGCGCCGTCGCATGCCCCACTGAAAACACACAGGCCCCGACGCCTTACACGAGAGCCACCGCGCACGCCGCGGGTTGGCAATGGCGGATACCGCTGCAGCATCGGATGGGGAATGGTCACGTGTATTGCAGCACCTTTATCCGTGATGAGGACGCAGCGGACACGCTGTTGAAGAACGTCGAAGGCAAACCGCTCGCCGATCCGCGCTTCCTGCGATTCACAACGGGCCGACGACGAAAATTCTGGAACAAGAACTGCGTTGCACTCGGGCTGGCTGCAGGGTTCATGGAGCCGCTCGAGTCGACCAGCATTCATCTCGTGCAAGCGGGCATCACCAAATTACTCGCGCTATTCCCGGACAAGCATTTCGATCCGACGACGAGCAACGAATACAACCGGCTCTCGACACTTTCGTGGGAGCGCATTCGTGACTTCATCATCCTTCACTATCACGCGACTGCACGTGACGATGCCCCGCTGTGGAACCACTGTCGCACCATGACCATTCCAGAGTCGCTTCGTCGCAAGATCGATCTCTTCAGCCACAGCGGCCGTTTTTTCCGCGATGATGATGAGCTGTTCGTCGATTCGAACTGGATAGCAGTCTTCCTCGGCCAGAACGTCTGGCCGCAGTCGTATGACGCGCTGGTCGATGCCATTGATACCGACGCAGTGCGAACCAAGCTCGAGCGACTTCGATCGATGCTGCGACAGGCAGCGCAGATGCTGCCCACCCACGAACAGTTCATCGCACAACATTGTGCGGCTCAGGTGCGTTGATGGAGTTTTCCCGTGAGTGATGACAATCGTATCCGCAGCATCGTGGTTGTGGGTGGCGGTACTGCGGGCTGGATGGCCGCGGCCACGCTTGTGCGTTTTCTCAAGGATCGATATTGCTCGATTCGTCTCATCGAGTCCGACGAGATCGGCACGGTAGGCGTCGGCGAAGCCACCATTCCTCAGATCAACACGTTCAATCGCACCTTAGGGATCGATGAGAACGAATTCATTCGCAAGACTCAGGCAACGTTCAAGCTGGGGATTCAGTTCGTCGACTGGACACGACTGGGCCACGAATACATCCATCCGTTCGGTCCGTACGGAATCGACATGGAGGGCGTCTCCTTCCACGCGTATTGGTTGAAGCTTCGCTCGCTGGGTGAGCCGACGAACCTCGGCGATTACTCACTGCAGGATGTCGCGGCACGTCGCGGCAAGTTCATGCGTCCGGTGAATGCGGGCAACTCGCCGCTGTCGAAGATCGCGTACGCCTTTCATTTCGACGCCGCGCTTTACGCGCGCTATCTGCGCGAGTACGCAACCAGTCGTGGGGTTCAACGCACTGAAGGCAAGGTCGTTGACGTTCGCTTGCGTGCAGCCGATGGTTTCATCGATTCCATCGTGCTGGAAAGCGGTGAGCAGATCGAGGCGGACTTCTTCGTCGATTGCTCAGGATTTCGCGGACTGCTGATCGAGCAGGCGCTCAAGACCGGCTATGAGGATTGGAGTCACTGGCTGCCGTGCAACCGAGCAGTGGCAGTTCCTTGCAAAAGCGACGCTGAGCCCACGCCCTATACGCGATCGACGGCGCGCAAAGCCGGTTGGCAGTGGCGCATTCCTCTGCAGCATCGCATCGGGAATGGTCACGTGTACTGCAGCAACTTCATCAGCGACGAAGAAGCGACAGACACCCTGCTCGCCAATCTCGATGGGCCGCCCCTCGCGTCTCCGCGCCTTCTCAGATTCGTGACCGGCCGACGCAAGAAATTCTGGAATAAGAACTGTCTGGCACTCGGGCTCGCTTCAGGATTTCTGGAGCCACTCGAATCCACCAGCATTCATCTGGTCCAGAGCGGCATCGCGAACTTCATGACGCTTTTCCCGACTCGGGAAAGCTCCGCGACAGAAATCGATCAATACAATCGGGTGACGAGTTGGGAGTTCGAACGCATTCGCGACTTCCTGGTTCTGCATTACAGCGCGACACAGCGCAACGATTCCCCGTTCTGGGACTATTGCCGCACGATGAGCCTGCCGGACTTCCTGCAACAGAAGCTGGATCTCTTTCACGCGCACGGGCGAATCTTTCGCGAGAACAACGAGCTGTTCAACGACACCAGCTGGTTCGCAGTCATGGTGGGTCAGGAAGTGCCGACCCGCAGCTATGACCCGCTCGTCGATGTACTCGGGGATGCAGAAGTGCGCAGGCGAATGGCGAGCATCAGGCAGACCATCGAGAAGGCAGCCGATGCGATGCCTTCACACCGCGAGTTCATCGCTGAGAATTGCGCGGCGGATTCCTTGTAGAGCGAGCGCTTTGTAGAGCGAGTCAGGCGCTAGCGGTTACTCAGTCCATGCATCAGGAACAGGCGAATGCGCCCAGCCAGATCGGAAGTGAGCGGACCCAGCACGCCGAGTGATTGCGGCGGCAAATGGGCGGCGGGGTCCTCGCCCATGCGAAACACGTAGTGATCGAACATGAGACGCCATGCGCGACGCTGCGGCTCCGGAAGCTCACGAATGGCAAGCAATCCATGCACGAGCGCTTCGAAGGGAGAGCCCGCCCACGGCTTCGCGTCATCCCACCAATAGTTGACGAGCACGTTGAACACATCGAGAGACTTGACGTGATGCCACCACAGATGTGGCACGAACACCGCATCACCAGGCTCGAGCTCCGCGTATTGCGCATGCTCGCGAGCCTCGGCAAAGCGCGGATATCGATCGAGGTCCGGCGCTTCTATATCCACCATGCTGACCGGCTGGCCCGCCAGTGTGAAATCAAGCGGTCCCACATACAGATTGACCAGCTGCTCCGGCGGAAAAAAAGTAAATCGACGCCGCCCGCCGACGACACACGCAATGTTGGCCGAGAGGTCGTAATGGGCAGGAACGGTAATCGCATTGCCAATCCAGATGCGTGGCATCACGGAGGCTGGCAGCAGTGTCAATGCGTTTTGACTGCCGAATTCCGGCAGAACCTGAGGAAGGGTGACCGATCCTGCATACACCGATCGCGGCTCTGGAACGGTCGCTTGTCCCAGCACGTCGTCGATCAGCTCCGTCAGGCTTCGCTTACGACGTTCGAAATTCACGCCCTGCACGTCAGGCTGATAAAAGAACCGCCCCCGAATCTGCGGATCGCCATTGAACGTATCGATCTGCTCGCCGTGATCCAGCGCCCTCAGATAATTCGCAAGCGCATGATGCGAGCTCAGTCCCTGCTTTACCGCAGGCCAATGCGCGATGAGTCCCTTCAGCACCGCAGGTTGTGCCAGTGGCACGATTTCAGTGTGGAACGTGGCGGCGTCCACATGCCGCCATTCGCGCGTCTTAGATACGATGTCACTCATCGGGTCCTCTTCTTGTCCTCGTGGCACCGAACGAGGGTGCATCCTCCAGAACCGGTGAATACAAACTTTATAGACTGCCTCCTGGCGACTGGCAAACGGCTCGAGTGTCTACTTTGACGGAACTTACGCGCATCCCTCACGTGAATCAGCCGCGGATCGCATCGGAGCGCAAGCAGCGCCCGTGATCTGATCGACAACTTCGTCCGTAGCCCGCAACACTAGATCGAACGTACGGCGGCGAGCCTGATAAACCAGCGGGCGGTGGAATGTGTCCACTTCCACGCGCTCTGGGGCTATGGCTGATCCGCGCGGCTGACTATGATGCGACCCGGCCATCGCCTAACTACAACAACTTCCGGCGATGTGCAGTGGGGACACGCAACATGAACCAGGAAGCCTACGAGAACTTCGTGGCCCGGATCGAGTTGGAGGCGGACCGCCATCCAGTGCTGTATCGCGTTCGTTTGAGCGGCATGGCGGTGCTGGGGTATGCCTATGTCGCGCTGATTCTCTCGCTGCTGCTTGCTTCCCTGCTGGTCTTAAGTTGGATGGTGTTGCGAGGCTCGGGCGCTGCGATCGCAATCAAGCTGGGAATTCTGGTGATTCCTTTGGTATGGGCCGTACTGACCTCCATGTTCGTCCGGCTCGCCCCACCATCGGGACGGCAGATCGGCGTTGGTGAGGCACCCGAGCTCGTGCAATTCATCGAAGAGACACGTCTTCAGGCGTGCGCACCGCAGGCCGACAGAATCCTGATCACCGAAGACTTCAATGCAGCCGTTGTCCAGCACGCGCGACTCGGCATTTTCGGCTGGCCCCGAAACTACCTGGTACTCGGACTGCCGTTGATGCAGGCACTCAGCCGCGATGAGTTGCGTGCCGTCATCGCTCATGAGTTTGGACATCTCTCTGGAGCACACGGAAAGTTCGGTGCCTGGATTTACCGGTTGCGCGCGGGTTGGGCTCGACTGGCTGCGGCGCTGGATCAGAGGGATCACTGGGGCAAGTTCCTGTTCGTGCCCTTCTTCAATTGGTATGCACCCGCCTTCGGTGCTTATTCCTTCGTGCAGGCTCGGCGTCAGGAGTACGAAGCGGATCGAGTCGCGGCAACTGCGGCCGGGCCTGCGACGGCCGGAGCGGCGTTAGTGCGGGTCGAACTGCAGGCTCAATTTCTGGAAGGCGAGTATTGGAAGGAAGTGTTTCGCCAGGCCGACGTCAAAGCAACGCCGGACACAGAGCCTTTCTCAGGCATGCGACACGCCTTTACGCGCGCTGATCCAGTGAACGCTCGCGGCTCTTTAGAGGCGGCACTCAGGCGTAAGACCAGCTTTGCCGATACACATCCGTGCCTTGGGGATCGACTGCGAGCCATGGGTGCCATTGCGCACGTCCCTCAGCCGTTCGAGCATTCGGCGGCGGATGAGCTGCTCGGACCCTTCGCCCAACAACTCGCGACTGAATTTGACGATCAATGGCGCGAGAACGTCAGCCAATGGTGGCAAGGACGTCACCGATACGCGAATGAATCCCGCACCGCGCTTGCAGAGCTGGAAGCCGCCGCATCTCAAGGCGAGCTTTCCATCGAGGACGCCTTTCGGCGCGCAATGCTCACCGAAGAACTGCGTGACGAAAACAGCGCGCTCGAACAGCTCGAAGCTTTGGCGCCACGAGCGAGTGATCACGCACCAACCCTGTTCGCCCTTGGACGGCTGCGTCTCGAACGGGACAACGAATCGGGAATCGAGCTGCTGCAGCGAGCAAGCACGCTGGACGCCACAGCGACACAACCTGCGGGGTCTCTGATCGTGCAGTACTTGCGTCGGCAGGGGCGAAACGAAGACGCGCGGCCCTACGTCGATGACCTGATCCGAGCCGACGAACACGATGCCCTCGCACGACGCGAACGCAGCCAGGTGCTGCTGTCGGATAAGTTGATGCCGCACGAATTGAAGACCGACGATCTGGCAAAGCTCGTCACCCAGCTTGCGAACGATTCCGAGGTCAGGACAGCGTACCTGGTGCGCAAAGCCGTGAAGCACTATCAAGAGATTCCGATGTACGTGCTCGGAATTCAGCGTCGATCGGCCTGGTGGAAGCTCGAATCAAGCAGCGCCGCCGAAAAAGTTGTCGCGCGTTTGAGTGACAAGCTGGAGTGTCCACCCGACACACTCATCGTCTGCTTTGATGGCAACAACAAGTCCTTTCCCGCCAAATTCCGGAAAGTGCCCGGGTCGACGATCTACTCGAGCCGATGACGCGCGAGCGTTTTCGAAACGAGTCAACACAGCGCGTGAACATCACAGCCTCGCACTGAGACTGTGCGAAGAAAATTTTCTCAGCGATGCTCTTGGAAGACTTACAACGCTATGAGTATGATCGCCGCGTCGTGCCCTAACGCTCCCCGTGACCGGATGACATCCATCGAACTGCCGCGCGCACTCGAAGCCTACTTCGCTTTCGCCGAAACAGAGCCCACACGTCGAGGCCGCCGCTTTTCGATCTCGCTGCCGTATTTCAGCGGTGAGCGGTTGCATCGATTGCAGTGGTGGTATCACGTGACGACCGCACAGGAGCAGATGTACGAAGGCACTGGCCTGATCGTGTTCCGACAGAAAGCGGTGGAGCGATTTCGGCGTCATATCGAGCGCTGGCTCGCGAATACAGGACAACATCTGCATGGAGCAGAGCCCATTCCGCACGTGAGCGTCCGGCAAGCAGTTTCACTCGTCGTGTCGGAGATCGAGACAAAACCGCTGGCTGAAGTCATTCCACTTCCTGTCGATCGAGTCGCTGCCAACGGCTGACGATCGTCACCCGCGTTCTCACATGCCGGTGATTGCGCGTATCAACTCATCTCGCAAACCCGACTGATCCTGGCCTGGACCGCTCTTTCTCTAACTGCATTCCTTTCCGCTGATCGCACTGCTCGACCA
>JBJMWN010000352.1:0-21713 GCA_045810085.1 Povalibacter sp. | reverse complement strand
AACTAGCCTGCCATGCGACTCAGTTTGAAAAGCTCCAGCGTCGCAGGGTTGCGATGAGGCGAGGGCTTGTCATCCAGGATCGCTTCGATAATGGCTACCGCTTGCCTTGCGTCCTCGAGGCTGTAAGGTTTCGCAAGCAGGCCGAAAGCGCACTCGCACGAGCGCGCTACATTCACCTGTCCCGAAGTCAGCAGTACAGCGATGTGATCGGCATGCAGGCGTTGGGCCAGCTCAAGTCCGATACCACGCCTCTCGAGGTCAATATCCACTAAAGCGAGCCGCGGCTGTTTGCGTTGGGCCAGTAACAAGGCCTCCGCAGAAGTTGCCGTGGGACCGACGACCTCGTGCCCTGCATTTTCGAGGGTCTCTGCAAGTGTCAGTGCAATGAGAGGTTGATCTTCGACGACGAGAACGCGCATGGGCCGTTGAGGGATCGAGAGACACAGAGCCTAAGTGAAGTCATTGGCGTGCGGTTCCTGATTTGCGAGGGCAGCCGGCATTGCTCAGGTAAAAAAGTTCGGACTGCAGCGCAGGTTTCATGCATCACGAATTCGCGTCGACATTGCGATGATGGAGAAGCCACTGACGTCGAACGAGAACTCGTGCGTGTAGGCCGCTGAGCGTCAGGAATTTGCGCCGACTTTCTTTCCCGTAGCGAGCGAACCGGCGGTCGTGGTTGAGAGTTACACGTCCTGTGCAGAATCCCCTGGACGCGTGCAAAGAGTGGCCGATCAAAGGCGGCGAAATGGGCGAACGTATTCGCTCATTCGATTGGGCACGTACGCCGCTGGGTTCTATCGATCGATGGCCGCAAAGTCTGCGAACCGCCGTTGACCTGATGCTCTGTGCGGCGCAGCCCGTGTTCATCGCATGGGGTACGGAACTGACGGCGATCTACAACGACGGATACGTTCCGATTGTAGGAAGTAAGCATCCAGCCGCGCTCGGCAAACCCTTTCATCAAGTGTGGGCCGAAGTCTTCGATGACTACCGCGCCGTTATCGAGGCCACGCTCGCGGGCAATGCGCAGCATTTCATCGATCAACCCATTCCACTCGCGGGTCGGGCTGGACGACCGGTGAGTTGGTTCACCTATTCATGGACTCCGTTGCGCGATGAGTCAGGTGCAATCCGTGGTTTCTACAGCGCTGCGACCGAAACGACCGACAAGGTTCGCGCGGAGGAGGTGCGGCACCAAGAAGAACAGCAGGCGCTGCGTAGAAGCGAGCAACGGTATCGATCGCTGTTCGAGTCGATCGATCAGGGATTCTGTGTATTGGAAATTCTGTTCGATGACGGTGATGCGACCGACGCCCGTTATCTCGAAGTGAATCACGCCTTCGAGCGACAGAGCGGTCTGCGCGATGTTGTGGGTAAGACGGTGCGTCAACTCGTCCCTGACGTCGAACGCTTCTGGCTTGAGATCTACAGCCAGGTGATACAGACAGGTGAGCCGAAGCGATTCATCAATCGCACAGGATCGATGGACCGATGGTTCGACGTATACGCGTTTCGAACGGGTGAACCTGAGTGGCGGCAGGTCGCAGTGCTTTTCAGCGACGTCACTGCGCGGCATCGTGCGGAGGAGCGACTACACGGGGCGTTCCAGATCCAGACAGTGGGCGTGCTGGTCTGGAATGAGGATTGGCGTCTGACTGACATGAACGATGCGTTTCTGCGAATGTGCGGCTACACGCGCGAGGAGGCATCAGGAAAATCGTGGCAGGAACTGACTCCGCCTGAATTCCACGAGGCCTCGCAGATCGCTGTCGAGCAATTGGCAAGCCGGGGCGAAAATACGCCCTATGAAAAACAGTACTACCGCAAGGGTGGTTCTCGCTGGTGGGGACTCTTTGCTGCGCGCAAGGTGGGAGATGAGGTCGTCGAGTTCGTACTCGATGTGACAGAGCGTCGACAAGCTGAAGAAGCATTGCGTCTGACCGATCGTCGCAAGGATGAATTCCTCGCGACGCTGGCGCATGAACTTCGCAATCCGTTGGCGCCCATCCGCAATGGTCTGCACATCGCACGCGGAATAGCGTCTTCCGATCCGACGCTGCAGCGGTTGGTGGAGATGATGGACAGGCAGCTATCGCATCTGGTCCGACTGGTGGATGACCTCCTGGATGTGGGACGCATCACCTCCGGAAAGCTCGAGTTGCGGCGGGAGCCCGTGCGTCTTGCTGACGTCATCGAGAGCAGCCTGGATGCGACGCGATCCTTGATCGACGCACAGCATCATCAACTGACTCACGATGTCGAAGCCACCGACCTGCGGGTGCTCGGTGATTTCGACCGGCTGTCTCAAGTATTCACGAACCTTCTGTCCAACGCTGCGAAGTACACGGACGCGGGCGGTTTCATTCACGTCAGCGTCACTCGCGAGAAGGGCGAAGCCGTGATCCGCGTCGTCGATTCCGGCATTGGAATTCCACCCGCCGATTCGACACATGTATTCGATCTTTTCTCTCAGGTACGAGCGCACCAGGGACGCACTGGCGGAGGACTGGGCATAGGACTGTCTCTGGTCAAGAGCATCGTCGGCATGCATGGTGGACGGGTGGATGCGTTCAGCGCGGGCCCGGGATGCGGCAGTACCTTCACTGTGCGACTGCCGCTGCTGCTCAGCGGTCGTTACGTCAGCGCAGTCTCGACCGATGCGGCCCCTCATGCGACACCGGGCCGCCGCGTGCTGATCGCCGATGACAATGCCGACGCGGCGAGTTCGCTCGCAATGGTGCTCGAATTGATGGGCCATCAGGTGTGGACGGCACACGATGGGCAAGATGCATTGGAGAAAGCGACAGAGATCGAGCCCGAATTCGTTTTCCTGGATCTCGGCATGCCTCGGCTCGATGGCTACGAGGCAGCGCGGCGTCTACGCAAATCCCCTATCGGTGCACAAACCACACTCGTGGCGCTGACTGGGTGGGGACAGGACAACGATCGGCGCAAAACGATCGAGGCGGGTTTCGACAGGCATCTGGTCAAACCCGTTCAGGCATCGCAGCTTCATGAGATTCTGGCAGAGGCAAATCGCCTCCACAGTTGAGATCGCGACGATCGGTTGACAAGGCAATGGTCTGCGTTGCGTAGTCCAACAACTGGCCCGGCTATCAGAGCAAGACGTACGTGAGGCATCGGGCGAGCTCTGCCTTCGAACGCGCGGCCGAACTCGCGGAACTCCCCCACATTCGCTACGTTCATTTGCGGTCGATCTGTCGACGAATACGCTTACGTCTGTTTGAAGCCGTATAGGTGATTCATGACCGCATCCCGCTGTCTGCTGCTATCCGCATGCGCGCTCGCTGTTCCTGCATTCGCTCAACAGCAGCCTGACCCAATCACCGATGTCACGATCACGGGGCATGTCTACGAGCCTCAGCCGGTGCCGCCGACGGACGCACGCATTCAGCAGCTCACCGTGCCTTCGGGATTTGCGATCCATCGTTTCGCGGAAGGATTGGAGAATCCGCGCATGATTGCCGTCGCCGAAGACGGCACCGTGTATGTCACGCAACGCACGCCAGGAAATCTGGTGATGCTGAAAGACCTGGATGGCGATGGCGTCGTGGACGCTCAGCGCGTGGTTGCGAACGTGAAGGATCTGCATGGCATCGAAATTCGCGGCCGCAAGATCTACCTCGTCGATGTTCATCGCATCTACTCCGCTGATCTGCGTGCCGATGGTTTTCTGGGGCCGCTCTCGGTCGTTTCGCGTGGACTTCCAGACGCGGGTCAGCATCCCAATCGAACGCTTCGCTTCAGTCCGGAAGGAGAGCTGTTCGTGAGTGTCGGTTCGACTTGCAACGCGTGCGATGAACCAAATCCAGAAAACGCCACGCTTGAGCGTGTGGATCTCAACACGGGTAAGCGCGAGATTTTTGCATCGGGGTTGCGCAACACGATCGGTTTCGATTGGCACCCCGGCAGCTCGCGGCTTTACGGGATGGATCAAGGGATCGACTGGCTCGGCGATGACGAACAGATCGAAGAGTTGAACGAGATCAAAGCGAAGACCATGTATGGATGGCCGTTCGTGTATGGAGAGGACAAGTTCAATCCCCAGGATGAGCCTCCGGACGTGACGCAGCTCTATTGGGCGAAACTGTCCGAAGAGCCTGTGGCGGGTTACACCGCGCACGCAGCACCGATGCAAATGCAGTTCTATCGCGCGAGTCAGTTTCCGAGCGAGTATCGCGACAGCGCCTTCTTCGCTAATCACGGCTCATGGAATCGCAAGCCACCGAGCGGCTACAACGTGGTTCGCGCGGTGTTCAATGCATCGGGCGCATTCGTTTCGTTCGAACCGTTCGTGTCCGGATTTCTGCAGCCGCAGCCGAACACAGCGCCGCCTTTGCCGGGTGCTCAGCCCTGGCCACCGGAAGGATTCATCGGCCGACCGACCGGCATTGCGACCGCACGCGACGGTGCATTGCTCGTCGGCGATGACACGAACAACATGATCTATCGCGTGATGTATGGGAGCGCCACGCCTGCGGTCACTCCACAAGCACTCGCAACGCAGCTCGTCGCTGCGCAATCGGATCAACCGGTTCAAGTACGCTCCACTGCCTTCCAGAATGGAGGCGCCATTCCGCTCAAGTACACCGATTACAACCAAGGCAAGTCGCCACCGTTGTCGTGGAGCGCAGTGCCCGGCGCGCAGGCATACGTGCTGATGATGGAAGATCCTGATGCGACGAGTCCCATTCCTTTCGAACACTGGCTTGCAGTGATCCCGGCCAACGTGATTCAGCTGCCGGAGGACGTCGACCAGAAAGTCGAGTTCCCGTCTGACGTTCCCGGGATGCGTCAAGGCAGCAACTCTCACAGTCAATTGGGATACTTCGGCCCGCGTCCACCGGCAGCCCAGGCGCCGCATCATTACCATTTTCAGATCTTCGCGCTCGACACTCATCTGAACCTGCCGAGCGGCTTCAATCGTCACACCACCATCAAGGCCCTGCAGGGCCACGTTCTGGCGAAAGGCGAAATTGTGGGCACGTTCACCAAGCAGCTTCCCTGAAAAATCTTGGACCGCCGGCAACTGTCTTTGGAAAAGACGGAGATCTGTCACTTGTCAGAGCGTGCGCGCGATTCGATCCTGCTTCACCGTTACAGGCAGGCAGGCGCGCCATGCTCCAGATCTTTCAGGCCGAAACCACGGACCAGATCGCTCTGGTCCGTACGTTGATGCGTGAATATCAACAAGCCCTCGGCGTCGATCTTTGCTTTCAGAACTTCGCAGCCGAGCTCGATGGATTGCCGGGTTCCTATGCGCGTCCGCGTGGACGATTGCTGCTGGCCGCCCTGAGCGAGTCGCCAGTGGGATGCATTGCACTCCAGCCGATCGATGCCAGTCGATGCGAGATGAAGCGTCTTTACGTTCGCGCCGAGGCTCGTGGCATCGGACTGGGTCGGACACTGGTCCGTCAGGTGCTCGAGGATGCGAAAGCAATCGGCTATGACGAAATCTTTCTCGATACCTTGCCCACCATGCACGAAGCGCAGCGTCTCTACGAGCAGTTCGGCTTTGTAGAGACTGACGCGTATCGAGCAAATCCCATCGCAGGAACACGCTATCTGCGCAAGGCGCTCACTGAGTGAGAGGAAGGCGCAGATAGCTCGATTTCATTCGCGGATCTCACTGGCCGATCACAGGCAATGCCAGATAGCTGAGTTGCTTACCCGCGTGATACACGCGAACCGTGGCCTTCCGGTAATCCTCGGGTTTCGCGAAAAACACATTGGGCACGAACGTTTGGGGATTTCGATCGTAGAGTGGAAACCAGCTCGACTGAATCTGCACCATGATGCGATGACCGGGCAGGAACACGTGATTGCTGTTCGGCAGCTTGAACTGATAGTCGAGTGGTTGATCGGCCTTGATCGCTTTCGCCGTCGTGAAACCTTCACGATAGCGGCCTCGCAGAATGTCCATGCTCACGGGCAACTGATAACCGCCCATTTCCGGCTGAACCGGAACCTGATCCGGGTACACATCGATCAGCTTGACGACCCAGTCAGCATCGGTGCCGCTGGTGGAAGCGGTCAGATGAACTTGCGGGTTGCCGCTGATCTGCAACGGTGCCGTCAGCACTTCGGTTGTGAACGTCAGTACGTCGGGCCGGCCTGATGCTTCACGTTGATCGTCGACCAGCCACTGCACCCATGTGAAGTCACCGCCGTAACCGACTGGTTGAATCGGACGTGCACGAAACGGGACGGGCCGCGCGGGATCTGAGATGTATTCGGAGTACGACGCATTCGCTGGCGGTGCAGTGAAGCTGAGTTTCGAGTTCGCCTGCAGGTACAAAGCTCGACTCGTCTTTGCGCATCCCTTTTCGCATGCAAGCGGCCAGCGATCGAGTCGTCGCCATTCATTGGTTCCCGTTTCGAATGCAGTGACCGGTGCGAGGTCGGCCTTCGGCGCCCCATCGATCAGGTACTGCGCGAGATACGGACGCAGTACGTGCTCGCGAAAATACTTCGCAGTGTCGCTGCCGAATTTCAACGCACCAAGAGAACTTGCTTCTTCGATCTCCTGACCGTGATGCCACGGACCGAGCACCAGCTTCACCATGTCGCCGCTCGTATCTTTCGGCTTGATCGCCGCATAGACGGCCGGTGCGCCATAAATGTCCTCCTGATCCCAGAGGCTGTGCACCACCATGACCGGCACTTTCAAAGGCTGAGCAGCGAGAATCTTGTCGACGGCCTGATCGCTCCAGAAAGCATCGTATGAAGGATGCGCGACGATCTTGTTCCAGAAACCCAGTTGCTCCATGCCGTAGCGTCGAGCCAGTTCTCCCGCCGAGCCACCCTGCATGTACAGATCGTAATCATCGTGATGATTGGTCCACCACGGCATGCTGTTGTCGCGTGTGGCGATCTGCTCGTAAATGTACGGCAGGTTCTGCTGGCGAAACGCGCCGTTGTGAAACCAGTCATCGCCCATCCAGCCATCCACCATCGGATTCATAGGCACCGCGACTTTGAGCGCTGGATGCGGATTGATCAGTGCCATCAACGGCTCGAATCCGTCATACGAAATGCCCAACGTTCCGACCTTGCCGTTGCTCTCTGCAACGTTCTTCACCAGCCAGTCGATGGTGTCGAAGGTGTCTGTGGAATCATCGACCGGAGTCGGATTCTGCGGCCCGTGCAGCGGACGGTTCATCACGTAATCGCCTTCCGAACCGTACTTGCCGCGAACATCCTGCATGACGCGAATGTAACCATCCTCCACGATCACATCCGCGGCGTTGTCATAGCCTTGCAGCATCGCTGCCAGATTGCCGCTCTGTGAGTGACTGGTGAGCGCTTTCGCATCGTACGGCGTACGGGTCAGCAGCATCGCTGCGCCTTTCGCGCCTTTGGGAATGAGGATGACGGTATGCAGCTTCACGCCATCACGCATCGGAATCATTTCATCGCGCAGGATGTAGTCGAAGTGATCAGTTGCGGGCGTGAATTTTTCAGGTGTCTCGCTGAGGTAGTTGGGATAAAGAACCTTGGGCGGTTCATCGGCTGAAGCTGCGCTGCTCAGTGCCAGCAATCCCGAGAGCACGATGGTGATGACATGTGAATCGTTCGGCTTGAAAGGCACTGCGCTCTCCGGCGAGAAGTGATGAGGTGAGTGTAACCATGCCCGCCGGGGACAGCCATCGATGCGCTCGTTGAGTGATCGGTCGGTGCGACGGGTCTAGGGGTTTCGATGAAACGATGCTCAATCCACTAGTGCCCAGTCGATCGTCTCAACCGATCGATGAAATCGGATCCCGTCTGTGTCTGGTGCGTTATTCGGTTCCTGCACGTTCCTTTAGATCCTCGCCGGAGTCCACCATGAAGCGACTGAAGCTGGGTCGAAATGGTGTGGCGGTGGGTACGCGCTATGACGCGATCATGATGCAGTTGCTCAATGGCTGAGTGATCTCACTTCGGGAACCACACACTGTCGCCGCCCACGCGAGCGAGCTGAAAGCCGCGAATCTTGCCGGAGCTTTCGCGATCGAACAGCACTCGCCGAAAAGATTCGCCTTTCACGAAAAAGATATCGTCCTTGATTCGCACCAGCGTGGCCGGGGGTCGTTGGCCGCGCACGAACATGAGCGTATCGCCTTTCACCGCAATGCTTGCGTCGCCATACTTACCCGCGTACGCAGCGAGCGCTGGACCCTTGGGCGCTCCGCCTTGCTCGACACGAAGCGCTTCGAGAATCCATCGTGTCTCCTCATGCTCCGGGCTGTTCGAATTTGCTGCGAGCACCCGCTCCAGCGCCAGAATCTGGGCGCGAAGCAGTGCGTCTTCAGCCGAGATGGCTACATCCGGCTGAACACCCGATGCTTCCCAGTTGGTTTTAGTGACGGGATTCATGGGAGAACCGGTCGAGATGAAAATGTTGAATCCCTCGCCGATCGGGAACTGACCGCCGGGGTTCGCGGCGCCCGCGCTTTTTTCACCGACGATGATTGCCCGGTGCGCAGCCTGCAAGGTGTACGCCGTCGCCTCCGCCGCCGAGGCTGTCCGACCGCTGATCAGAACGTAGAGTGGAACGTTGAGCATCGGCGTCAGATAAAAATCGCCGGGGCGTTCCGAGAACTCATCGCTGCGCCGATGAAAGTTGTTGTAGATGTTGGCATCTGCAGGCGTGAACGCACTGACCAGATAACCAACCATCGCAGGTGAGCCACCGCCGTTATTGCGCAAGTCGATGATGACCGCATCGGCGTTGGACATCATCGTCAATGCCGCATCTACCGTTGTTCGTGCAGGTTCGTTTGGCTTGCCGAACTCGAAGTCGGCGAACATCCGCATGTCGATCAGCCCGATCGCTCCAGGCAGCATCTCGACGCGACGAAATCCATAACCGCTGCGCCGATCCATCGCCTCCGCTGACATTGAAGGATGTGACTCGCGCTCACTCTCGTGCTTCGTGAAGCTCACCCGGAAGTGACGATCGTATTTGTACAGCCGCTCGCTCAGCTTGGCGGCAAGATCGCGCGGATCTTTCAAAGCGTCGAATTCCCCAGCCTTAGCTGCGCTCTTGAGCTCGTCAGAAATCTTTCGCGCCCGCTCGACGTCATAGAAGTTGTTGTCGATCAGCTCCGCAGCCCGCGTCGCGATGTCGCGCGGAACTGGAGAAGCCGCAATAGGTGCTGAGACAGTCAGCAATGCTGTCAGCAGCAAGCCAAGGCGAACAGTGTGCGAAGTGTTCATGCCACGCCTTCTTTCGGATCCACCATCACGGCTGTTCGCTATTTCTACATCAGACAGCGTTCAGATGCAGCTCTGCGGCAAAACGTCGCAAGCCAAGCCATCGAGCGAGCAACAGCCGCTGTTCTGTGTCAGATTGCGCTGAACAAAGAAGGACTTTCGGTTTGGACAAAGAAGTCGATATCTACAATCCGGCGTACGTGCAGGATCTGTTCGATCGTGTCTCCAGCACCTACGGATTTACCAACTACATCGCCTCGTTCGGCTTTACGGAGAGATGGCGGAAAGCCTGCATTACGCGGCTCGGGTCCCTGCCTTCCAATGCAGTCGGCTGCGATCTGATGTGTGGCAGGGGAGAAACCTGGCGGCAGCTCTTCTCACGCGCGCCTCAGCTTGCTCAACTGACCGGATTGGATATCTCGCCGGAAATGATTAAAGGCGCGAGAGATCACGCCATGCATCTGAAAGCATCGAACGTTGTATTCGCGCAGGCGGATGTGTTCAGAAATTCCATTCCTGCCGGCAGCGCAGACTTCATCATCTCGACTTTCGGCGTGAAAACTTTCCATTCCGAACAATTGCAAAGTCTTGCTCGAGAGATCGGCCGCATCTTGAAGGAGGGTGGCGTCTTTTCCTTCATCGAAGTGTCCGATCCGCGTGGATGGTGGCTGCGCCGTCTGTATCTTTTCTATCTGCTGCGTGTGATGCCGATCGTCGAGAAATTGTTCCTGGGCTATTCCTATGGATTCAGCATGATCGGTGTGTACGTCGCCCGCTTCGGGGATATGAACGAGCTGAAGCGATATCTCGAGGCCGAGGGGCTCGAGGTTGCATACAAAAGCTACTTCTATGGATGTGCAAGCGGCTTGTCCGGAGGCAAGCGCGCGAGCAATGAGCGGAACGCTGCTGCGGGACAGTTATGATTGCGTCCTTGAGCGTCAGACTCAGGAGCTGTGAATGACCACAAATCGTCGCGACTTCATCGTAGGAACAGGAGCCGCCATGGCCTTCGCAAATTTGCCGGCGCACTCTGCCGATTCGAGCGACGATGCTGCTGTCGCGAAGATACTCGCGGACTTTACCGAGGAGCTTCTGGTCGACTACCCGGAGAGTGCGACCGGCCTGGGGATCGATAACGGCTCACGCGCAGCACTCAAGTCGAAGTTGTCTGATCGCTCGGCCGCTGGGCAGGCGCTGATATCGAAACGCGTTACCAGGCGACTCGAGCGGCTCAAAGCGATCGATCCGTCGCGGCTGAGTGAGAAAACGCGCATCGACCTGGATGTGATGCGTACGTCGCATGAGTTCGCCGCGGAGGGATTCGCTTTCCCTTACGGCGACGTGGCCGTGCTCAATACGCAGTGGTCGTGGCGTAACGCTCCGTATGTAGTGGCGCAGAACACGGGTGCGTTTCTGGAAATCCCGAGCCTGCTCGCCGAGCAGCATTCCATCGCGAATCGCGAGGACGCAGATGCCTACCTCTCGCGACTCGAAGCGTATGCCGGACAATTGGATGCAGAGACCGCACGCCTTCACAGTGCCGCATCGCAAGGCGTGATCGCGCCGGACTTCCTGCTCGATAAAACACTCAGCCAACTCAGGATCGCTCGTGGCGGCAAGATCGCAGAATGGTCGCTCGTGAGTTCGCTCACGAATCGAACCAAGCAGATGCAGGGCGGCTATGACGCAAAGGCGGCGAAGATCGCGTCAGACAAGATCGCACCCGCGCTGGATCGGCAGATCGCGGAGCTCGAAGTGCAGCGTAAGCGAGCGACCAGCGACGCTGGTGTGTGGAAGCTGCCGAAGGGCGATGCGTACTACGCATGGGCGCTGGCGGCGGGCACTACGACGCGAATGACACCCGATCAGATTCACGATCGCGGTCAGGAGGAACTCCGCGCGCTGCAATCGGAAATGGATGCGATCCTGAAAAAGGAAGGATTCAGTCAAGGCAGTGTCGGCGAGCGTATGACTGCACTCGGAAAGCAGGAGCGCTTTCGTTTCGAAGATAGCGACGCAGGTCGTGCGCGACTCATGACATTTCTCAATGAGCGAGTGACCGATATGAGAGCTCGCTTGCCGCGTGCATTCGCCACGTTGGTACCAGGCAATCTCGAGATCAAACGCATGGCGCCTGAAGTCGAGCCCGGCGCTCCCGGCGCCTACGGTGGATCAGGCACGATCGACGGCAAGGTCCCAGGCAAGTTCTGGATCAATCTGCACAACATGAATGTGTGGACGACCTATAACTTGCCTACGCTCGCCTATCACGAATCGATCCCAGGTCACGTGTGGCAAGGCGAGTACACATTCAAGCTGCCGCTGTTCCGCTCGCTGCTGCAGTTCAATGCATATTCAGAAGGCTGGGCACTCTATGCTGAGCAACTCGCGGGCGAGCTGGGCGTGTACGACAACGATCCCTTCGGCCGTCTCGGCTATCTGCAATCAATTGCGTTCCGCGCGTGTCGCCTGGTCGTGGACACCGGCCTGCATGCAAAACGCTGGAGCCGTGAGCAGGCGATCCAATGGTTCGCGAGCACGAACGGATCGAGTGTCGATGAGGTCACCGGTGAGGTCGAGCGTTACTGCGCATGGCCCGGTCAGGCCTGCGGTTACAAGGTCGGGCACAGCGAGATCAATCGGCTGCGAGCGAATGCGCAGAATACACTGGGCAACAGGTTCGACCTGCGTCAGTTCAACGATGCGGTGGTGAAGAGCGGCGGGGTACCGATGCTGACGCTGGCTCGGATTATCGACGCATACCTGAAGGCTCAATGAGCCCGGCACAATCGCGGACGTGACGCGCACACGATTGCGTGGTCTAGCAGCTGTTACATCCCGCTAGAACCTATCTCAAAATCGAACTGAAGTAGCACGGGCGTCGAATCCGCCACTGACCCACCGACTTGCGTCGGAAGTTCTTTTCGCAACGCTCAAAAACATGGATGTTTTCGAGCGAGCCTACAGGGATGTATTCACGGCGTTTGCGGAAATGAACTTGCGGCGCGAGGCGGTGCGCGCCACGGCGATTTTGAGATAGGTTCTAGAGACTGAGGTGAGGTAGCGTTCGATTTGCGCCCGGATCCGGCTGCGTCAGCGATTCTGGATTTGAACGTGATGCGGCGAAGAACGGACGCTCTGGGATGAACAGCAACTGATTCGATGCGCGACGCCATTCTGCCGGTGCTTGCTGGCCTTCGAGCACCAGCGCGGCGCTGTATGCCTGAGCACGCAATTCCAGATCGAGCCCATCGAGCAACTTCTCAGCCTCGACGTGATTCTTGTTGCGTCGGAGCACGGTGATGAACTCCAGCATGCGATCGGTCGATTCGTCGGCGACGCTGCGAATTGCGGTGAGATAAGGGGCTGGATCTTTACGCTCACGCAGCGCGAGCGCCAGTGCCGTCCACATCGTATTGGGATCCATGCCTTTGTCGAGTGGCAGCGCCAACGCCGCATCAATCAGCTCGCCCGATGCACCATCGGATGCCGCAGCCAGACGCAGCACACGAGGATCCATTTCTGACTCGCTCTTGAATTCCTTGATTGCAATATCCGGCGCGCCACGGCCCAGATGGTAGTAAGCCATGTCGAGCCCGGGTTGCAGGCCCGCGCCCGATTTGAGTGTCAGAAAGTAATCGAGCGTCTGCGACTGATGCGACAGATCATCCGTTCGCGGGTCGCCATCGGCACTCAGCATGCGGCGCACACGCAGCGTATCGAGTGAGAGTCTCTCGCGCATGCCCGGCAGCTTCTGTCGAGCAATCTCGAACGCTGTGATCGCGTCTTGCCAGCGGGCGTGCTGAGTGTGCGTATAAGAGACTGCGAGCGCGAGCCAGCCGTTCTGCGGCGATCTCTTGTGCAAATCTGCGAACAGTTGATCGCGTTGTGCATTGTCCGGGCTGCAGCGTGCTGCCACGTATTGCAGATCCATATTGTCGGGATGCGCGGCCGCGAGTGCGGTGTGACGCTTGCAGACGACGATGTGCTGATCAGCACGCGCGTAGTCCTGTTCGGCTCGCAGTGTGAGCACGTCGTTTGGATAGAGCTCAAGGCGCGCTTTGGTCAGAGCAGCAAACGATTCGCTTTGCGAAGCCAGTGCAAGCCAGTACGCAGTGTTCGGAAGATCGCTCTGATCCCAGCGCGCATGGGTTGCGATCACAGAGGTTCGCTGCTTCTCGTCCTGAATCGCCGATAACAGCGCACTGGGATTGTCGTGCCCGAACGCGCTGATCACAGTGCGCGTGCCGCCACCTTCGCTGCTGCGGGTGCTGATCTGCTCGGGAGGCTGTTCGAAAACAAAACTTGCATCGGTCGTGGTCCAACGCACCGGGCCGACCACATGCTCTGAGCTTTGAGCGGCAGCGCCATAAAGCGCCGTCCACTCGACCAGCACACTGGCGCCAGCGACGTTGTACACGCTTTCGCTCGAGCCCATCGGAATGGTCGTATCGAATTGCTCAACCAGGTTACCGCCGTCAGTAATCGTTCGAACCGAATAGTCCTCATCATCTCCCAGGGACAATTTTCCATGAGAGAACGGTGCGAGATGCAGTGACTGCTCACCGATCGATACGGTGACCGGTTGACCCAGACCGTTATAAACGTTGACGAGTGTTACGCCCACGAACGTGCCAACACTCATGACTGCCGCGATAATTCCGCTGGCTACAGTGAGGCGCGCTAATGTGGGTACGATTCCGTCTGCCACATGAAAGCGATCCCACAGATCGAGCTTCTTCTGTCGCGGACGCTCCTTGCCAGGTAGCAGCACTGGATATTGTCCCGGCAAGGTGGTCGCTTCGGGCGCGGCAGCCGGTTGCATCTTCTCGCGGTGAAAGCGTGCGACTTGCGACTCCGCGAGCAGCAGCTGTTCGAGCGAAGCCGTGCGCAAGGATGTCAACGCGGAAGCCGTCGCGCCTACCCAGCTGTCGATGGCTTTCATCCATTCGCCGAGATTGTTCGTGTCCGCGAGCGGCAGGCCGAAATTCCCGAGTGCTTCCTGCCAGCTCTCGACTTTCATTCGCCGGCGAAGGGTACGGTCAAGGACGATCTTCTGACCTTCGTCCTCATAGATATGTCGAAGCGCGTTGTGCAGTTCATTGCACGCCCGCAGCAGGCGCGAGCGTTCGCTATTGGAAACCCGTCCGTCGGCCGTAACAATCGTGAAGACATTGCACAGCGCGCCGTGGGCGTCGTGCAGATTCGCAAGCGCGTGTTCCGCGTAGTGAAGGATCGTAGCCAGTCCTTTGAGATAGGAATCCCAGCCGCCGCCCAATGCAGTAGCGGCTGCGAGATGCACGCTGCGGCATCGACGATCGTGTGCGATCACCGCAGTGCGTGTGCGCTCGAGTTCTTCCTTGAGATCATCGACGGCATCTTCGAGATCGGCGCGCTTCAGTTCCTTACCGCGGTGACGAATGATGCCGCCCGGCGCAGTCAGAAAGCCTTCTTTCAGGCCCTGCAGCACCTGGCACTCTTCTTCGAGTGAGCGCAAACGTTCGAGATCCTGCGCGAGGCTCGGCGGATAAATCGCATCGATCTCGGCAGTGACATGGTCCTGATGCAGTGTGGGTCCATAAAGCTCGGATACATCGGTCGCATGTCGCGCAATTGAGCGACCTAGATAGGCGCCACGATAAGAACGATCGTAATACGCGCGACCATACTGCTCATCGATCCGCGCGATCGAGTCTTCGAGCGGCACAGGGTCCGCATCCGAGACGCTTCTGAAGACATGGACTGAGAGCTGCTTCTTCAGTTCAGGCACGTCGTCGAACAATTCCCATGCGCTGCGAGCGTCGATCGCGGCAGGAACGTACGTGCGTTTTGCATTGTTCTCACGCTCCGAATTCGCCGGATGCGTACTCCACATGCGAGGAGGTTGAGCGAGCGATGCTTTGAATACGCGATGCTCATTGGGGCGCTCGGCCGGTAAGGGCACACACTCGCCGTACTGCGGATCGTTGAGCACTTCACGCAGCTTCGTGGTGATGTGCGCCTGCACCGCGAACAGATCGCTGACACTGCGTTTCGCGCGTGCTTCTGAATCGGCGAACGACATCGTGTACGCCCAGGCTTCATCGGCCACTCGCAGCTTCTGCAACGCGTGAATCAATGCATCGCTTCCGGTGAGCGAGACAGCGACCAGGTCCGCTTGCAGCTCCATCTCACGCGACAATGCCCGTTGCGCCAGCAGCACGATTCTAAAAACAGTTTCCATGAGCGATCGGATCGACCACACCACGATGGAGAGTAGCCATCCGATCCACGCGATACGAAAGTCGAAGCGGGACAGGCCCCGCAGGAAACCATCGAGTGCATCGCGGCCCGAGATGATGTGCCCGGCGATCTGCTGTGCGATGTACACCCACCGACCGACCGCCATCGAACGCTGTGCGAAATGACCGAACTCATGCGCCAGCACGGCTTTGAGTTCGCCGAGCGAGACAGCATTGACGAGCCCGAGTCCGATCTCGAGATTCTTACGGGACGGAAACAGCAGATTCAATATTCGGAGGTCGTAGAACACCGCCGCATTGACGCGAGGTGAGAGGAACACGCGATGCGCGCGTGGTGCGCCTGCTTCATCCGCGAGCCGATTGATGAACGCAAACAATCGTGGCTGCTCTTCAGCAGTGACTTCGACGTCATCGATCGTGTAGCGATGCTGAACGAAGAACAGCGCCTTCCACATGAAGACCGCGAGAAAGCCAGAACTCGCGCCCGCCACGAATCCCCAGAACGGATCGCGCCCATGCATCAGTCCGATGAACAGACGATAGCTCGTCCAGCTGAACCAGCTCGCAAGTGCGAGATACAAGGCCACGAACAGAGCGAGACCTGCCATTGCAAGCCAGGCGTGTAAACGATAGGTGCTGGTCGGCCGCGTGAGATCGGAAGGAACGCCGCTCGGGCCCGCTGGATAAATGAACTCTTTAGACATAGGCATCCTGCAACTCGTGTGGGACTGGCCACAGACGCACGCTCAGTCAGTCGCGCGCGGAAAGTGTTGTCCCGCACGATCGATTCATCGTTGCGACTGAAAGCAGTGGTCTGCCTGCCGAACCCGACATCCGACCCGCTATTGGTTCGTTATGAAACGCCTATGCGTTCTTGTGGAGCAGGGTGCTCTTTGCTGCGCGAATACGTCAACTTGGGAGCACCCGACAGCACGGGAAAGGAGACGCACTTCACCAAATTCAGTGAAGGCTGGAGGTCTTACTTGAAATGCTGCTGCCAGGGCACGGGATTCGGTGAGTGTGCGAGACCAGCTGAGTAGCAGATCTCTAGCGCCGACGCTTCGTGACGGTTCTGATCTTTTGGCAACCGACACCGAGATTTGCAGAACCCTCCGGGCACGTGGCGCCCGGATCGAGATCTCGCGCTTCGCAAAGATCCGGTGTGTCCAGGTCTGAGAGTTTGTCGCTGAAGGTGATGTTGTTGCACATCGCCTCCTCCACCGCGATTGGCTGTGACACCACGGCCCCGGCGAACGGTCCGGCAAGATAACGAATCGTCTGGCGAGCGTTGCCAGTTTCCAGCACGTCGATCACATCGGTGTCGCTCGAGGGTACTCGGGTCGCGGAAGGATCCGCTAAATCCCTGGCAAGCAGCTGTGCGACTTGGTCCGTGCCGGCCTTCAGCTCACGTCGAAGTCTGATGGCGTCGTCAGCCAGCCATACGTCAAGCAGCTCAGCAGCGCCTTCCGCGAACGGACTGATGCTGTGATCCAGGCGACGCTTCAAGCGCTTCCTTTCCTGAGCCTGTTCGTCAGACAGCGGGCCAGAGTATTTGAGTTCCAATGCCTGGAGCTTCTCACGGCGTTCTGAATCTGACAGAGGAGTGGGTTCAGGCAACTGCTCGCTGATGTAGTCGAAGCGATTCAGGTACAGACGTCCGACCTTGTGTTTCATCGAATCCGACGCGCGCTTCGAACGACTGAGCGCGTAGCTCAATGCAGTCACTTGAACTGCTCGGTAACTCGGAGTGACGGAGAAGTACAACTCGACCACCAGGACCGGATCCTCCGCGAACCTGGATGCCTCAGGACGAAAATCTGCTGGCAGCGTCTTGAGCTGAATCGGTTGGCCGAACGTTGTTCCTGCCAGATGGGTCAACAGTGCCTGTTCAAAATCTTTCCGGGCTGTCTGCAAATCGAACATCGCAGTCAGCGTGTCAGCGCTCTCGATCGACAACTGCGTTGCCCAATGACGTGATGCACCCGCGAGGCTTCCCATGGCGGCGCCAGGAGGTCCCATGAGAATCAGCCCGACGGTTCCGACGGCGAAGGGTTTGATGGACGATTTCTTATGGAACTGGATACCCACCCCGTGATCGTCGAGGCGCGCGTACACCACGATCGGCTTCTTGAGGAAGGCCTCAGCTCGCAACGGCTCTCTGAAACTTTCCGCGCCGAACGCGACAGAACTGAACGTCACAAACAGGATGAATACTGAGCTCGCTCTCAACGCTGACAGAGTCATGTTCTTTGACGACTTCCATTGGTGTCTTGGCCATTGCTTCTCGACCAGCCGCGTTATTCCGTCGCGTTCCGCTGGTCGTAACTCATTGCGGCGATAGTCTCGCTGATCGCGACAAGAATGGCTGAGGAAAATTGCGCAAAGGGGATTTGATCCGGGGGATGTTCGTGAGCTTCCCGCGAATGAGTCGCCTGATCGCCGGTTCGTGAACCTTGGCCCGAAGGTGACGCACGTCACAAAACCGGCCCTGCCGTTTGTGAAACTATCCTCAGGCCAGGGATCGGTGCGCCACCCGAGCGGAAAACTATGGATGGTCAACTGCCCGGTCCGATCCTCCCCGCACTGATCCCTGGCGCTTCCAAGTATCTTTCGCGAAGAGTTGCAGCCGGCATCCGCTTCGTCGACAACTCAAGAGTCTGGCCGACCGCGATCAGCCGGTCGTTCGCACACTGATCGAGAAGGCTCGCGCCGGATTCTCGATTAATAAAGTGTCGATCTCCTGCTGAGTAATGCCTCTGTTCTTGAGTGCGGGGATGAATCGGGTGAAGAGCGTATCGAAAGGCCGGAACTCGCCGCCGTGCGGCTTGCCTACCGAATACCAGCCAGCATCCTGAGAGATGAGTGTTTGGGTCAGCAGGCCGGCCTGCCGCATGTTCATGACCAACTCGACATGCGTGTCGATCTGGTCCGGGGCGATGCCGTCGAATGAAACCCAGGCGCCGCGACGCCCGGCTTCGACGTGACGAGTCAAATCCTTCTCGTTCTGCGCGTGAATCCAGATCCAGGCGGAAGGGCTGATGCCAGAGCTCTCCAGAATCGCGAGTTGTTCGAACGCCGCGACTGCGGGTCCCGTGTGTGCTCCGATGGTCATGCCAGTCGCTCGATGCGCGATGGCGCCGGCGCGGATGAGCTTTTGTTCGACCTCGCTCAGCGATTCACCATTGAAACCGAGCTTGATGAAACCAGGCCGCACCTCAGTGCCTTCGATCCCGTGCTGCCACTCCGCGATCCAGCGCGCCGCGAGCGCTTCATCTGAATCGGTAAAGACATACGGACGCAGGAACTGATTGCCGAAAGCAGCGTAGTTTCCAGTCGTCATCACAATGTTCAGGCCACTCTCCTTCGAGAGTCGCTGAAGCAGCAGAGGATCCCGACCGAGGCCGACCGCGGTTGCGTCGATGAACGTGCGACATCCGAGGTTCCTGATACGCAGAAGATAAGGAAGATCGATCGCCACGACCTCATCGCGATCGTAGGGCAGAGGCTGCCTGGCCCATTCGTCATACGGCTGAAAGCTGGCCAGTAAGTGCTCGTGCGTCAGCGTCACTCCCATCTCTTCGCTCTTCATGCGGCCGAGTACTGTCATGATCTCGCGGCCAGATTCCTCTCGCCTCGGCACGACGCAGGCAGGCAGGGTCATCGCGGCCGCTGCAGCTGACATGGAATAGAGGAATTCTCTTCGATTGATCAATGGCGGCTCCGCGGAGTTGAATCCTGGTGATCTGTCCCGAACCGGTGGGTGACTTCAGTCGCGCCGTGCAATTGCTTTGACAATGCTTGTCCGACGACAATCGATCACTCCCACCTGACACCCGGTCATCTCAACACTCCAGTCAGGGGGAGGCTTCAAGCCCTGAAGCGGAGAGTCCGAATGCAGTACCGGATTGGCGAATTCGCAAAGCTGGGTGGCGTGTCGATCAAGACACTGCGCTACTACGATGAAATCGGTTTGCTGCAACCCTCGAGCGTGGATGTGCGCACGCAGTACCGATCATACCTTCCCGACCAATTGCAGGACCTCGCTGCCATCATGGCTCTGAAGGAGCTGGGAGCGTCACTCGACGATGTGAAACGTGTACTCAAGCGCGGCGAGTCGAAGCAGGAACAGCTGCATCTTCTGCACAAGTTGAAACGCAACGCGAAGGCTTCGATCGCCTCTGCACACAGATCGCTGCTCTGGATCGAAGATGCATTGCAGGAACTAGGCGAGGGTGGGCGCGATGTTCCGGTAGTACTGAAACAGCGTTCGCCCTTGCGCATCGCATCGATTCGGGCGCAAGCGAAGAGCTATGCCGAGATCGGACAGCTCGAGCGCGAGTTGCACGATCGCGTCGAGACGCAGTGGGCGGGAGAAGCAGCCGGCGTGCTTTGGCATCGTTGCGCGGCATCGGGAACCATCGAAGGCGAGCCGTTCGTGGAGATATCAACAAGAGCGCCTCGCTGCGCGGACTATGAGATCAAGGAGATCTGTAGCGCCACCGTCGCGACAGCGTACTGCCAGCCCACCGATCAGGACGCTGAGCGCGTCTACGGCGCCATCGATCGGTGGATTCATTTACATGACTACCAGCTCGATGGTCCCAAGCGCGAGTTCTATGTCGGCCAGATCCTGGAAGTTCAGTTTCCGGTGAAATCCGCTTGATCCGATGCATCCGCATCTGAAGCCTCTGTTCAGGAACAAATCGCAAGATCATCAGTTGCGGACACCATGAAAGCCGCGAAGCTCACCGTTCTTCTCGGGGCGATCCTGGCCGGTGCGATCGCAGGAGGCATATTCATGTCCAGCGATGCGGACGAATCGAAGCCAGCCACACAGCCGGTCAACTCGGGAGCGGAAGCGGCCAACGAACTGCTCGAAGCACTTCCCGCAGGCAAGCGCAAGCAACTGCTGTTCCCGTTGGATTCCAGCGAACGACTGAACTGGAACTATGTGCCCATGCAGCGCGCGGGAATTCCACTTGCAGACCTCGATGCGCAACAGCAATCGAAGATCGATCCGCTGCTGCGTTCAGCGTTGAGTGAGACCGGCTTCAACACTGCCAAGGGCATCGTTGCGCATGAGTCTGTCCTGGCACAGATCGAAGGCAATCCCGGACGAGATCCCGAGCTTTACTACACGGCTGTATTCGGCGAGCCCACACCGCGGGCGCCATGGGCCTGGCGCTTCGAAGGGCATCATCTTTCGGTCAACGCAACTTACGTGGATGGGCACACGCAAATCGTCGCGCCGCTGTTCATGGGATCTAATCCCGCGACAGTCCAGAGCGGACCGAAGAAGGGACTGCGCTTGCTCGCCGCGGAAGAAGATCTCGCTCGAGCTCTGATTCGAATGCTCCCCGAGGAGCGCCGTACGCGTGCGATGCTTTCGGCACGTGCATTCTCAGACATCGTCACGCGCAACGATCCCAAGGTCCGATCGCTCAGCATCGAAGGTCTGGCTGCAGCTGACATGACAGACACGGAACGCGAGCAACTTCGACAGCTCGTGCATGTTTACGCGGGACGAATGACCGCAACTGCTGCACACGATCAGCTCGAGCGCATCGAACGGGCGGGCTTCAATCAACTTCATTTCGCGTGGGCCGGCAGCACCGAGCCCGGCAAGCCGCACTACTATCGGATTCACGGCCCCACCGTGCTGATCGAGTACGACAACACACAGAACAATGCCAACCACATTCACAGCGTGTGGCGTGATTTGCAGAACGATTTCGGTGGGGATCTGCTGCGTGAGCATTACGCGGCGCATTCGCAGGGCGACGATCACGGCCACGATCACTGATCCGAGAGCTCGTGAATCGCTCGCCAGATCAGTACCAGTGAGTGATCGTTCATCTCTTGCCTGTCAGGGAATTCCGTTCTCGGTTTGCCTGGGCGCGTGGAGCAACTCTGGGGTAGATGCCTGCCTCGCAGTGCGCTCGATAACAGCCATCCCCTTGATGTGCATCGATTCCGGCCTGCGCGCCGGTGACGTTGTCGAGAGACACGGATCCCGCATCGACTCTCGTGAGTTCACCTGCATTACCTATCTTCGGAGCGGCGACATGCCTGCATCCTTCCGTGTCTTTTGTGTCTTATGCACGAGCGCTTTGTTGGCAGCCTGTCATTCGGGTGACAACAACGACAATCCCTCCGAGTCTTCGCAGCCGCAACGAGGAACCCTGATTCAATCGCCGCCTCCACGCACCGCATCGTTATCGGCGGCCGAGCTTGCGGCAGCGTTGGGCGCTT
>JBJMWN010000351.1:0-5438 GCA_045810085.1 Povalibacter sp. | reverse complement strand
AGCGGCGGCCCGGTGAATTCGGCCTCTATGACGATTTCCACTTGGTCGCCGACGCCCATCGTCGTGCCTGGTGCGGGAATCCCGAAGGCGATGCCGTAATCAGAGCGCTTCAGCGTGCCGCGGGCGGAGAAACCGACGCGTGCGTGCGGATCCATGGGATGTCCTGCGTAACCGCCGTTGTACGTGACATTTAAAACGACAGGCTTAGTCACGCCGCGCAATGTCAGATCGCCAGTGACGCGCAGCATCTTTGCACCCGTGCTCTCGATTTTGGTCGAGCGATACGTGATCTGTGGATACTTGGCCGTGTTGAGCCATTGCTCGTCCTGTAGTTGGGCGTTGAAATCGATCTTGGCGGGATCA
This sequence comes from Povalibacter sp., assembly GCA_045810085.1. Taxonomy (GTDB): domain Bacteria; phylum Pseudomonadota; class Gammaproteobacteria; order Steroidobacterales; family Steroidobacteraceae; genus Steroidobacter. The sequence continues at coordinate 5,075 of JBJMWN010000351.1, read as the reverse complement.
GGAAAATCGGTCTCGAGCGAAGTTGCATCGACGGTGACGTTCAACCGCGAGGCTGTGAGTTCATTCGGATCGAAACGCAGCTGTGCGTCAAAATGCTTGAAGCGTGCGGTGTAATGCGAGAAGCCGAGATGATCGACGCGGAACAACAAACTCGCATGCGCTCGATCCAGAGTGTAGTCGCCTGCCGGTACGGGCGCTGTCGAGGCTGCTGGTACCTTGGTGGCCTGCGTATCTTCTGCGGCATTCGCAAGCAATGCGACCAAGCTGGTTGCCAATAGTAAAGTTCGGAACATTTTCATGTTGACCTCCTAATCGTGTTTGACGGCCGATGGCGACTTTTTTCGGCCAGTGCCTTACCACTTGCAAGACCTGGTGCCTCATGCCGCGTTAGCACCGAGGACGTCGGGACCGACCGAGTTCCGACATGTCTAAAAGACTTTCACGCAGAGACAGGGCACGCGCCGAGGTCAAATCAAGACGGACGGACGAGCACGAATTCTAAAAAGCGATCGAGTTCACTTCAAAAGGGTGAGGACGTCTTCGCTTTCATCAAGCGCTGTGAAGCGCAGTACTCGATCGAGCTGATGTGCAGGTTGTAAGAGGTGAGCTCGAGCGGTTACTACCCTGGCGTAAGCGCGAGGCGAGTGGTGATCAAGACGCGATGCGCTGGCCAAAGTGCGCAGGGAACTTGCAGCGAGCCGTGACCGCTACGGCAGTCCACGCGTGAATGCGGCGTTGTGTCGCAATCAAGCGAGGGTGGGTGAGTTCAAAACCAATCGCGCATTGCGAACGGTGATTGACAGCCGCGTCGACTTCTACAACCGCACACGCCTACACTCGCGCTCGATACCGAATCCAATTACGAGTTCGCAGATGAGCCGACTTGCCTGCATTTTCTTCTTGATCGCCAGCAGCACGATTGCTTCGGCGCAAGACTTCGAGAAGATCACAGTCCGCACTATTCCTGTCAGGGGCAACATTCAGATGTTGCAAGCCGAAGGCGGGAACATAGCCGTTTCGGCAGGCAACGACGGGACGTTAATCGTCGACGACGAATATGAACCTATGACTCAGAAGCTGAGAACTGCAATCTCCGCGCTCAGCGATCACCCAGTCAATTTTGTGATCAACACTCACTGGCACAATGACCACACGGGCGGGAACGAAGCGCTCGGATTGGCAGGGGCGATCATCATCGCGCACGAGAATAGCCGCAAGCGAATGGCGTCTGACCAGATCATGTCGCTGTACGGTCCGCAAAAGGCATATAAGCCTGAGGGTCTGCCAAAAATTACGTTCAGTGACTCGATGCGATTGCACTACAACGAAGACGTGATCGACGTCATTCACGTTGGTCCCGCCCACACCGACAGCGACGCAGTAGTTTTCTTTCGCACACAGAACATTCTCTGCACGGGGGATTTGTTTGTTGGCTACGAGTTCAGGCCACCGTACTTCGATGATTCCAACGGCGGTTCGGCTGAAGGAATGATCAGAGGTATCGAGTCGTTGATTGAGATGACGGATGAAAAGACGATCGTCATTCCCGGGCACGGTGATCTGGCGAGTCGTGCGGACTTGCTCGACTATCGGGCGAAGCTCATCTCGATACGCGATCTGATCAAAACGGCGATTTCTCAGGGACGCAGCGAAGACCAAGTCGTTGCATCCAAGCCTACCGTCGGCTTTGCGATACCAGGCAAGGGGACAGATCGATGGGTTCGAGTGGTGTATCGGGAGTACAAGTGAGCAGGCACAACAGGGTTACAACACGATGTGCGAAGTCGCACGCACGTGATGGATGGCCGTAGGCAGAAAGCAGCAAACAGAGTTGAGCCATGAAATTGCACTTTGTAATGATGGCCGAGTACAACGCATGGGCAAATGCGCGGTTGTATGAAATGGCCAGACGGCTTCCAGATGAACAGTATCGACAGGATGTCGGGGTGTACTTCAAGAGTTTGCATGGCACGCTCAATCACATCATGGCTGCCGACCTTATCTGGATGCGCCGATTGACCGGGACTGGAGATCATCCGAGGAAGCTCAATTCAATTGTGTTCGATGATCTGCGGTCTCTGTCGGCCGAAAGACAACGCGAAGATCAGCGCATGATCGATTTCATAGAAACTCTGTCGGATGCCCAGATGGAAGAACAGTTGGAGTATTCAATGCTGAATGGAAAATCTGGGAAGCAGCGCCGACGAGAAGTTCTTGCTCATGTGTTCAATCACCAGACGCATCACCGCGGGCAGGCGCACGCAGTGTTGACCCTGTTGGGCATCGCTGAGCCAGACCCATTGGATCTGCTGATCATGCAGCGCGAGCGCAGTGAGGCCTGAGACTTGAAAAGGCGTTTGCTCTTACACATCCAATCGACGCCTTCTGGCGAGGCTCCGTCCTGGGTGCGAGAGAAATGGGTTGGGCTGTACCTGCCGCTTGCGCAGCAATCAGCGGAGCCTTTGCGCTTATATACGGGCGGTGTGATTTCCGGGCCGAGGACGCGGACTCAAGCGTGGATCGCCTGGCTTTTCGGCAAGTTCAAGTCGTCGTCTGGCTATATGGTTGAGGTGCCAGCAGCGCTTGAAGCGTTGGAACGTGCAAGCCCTGAAGCAGCTGCTTGGTGGCGCGAGCACGCGCCGCATCTGGTGCCGCCAGATAAACTGTTTTTCTTTGATGCTCAGGCGGGTCAGGTGGTGGAAGAGCCCATGCGTGACGCGTGAAAAAGGCGCAACGTGCGCGATCTAAGCCACGTTAACGCTCCGCGACACTGAGATGCAGGAGAAGTGCAGTGACACAGCAGGAACAACCCAGGCCACCGCTGCCGCCGTTCACAGCTGAAACGGCTGCGCAAAAGGTGCGCCTTGCTGAAGACGCCTGGAACACACGCGAGCCCGCACGAGTGTCGCTTGCATACACACCGGATAGCGTGTGGAGAAATCGTGCAGAGTTTCTCCAGGGTCGTGAAGCGATCGTGCAATTCCTCACGCGCAAGTGGATCAGAGAACTGGACTATCGGCTCATCAAGGAGCTATGGGCGTTTCACGAGAACCGAATCGCCGTGCGTTTTGCGTATGAATGGCATGATGACTCGGGAAACTGGTTCCGGTCCTACGGCAACGAGAATTGGGAGTTCAACGAGACTGGGTTCATGCAGAAGCGGATCGCCAGCATCAACGACCTTCCTATTCGCGAGAGTGAACGCAAGTACCATTGGGCGCTGGGACGAAGGCCCGACGATCATGCAGGCTTGTCCGAGCTTGGCTTGTGAACGGATGCCGCTCACCCGAAGGCTTTGATCACCAAGGCAGGTAAGCATGGGTCGCCGGCATTCGGCAGGAGCGGCTGAACCTTAGTGTTGCGGTGAGCTTGAGCTTCAACGTTCACGCTGTCGTCGAATCGCTGGTTCCTCAGCTCTCTCGACACGCGACTCAAACTGTAGAACTCTCCAGTGCGCTGCATCGACTCACGCAAATGCTGAACAACGCAAAGAGCATGTAGTGTCTCGCGATCCATACGAGTGGAGGAACACGAATGAGCCGCCAGATCATCCAGACGTCGAAAGCCGCGAAGGCACCACCCACCTACAGTCAGGCGGTGAAGGCGGCGGGGCTGGTTTTCGTATCTGGAACGGGTCCGCAGGATCCGGCCACGGGCGCGATCAAGGGCACGACGATTCAGGAACAAACTCGCCAATGCCTGACAAACATCAGTGCCATTCTGGAGTCCGCAGGGAGCTCGTTAGACAACATGGTTAGTGCGACGGTCATTCTTGCAGAGGAGGATGATTTCGCGGGAATGAATGAGGAATGGCTGAAATGGTTTCCTTTGAATCCGCCAGCACGGCAGGGTGCAAAACTTCCGGTGCGCGTTCCCGGGTTGAAAATATCGATTGCTGCAATTGCTGAGGCTTGAGCGTTGAATTGAATGCCGCGTCAACGTAATCCCATCGCAATCGCTGCGGGCAAGCTCATCCTCGCGATAGAGAAGGAGGCGCTGGAGTGCAAGACTGGGGTCGCTCAATTGGTATTGAATCGTGCGCGTACGTTGTTGCAGGCATCGCAGAGTTCGTCCGTACGCAACTTGCTCGATGGAAGATCCGTCACCGAATACCTCGATGCGGACTGGGTGGAATCGCACTCATCTGTGAAGTCGAGCATCGATGCGTTGATGGTCGAGATCGAGCGCGAGTGAACGCATTTTTTTGCAGCCTTGCAGCGGTGAGACCAACGGCAACGGACGCTGAATGACACCATTCAAGAACATCGAGGTGGCGGAAGTATTCGCCTCGCAACCTGCCAGAATTCGCAAGCGACTCATGCAAGTGCGCGAGCTCATCTTTGATGTCGCAGCGAGCACTGCTGGGGTTGGCAAAATCGAAGAGACGTTGAAGTGGGGAGATCCTGCGTACCTCACGGTGGAGTCAGGCAGCGGCAGCACGATTCGAATCAATCGGTGCAGAAGCTCAGAGCATGACTACGCGGTGTACTTCCATTGTCAGACGACGTTGATCGAGACGTTCAGAACCCTCTTTCCTGACACTTTCCGGTTTGAGGGCAACCGCAGCATCGTCTTCGATGAGCGCGAGCGCATTCCGCTGCGAGAGTTGGAGCTGTGCATTGCGGCGGCACTCACGTATCACTCGCAGAAGAAAGCGTTTGGCGTTGGTTCTTCGCGGCACCGCTCAGTAGCAGCACGCGGCGGCACGGCTCGTCGCTAGCGCATCATTCGCGTTGTAGTCGTCACGAACTATTGATTGAACCCGCGTGCGTCGGCGGCTCACTCAGCTATTCACACTCAGTATTCACTCAGGGAGATCACATGGCCGCTTCCGCAATCGCTTCGCGTCGAGCGCGAGCTCCTCAGGTTTGTGTTCTCGGCAGTGCAGAGCCAGGATCCGCTGCGTACAAACTCGCGGGCGATGCGGGCGAGTTGCTTGCGCGGCATGGGATCACGGTGGTGAGCGGATGCGGCAGCCCTGCCACTCGAGTTGCGGCTGAGCGAGCATTGGCTGCGAATGGAATGGTGGTCAGCATCGTGCCATCAGACGACATCGCACTCAAAGACTGGCCTTG
>JBJMWN010000350.1:0-10346 GCA_045810085.1 Povalibacter sp. | reverse complement strand
AGAATCCTTGAATCCGACGGTGCCGGTGAAGCGCTGCGCGCCGTCCCTGCGCTTCAGCACATCTTCGCGTGAAATAAGTAGTGTTCCAGCAGCTCGAAGCGTCCCAGCTCTCGGCGCCAATCTCATGCAAATGAACATGCTCTCTTAGCCAAACGGCCGACTCAGCTCGCAGCAGCGAACTCGAATGATCGATCGGCGAGCGAATTGCGTATGAGAAATTGAGGGTTCCTCCAGATTCCGCATTGCGTCATCGCGAATAACAGTGCGGCCTCACTGCAACGTCATCCGCAGCCTCATAGCAGCACACTGGCTGATCAGGTGATTCTCACCGCCGCGCGGCGAGCCCCTACATACAAACCGCCGATATGCCTGATGCGTCCGAGTCAAACGCTACTAAAAGACACATGCCCTTCGAAAGCAATGGTTGTGCTGGCGCCTCACAAGCGAGCGCCGCGCCCACGCTTTCTCTCGCGCGGAATCTGCCTCATGCGCTGGATCGGCTGCGCGCTGCTGGTTTCCAGCGGAGCTTCTTTCGCCGCCGATGGTGAGAAGTTGTTCGCACCATGCATCGCGTGTCACGGCAGCAAAGCCGAAGGCAATCCGGCACTGAACGCGCCCGCCATCGCCGGTCAGGATGCGGCGTACCTCGAGCGCCAGTTGCGCAACTTTCGCAGTAATCGTCGCGGCGCGCACAAGTCCGACACCCTCGGCGCTCAGATGCGAACCATGGCAACAACGCTCGCAGACGATGCGGCCGTCACGAAGGTCGCCAGCTACGTAGCGAGCTTTCCGAAAACCATCACTGCTTCTGCCGCAAAGGGCGACTTGCACAACGGCAACAATCTCTACCACGGTAAGTGCGGTGCATGTCATGGCGGCGCGGCTGAGGGCAACTCATCGTTGAAGGCACCGCGGCTCGCAGGTCTCGACGCCGCCTATCTCAAACGACAGTTCGCAAACTTCCGGGACGGAGTACGCGGCACAGATCCGCAAGATGTCCCCGGCAGACAGATGGCAATGATGGCGAAGACTCTTCCGGGAGAGCGCGACCTCGACGATGTCATCGCGTTCATTCACCAGCAGAGTCGAGCTAAATGATTCGCGCGCTGGTGTTGCTCATGGCAAGCGTGGCGACAGCCGGCGCAACGGGTCCTGCATCCCCCGAGTGGGTTCTCAAGTCGACTTGTCCTCCCGGTTTCGAAAAGACGGATGCGGGCGTGTGCGAACTGCGCACGCTCTATCAGTTCTACGATTCGCTGGAGAATCGCGGCCTGGGCGGCACGCGCACGGCTCTGCCACCGCATCGCGACGGCTTCACACCACAACAGATCGATCTCGGCCGTTACCTCTTCTTTGATCCGGTGCTGTCAGGCGACGGCACCTTGTCATGCGCGAGCTGTCATGACCCGGCTCGGGGGTTGTCCGACGGGCGACCCCGTTCGATCGGCATACACGGTGCAGATGCAGGCCGCGCAGCGCCGACGCTGTGGAACGTGGCATTCCTGAATCGGTTCTTCTGGGATGCGCGCGCCGACTCACTCGAAGCGCAGGCCACTGGTCCGCTTTACTCATCTAAAGAGATGGGAAACACACCGGCGCAGCTGCTCGCGAGTCTCAACGACAACGCCATTTATCGGCGCCTGTTTCAGGAAGCATTTCCTCGCGACAGCGGGCGAGTGACACCGAATCAGGTCTACACCGCGCTCACTGCCTTCCAGACCTCGCTGATCTCACTCAACAGCCGCTATGACCGCTACGTCCACGGTTACGACGCAGCACTTTCCGAGCGCGAGCTCGAAGGCTTGAACGTCTTCCGTTCGTTCGTTGCGCGCTGTTCCGAATGCCACACGCCACCGCTGTTCACTAACGAGCAGATTGCGGTGATCGGTATGCCCGAGCCCGCGCAACGTCCGTTCGACGTCGGCGCCGAAACCGTCTTCGGCAGTCCGAAGCTCAAGGGTGGATTCAAGGTGCCTACGCTTCGCAACATCGCGCGCACTGCGCCGTACTCGCACGACGGCGCCTTCACCAACCTGCGTGACGTCGTCGAGTTCTACAACAAGGGACGCGGCAACGCGGTGCCGCAAGGCATGCAGCTCTATTTGCACTGGCACATCTCGGATCCGCACCTCACGGATACCGAAGTCGATCGCATCGTGGATTTCCTTGGCGCATTAACGGATGAAACCTTCCTGCCGCAGACACCGGCGCGGGTTCCCTCCGGCCTTGCGCCCACTCAACGCGGAGAATGAAGATGAAGAAGACCCCCATCGTGGGACTGCTCGTGGCGGCACTGGCGTTTGGCGCCGGCGCGTACCTGGGCCGCAGCAGCAAACACGACGTCATGATCAGCTCGTCAACGGCGGGAGCGAGCTATAGCGGCGGCTTCAAGGCCGTCGAGGACAATGCTGCTGCGACACCCGCGGGTGGAATCAGATCAGTGGCGGGTCCCGCGCCCACCAACGTCGTTGTCGTGAAGGATGGCGAGTCCATCCAGGCGGCAATCAAGACGGCGCCGAAAGGAACGATCGTGCGCGTGATGCCAGGCACGTATCACGAGACCGTGTACGTCGACAAAGACGACATCCGCATCATCGGCGTCATCGAAGAAGGCCGTCGCCCGGTGCTCGACGGCCAGAAGAAGCTCAACGACGCGATCCTCTACTCAGGCAACAACTTCGTCGCCGAGAACCTCGAGATCCGCAACTACAAAGGCAACGGGATCATGGGGCAGGCGGGCAACAACTTCGAGATCCGCAACAACGTAATCGCGGAATCTGGCGTCTACGGAATTTTCCCGCAGCTCGGCCAGAACGGCATCGTCGAACACAACGTCGTGTCCGGGATCGCCGACGCAGCGATCTATATCGGTATGAGCGACAACATTCTGGTCGCGCACAACGACGTGTTCGACAGCGTCGCCGGCATCGAGATCGAGAACAGCCGCCACGCGATCGTCGAGCACAACTATGTGCACAACAACTCGGGCGGTCTGCTCGCGTTCGTCACGCCAGGGCTGCCGATCAAGACCACTGACGACGTGATCTTCCGCAACAACTTCGTGGTGGGGAACAACCATCCGAACTTTGGCGCGCCGGGCTCCACAGTGTCCGGTATCCCTGCGGGCACGGGACTACTGGTGATGGCTGCCGACGATGTCGTCATCGAGGGCAACGTCATCTCCGACAACAAGGTGTCCGGCATCATCATCACGGATCACGCCCACGCCAACAACATCACTGTCGATCCGGAGTCGGATCCGAATTCCGATCGCGTGAAGATCCTCGACAACGTGATGCTCAGGAACGGCTACGACACGATTACAGAAGCCAAAGCCCTGCTGCTTTCCGAGGGCAAGATGGGCAGCAAGAACCTCGATATCGCGCGAGTCGGCCCGAGTCCGGGCAGCTGCATCATCAATCGCCACCAGTACGTGACTGTCGGTGTGAGTGACTTCGCCGAGTGTGACTTCACCAACACCGCCGCTACCGCGAACTATCTGATGGCGTCCGTGGCGCCGCGCGAGATCAAGCCCGGTGAACGCGGCAGGGTCGTGTACCTGGGCATCTGCAGCGGCTGCCACATCTATAACGGCCGGATGATCGGCCCGGCAGTGGAGGCGATCCAGGCGCTGTACCTGGAGAACCCGCAGGGCCTCGCCGACTACATCGCCAAGCCCGCGAAGAAGCGCGATGACTATCCCGAAATGCCTCCGCAGGACTACCTCGATCCCGAGACGCGCCTCGCGGTGGCCAAGTACATGTTGCAAGTAACCAATTGAACTGACGGAGAGATGACTCATGAGTAATCGCAGGAACACACTGGCTTACGCAGTGGCCATGGTGCTGGCGGGTACCGCATTCGCGGCCGCAGCGCAGGAGACCGTTGCGTTAGGCCTCGAAGAAGTTGTGGTGACCGCGCAGCGCCGCGAACAGTCGCTGCAAGATGTGCCGATCGCGATGCAAGTCGTGGACAGCACTCTGATCAATGACGTCGCGGCGGAAAATCTCGGCGATCTGAATGGCTTCGTGCCGGGACTGGTCGTCTCGGGCGACAGCCCGACGCAGCCGCGTTATCAGATCCGCGGCATCCAGACGGGCGACTTCGGTGTCGGCACCGACCCTGCGGTGGGTGTCTATGTCGACGGCATCTATGCAGCGCGTTCCGGCGCATCGATGGTTGCCTTCAACGACATCGAGCGCATCGAAGTTCTCAAGGGACCGCAGGGCACTCTGTTCGGACGCAACAGCGCTGCCGGCGCGATCTCGATCGTCACGCGCCAGCCTGCAAACGAATTCGATTCGCTGCTGCGACTGCGCGTCGGCCAGTACGGCAAGCGGTACTACGAAGGCATGATCAACACGCCGATCACTGACAGCCTCGCGCTGCGAATGAACGGCGTCTATAACAAGAGCGATGGCTGGATGCAGGACGCGGCTACCGGCAAGGATCTCAAGCCGGAAGACAACTGGGCTGGTCGCGCAGCACTGCGCTGGGAGATGTCTGATACCACGAGCGCGACGGTTTCCTGGGACCACGATGACCTGAATCAGCTGGCGCGGCCCGCAATCGGCGTGGTGCCGATGCAGTCAGGTCAGATGCAAGTCCCGTATCCAGCCGACCCGGCCACCTATCTCGATCCGCGCAAGGCCGCCGTATCCAACGATGTGGTCGGCAATGAGGAATCGCGTCAGCTCGACCAGGTGAATCTGTTCATCGACCACTCATTCGATTGGGCCGACTTCCGCTCCAGCAGTTCCTGGCGCCAATTCGACACCGTGAATCGCGAAGATGAAGACGGCACCAACTTGATTGCCGCGTACTTCGACACGGCGAACATCGAGCACAACGAAAGCTTCTACCAGGAGTTCAAGTTCTCGGGCAAAACCGATCGCATCGACTGGATCGGCGGCGTGAGTTACTACAAAGAGAAGGCCGATCAGACCAGCGACACTCACACGTACACCGACGCCATCGACACGCTCGGCACGAATCTCGGCATCTGGGACTCACTGGGTATTCCCTTCCCGTTGTACGCCGGCACGAGTGCATTCCTGGAACCACTCGGCCTGAGCATGATGGGTATGCCGTGGCGCGAGGCGATGCACAACCATGGCGACTTCGAGGCATACGCAGCGTTCGGCGACGCAATCTGGCACCTGAACGATCGCACGAACCTGACGGCTGGTTTGCGCTACACGCGCGACAACAAGAAGTTCACCTGGACGAATGGACCGCATGAAACGCCGGAACTCGACGCGACCGTTGCGGGACTCGAGCAGGCGGGCTTCTTCACCATGTGGCCGATCCCGGCCGAGGCGTATCGCTTCTCCGACATCGTGTTCCAGGTGGACACGCCAGAGAACGGCGTCGCGCGCGAAGATTCGTGGGAGGACGTGAGCCCCCGCGTGGTGCTCGACTACAAGCTGACCCCGAACGTGATGATGTTCACCTCGGTCGCGAAGGGCTACAAGGCAGGTGGCTACAACAGTGTCGAGGTTGGTTCGCAGTTCGCTAACGAGGACGTCTGGAATATCGAAGCGGGTATCAAGAGTTTTTATCCGGACTCAAGATTGCTGCTGAATGCATCCGCGTTTCACTACATCTACAACGACAAGCAGGCGATCGCGCTGGTGAACGATGTCGAGGGTTCCGACCTTCCGCAGTATGTGATCGACACCAGTGACGAACAGGCATGGGGCGTTGATGTCGAGGCACAGTGGATGCCCGCTGACCATCTCACGCTGTACGCCAACCTTGAATACATCGACGCGACGTACAAGGACAAGTTGACGCGCGGCACAGATCCGGTGGACCTCTCGGGCGAACCTACGGGTGAGCCGTACCTGAGCGCTGCGCTCGGCGCGAGCTATGGATGGGCGCTAGGCTCGGTCGGCAACCTGGAAATGTCGGGACGCTTTTCGTACCGCGGAGAGTCGCGTTGCAATGCTGATTCCAAACTGCAGGGAACCTGCCAGGTCAGCACCAACTTCAAGGTCGGCGAGGCCACGCAGCGGCTCGACATGCGATTGGGCTGGAATAGCACGAATGACAAGTACGGCGTGGCGGGCTACGTGACCAATCTGCTGGACGACCAGTACGTGACCGGCGTGAACAACATCACGAATAACACCTTCGGCACGCCGTTCGGCTCGATCTCCGAGCCGCGCATGTGGGGCATGGAGGCGACGGTCCGCTTCTGATCGATGCGGCAATGGCCGAGCGCGCCCGCGATCTGCGGGCGCGCTTTCGTTGGTACGAAGGCAGTTGCGCCCAGGAAGATCTCGCCTGCCAGATCACGGCGCGTCGTCGCAGCGCGCGTGAGATCACGTTGCAGAAAAAAGCGTTCGCCCGGACAGATTACAACGGGCGGATCACAACAGGAGCATCGATGAGCATCCCCATGGTGAACCCGAGCCAGCAGCTCGAGGACCTCGAGTTCAAGCAATGTCTCGATCGTCAGCGGGCTGCCTATCTGGCGCATCCCGAACCGTCGTATGCCGAACGCGTGGCGGATCTGAAGACGCTCGCACGCATGCTGAAAGAGCACCGCGAACGCGTGATCCAGGCGATCTGCGCTGACTACGGAAGTCGCTCCGAATTCGAGACGCTATTCGGTGAGTTCTTTGTCGCGCTCGAGACCATTCACGACAACATCAAGAATCTCAGGAAGTGGATGAAGCCGCAGCGCCGGCGCATCGATCGCCTGCTGTATCCAGGCGCGTCCAACCGTGTCATTCCGCAGCCGCTCGGCGTAGTGGGAGTGATCGTGCCGTGGAATTTTCCGTTGAACCTGTCGCTTTGTCCGCTTGCTGCAATCTTCGCGGCTGGCAATCGCGCCATGGTGAAAATGTCAGAGAACTCGCGCCGCCTCGCGGCCGTGCTGATCGAGATCAGCCCGCGCTATTTTCCCGAGGACAAGCTGCGCTTCTTCGATGACGGAGGTGGTCGCGGCCCAGCGTTTTCATCATTGCCATTCGATCATCTGCTGTTCACGGGTTCGGGTGCGACAGGTCGCGCCGTGATGGCGAACGCCGCCCGCAATCTCACACCGGTAACACTGGAACTCGGAGGTAAAGCACCGGCGATCGTCGGTCCGGACTTTCCGATCGAGACCGCAGCCGAGCGGATCATGTGGGTGAAGATGTTCAACGCGGGCCAGATCTGCACGAATGTCGACTACGTGTTCGTGCCTCACGGCCGAAGCGAAGAATTCGCGGAACACTGCAAGCGCCTGGTCGCGCAGCGTTACCCGGACCTGAATGGTAACGATTACACCTCGATCATTGACCAGCGCGCATTCGAACGGCTGCAACACACACTTGCCGACGCGCGCGCGAAGGGCGCGACGATCGTGAATCTGGCGCCGGAGCAGACGCTGAACCCGTCGCTGCGCAAGTTCGCACCGCACATCGTGCTGAATCCCACACCCGACATGATCGTCTCCCAGCGAGAAATCTTCGGACCGATTCTTCCGGTGCGCACTTACATCGACAAGCAGGAGGTCGCCGATTTCATCAATGCACACGATCGTCCGCTCGCGATTTACCCATTCACGCACGATAGATCACTGCAGAGTTTCTACATCTCGCGCGTGATGTCGGGCGGCGTGTCGATCAACGAAGGCTTGCTGCACGTGGGCCAGCACGATCTGCCGTTTGGCGGCGTGGGTCCCAGCGGCATGGGTCACTATCACGCGCGAGAAGGATTCGAAACCTTTTCCAAGTTGCGACCCGTGTTCAAGCAGGGTCCATTTTCCGGCATTCAGATGCTGTTCCAACCGCCATACGCTGGTCGACCTCTCGCGCTGCTGAACATGCTGATTCGATGGAAGACGGGCGGATGAGCATGGCTCCGTCACGATTGCCGAAGCGAAGAAAAGCCGAGGCGTGTGTCCCTCCCTGGCGAATCTAATAGATAGAAGAAAGGGAGCGGACGATAGGCAGGTGCGCAGCTTGATGTCATTCACCTTTTCTTTTCCAATCACAAGAACCAAGGTGGAGCACAAGAAAGATTAGTCGGTGAGGCGGTTGTCCCTTATCGGTCCCCGGACTTCGTGACGTCGAAGTGAAACTTACACTTTCCCGGGCCGCACGCCGTGAAGTCGCCCGTCGCGAGCCGCACGAGGAAAACGGCTGCTACGTCATCTCCGACCTGGGATTCATGGTGGGCCGAATCTGCTCACGAGAAAGTCGTGCAGGGTCTCGCCGTCCATTGGCTTGGTCAGCACCTTGGCGAAGAGACTTTGATTCACTGGCCCGATTAGTTCGGGGAATCCAGTGAGGGCGAAGAGGGGCACCGATGGATGAGACACCTGAATCTTTTTTGCCGCTTCTACACCGCCCATTTCAGGCATCTGAACATCGAGCACTACAATATCGATGTTGTCGTTCATCAGAGCGACGGCTTCAACGCCCGTTGATGCCTCGGTGACCACGTGACCAACGACGCGCAGGTATCTCGCAATCGCTCGCCTCACAGATTGGCTGTCATCGGCGATAAGGATCCGTAGCTTGCCCATGCGCGCAGACGCTAGTGCTGCGATGTAGGTAAAAGATAGCGGGAGAGCGCCTACCGTGAGTAGGTAATCATCGTACAAATCCACTGAGGATGGACGCTCGGATAGGTTTGGCCGCGATCAGGGTAGAACGTGGTCTTTCGCGAGTCGATGAAGAATCATGGCGAACACTTGGTGTGACGCCTGAAACGCTGATCTGCCGATGAACCTGTCAAACCGGGGTCTATTTATGAGTGATCCAACCTATGCGCTGGGCCGATCGGACGATGAATATGCGCGGCTTACCGAGCAGTCCAATTTCCTTCGGCCTCTGACGGAGCGGTTATTCAAAGAAGCCGGGATCGCGCCCGGAATGAAGATATTGGATGTCGGGAGTGGAGTGGGCGACGTGGCTTTCTTGCTCGCCGATCTCGTCGGCCGGGATGGAAGGATAGTCGGTGTTGATATGGACGGCGCGGCCCTGGAGAAGGCGAGAAAGCGCGCCCAGCAAATGCAAATCCGAAACGTTCATTTTGTTCACGGAGATATCCGCACCGCTGAATTGCCCGTGCCCTTCGATGCCGCAGTAGGACGCCTCGTACTGCTGTACTTCGCGGATCCAGTGGCAGTGCTTGCACGAATCGCGACGCAGGTACGCTCCAATGGAATCGTGGCATTTCAGGAAATGGAGATGGATGAGGTAGCGATGCGAGCCACATACAGCGATTCGCTGCTGGGACAAGTTGTAATGACCATGACCATCTATCGGACGTTCGCGGCTGCTGGAGTTCGCGTCAACATGGCCCGGGAGCTACGGCAGTCGTTCGTGAAAGCCGGACTAGGTGAGCCAGAATTGCTCGGTGAGTTTGTCGTGGGTGGCGGTGCGGACTTCGCTGGATACTCCTGGGTTGCGAACACAATGCGCAGCCTTGTTCCCACTGCCAGCAAACTTGGAATCTCGCTGGAGCCGCTGGGAGATCTTGACACTCTTGCACAGCGACTCCGTTCTGAGGCTGCAAACGAAACAAGAGATTTCTGGTCGCCGCCGTATGTCGGAGCGTTTGTGCGAGTCAAGTCGTGAGTCAGTTCAGCAACAGTGCTGACTGCCGCTGTGTCTCAGGGGAAGGCTGCCGTTCTCCGATCACGGACAGGTACGGCAGTTGGATGTCTCAGTTGTGCGCGCCCCAGCTCCGCGTCTGAATCGGTTTTTGGTGTTCTCGCAGATGTGGTCTAACTAGCTCGCTTGCGACTCGACAACGACAGTGCCGGCAATGAAGTCGTGTATTGCGCGACGCTTATCATTGAAGAGCATGGAGATAAATTCACTCCAGACCCAGCCCGACATGAGCAAGGTCAACGGGTGTACCCAGGAGGGTGCGATCTCCATTAACTTCTGCGACCGGGCGACGTAGCCAAGAGACAAGTAGGTCTCCTCAGTCATGGACATGGCGCCCATGCACAGCCCAACGCCAACCAGCCCAGCCAAAATAAATAGGACGACGTATCTAAGAGCTGCAGCTTTCGCGGTTACTGGCGAACCATCGAGCATCGCTATTCGTGTCTTGAGCACGAGCTTTCCTGGAGTGCCGCCGTAGCGCTTAACCAGGTAAACATGAAAGAACAGCTGGATGAGAAGACCAGGAATAAACCATGCAATGTAGAACAAGCGACCCGCATTAGTGACGAAGTACGCGATTAAAGCTAAAGGCAGAAGGGCCACGAAGTCCACCCAATAAGCCCCGAACCGCCGCCAGAAACCTGCATAGCGCAGTTCCTCCGCGCTCTTCGGTATTGGTGCTGCTATCAATGATGCGTCTTCGACTCGAGCGTGGGGAGGCTCGTACGGGTT
>JBJMWN010000349.1:0-12091 GCA_045810085.1 Povalibacter sp. | reverse complement strand
GGCGACGGCGAGGCTGCGCTCGAGATCGTGCTCGATTCGCGTCTCGTTCGTGCCGACAACAATACAGCGCAGAGCATTCTCCGTAGCCGCAGCATGCTAGATGTCGAGCAGTATCCCGCGATCGAGTACTCGGCTTCGCACATCACATTCGTGGAGGGCAAGCCAGATCGCATCGATGGCTCGCTCACACTTCGAGGCGCAACTCGCCCTGTTTCGCTGATCGTCGACAGCTACTCATGCGTGGCAACTGAGGCGGGCGAGCAGTGCAGGTTCGAAGCCACGGCAGCATTCAAGCGCTCGGAGTTTGGCATGCGCGGTTTCATGGGGTTCGTCAGCGATGAGGTGAGGCTCGCGATACTCGGAGTCGCAGATTCGACGATTCAGTGATGGTGTGACCGATATCCCGTCCATTCGGCTCGCGCTGGTATAGCTCCCGCTTGTTTCATTCGCACGTTGTTCCTAATCTGATGCGATGCGGCCGCGGTCGCGTGGATGCGAGTGAGTACATGGCAGACCCTGTGATCAAGGACATCACCGATACGGCGTTTTGGATTGCGCACTATCGGGCGCATGAGACGCAGAGGCCGGACGCGCTGTTTCGCGATCCGTTTGCCGCACAGCTTGCGGGCGAAGAGGGTCCACGCATCGCGAAGGCCATGCCAGGCTCGAGTTTCGTCGAGTGGACGGTGGCCTTGCGCACTCACATCATCGACGAGTTCGTGCGTAACGCGATTGCCGCTGGCGCAGATGTGGTTCTGAACCTGGGCGCTGGTCTGGATGCGAGGCCCTATCGGCTGGAATTGCCAGCAACTCTGCGCTGGATCGAAGCAGACCACGCTCGGATCATCGACTACAAAGAAAAGATTCTGGCGCCAGCCACAGCACGATGTCATCTGGAGCGCGTCAGGATCGATCTTGCGCAAGCCACGCAGCGCCAATCGTTTCTCGCGAAGGTAGATGACTCAGCCAAGAAAATCCTCGTCATCACAGAAGGCGTCATTCCCTATCTCACGAATACGGAAGCGGGTGTGCTCGCTGATGATCTGCATGCGATGAAACATGCTCAATGGTGGATTCTTGATTACTTCTCTGCCGAAGCTCAGCGCTATCGGCGTCGAGCGAACCTGACCAAGGTGATGGGCGACGTGCAGTTCAAATTCGCGCCCGACGACTGGTTCGCGTTCTTCGGGTCGCACGGCTGGCAAAGCGCTGAGGTGCGCTATTTCGTAGAAGAGAGCATGAGACTCAATCGCGCTTTGCCGCTACCACCGGTCATGAAGTATCTATGGCTTCTCAAAGCGCCATTCATGTCGCACGAGCGCCGTGAAGGGCTGCGTCGCGCCGCAGGCTATGCGCTCATGGAACGAGTGGAGCAACGCTAGTGGCATGTAATTCGCTGAGCGCGTGTTCGCACTGAACCTCGAGCTTCAATCAGTTCACAGTGACGCGAGCGCGCGCAGAGACTTCAGTGATCGCTTGCTGGAGTTGATCCAGAGAATGGCGCAAGTACTGATCTTTGGTCCCTTGCAGCCGGACGCGTAATGCGGCGAGCTCCGCATCGCTGATGTCGAGAGCGCGACGCATCGCACTCAACAGATCGGTTGTGTAGGTGAATGCGATATCACTGATCGAGTAGTACTCGGCGAGCTTCTCGTGTGCCACGGGCACCGCGTTGAATCCGACCGCCGCCGCAATCGAAGATGTCGACTTGCTCTTGAAGTAGTTCGGATGCGACTCGGGGCTGATCAACGGCAGCACGAAGTCGATGCTGTTCAGTAGTCGGTAGTAGCTTCCATAGCCAATGCCTTTCCACGTATAGCGCACGTAATCGCTCAGACCCGCCTCGCGGATCTGGCGTGCGAAGTCGCGGAACCGTTTGTCCAAGCTGCGTCCCATCACGTACACCTCGAAGTCCTCACGTCCCTCGGCTCGAAGCTTCTTCATCGCCTCCAGCAGCAGTTCGTAGTGGCGTCGTTTCGGGTCGAAATAACCTTGCACGCAGAACCGACGCTTTCCGGGAGTGCGAGCCATCCGCGGAACTTCTCGATCGAAAAAGAAGACGGGATACATCGAGCCCGCGCGAGCAATGTGAGCGAAGTGATTCGCGACATACGGCGCGAGCACCATGAGCTTGCAGTGAGGATTCGCAACGAACGGCTGGTATTCAGGCATCGAACCGATGAAGCTGCCGTTGTGAATGAACCCGAGAATCGGTGTCGAGCCGAGCACCTGTTGAGCGCATTCGAGGACTGACTTGCCTTCCAGCGTATTGAAGATCACAAGATCGAAGCGCTCGCGAGCGACACGAGTCAACACTTGCTTTGAGGTCGCAGCCGTGTGGATGGTCGGCCGCAGACCAGGCGCGTGGACGAAAGAATTCTTGATCCGATTGCGCCAGACATTGAACACGTGAACGTCATAGCCCAGCCGCTGCATCAGGTGCACGGTGGTCAGATAGACCTCATCGTGCCGGTTGTAACACTCGACGATTGCGCAACGCGGCTGCGCTTTGACAGCTGGGCTCAGTCTGCTTTGTTGCGGAGCGCTCCAGCCCGCAGTGGGCCTCCGGTCCGAACTCACAGCTTCGTGCATTGAGTCCTCATGTTTGTCGATAGGGATTTTGCTGCGCAGTGCAATGCTGGTCCGTGTGTCTGGGTTCCGATCAGCACATTAAGTTCGCATGACGGCAACAGACGCGCCTACCTGTCACTCCTTCGAGACAGTCACGCTTGCGTTCACATTGAGGAAATCGCCGTAACGATCTGCAGCCTCATCAATCAACTTGCGCTGCTCTCGTGTGAAGCGATCAAAGGCAGTCACGCGGACGAGAGCGGTGTCCTTCTTGAGTTCTCGAGTCCAGCTGCCGACGATGCGTCCGTGGATAACGATGGGTGCGCGGAAAATCCCATGACCCGCTGCTTGACGGTCCGCATGTCCAGGATCCAGCGATGCGGTTCGGTCGGCGTAGCCCACCGTGAACTCATCGTAGACGGGCAGCAGATGGCATGCAGTCCTACGCCTGGTTGTCACCTTCGGACCTGACCACCAGGTTGTCTCGCCTTCTGCGACAGATGTAAGTTCTGATCGCACGAGATCAAGGGCAAGTTTTGCGTCCGTGATCGTGAGCCCTGACCACCACGCAAAGTCGGCCACGGTCGCGGGCCCGTGATGTGCGAAGTAGCGTGTAGCGAGTTTACCGAGCGATTCGTCTTTGGTGAGTTTCGGCCGCGCCGCGATCCATTCGTCGAGCAGAACAAACGTGTGCTGCTTGCCGGCTCGCGGGCCACAGCACACCACTCCTTCATGCGCGAGCCACCAGAGGATGTGCAGGCCGCGCAATTTCGCGCTCGGGATCTTGTGCGCATCGAACTGCTCGTAAAGCTGCTCACGTGTCAAAGCATGATTGTCCCGCAGGGAGCGCTCGACAATTTTGCGTGCCTGCTTGATGAGTTGCGCATCAATGCCGAATTCACGTTCGAGCCGCGCGGCATTTCGCTTCAAGGTGCGTGGTGCGAGAAGCTCGATCAGCCAGCGCACGTCCTCGGAGGCGACCAGGTGCAAGGTTCCGCGCATGGGCCACGTTCGAACGATCAGTCGATCATTCAGCGTCTGCTCGATGAGCGGCTGTCGAGCACCTGGAAGGCGCAGACCCACCGCCCAGAGCGCCGCGTAGTAGTCTTGCGCCTGAACCGCGCACAAGGCACGCACCACGTCTGCGGGATGCTCCAATCGCGAACCGTCGATGAATTGATTGGCAAGCCGTACTTTTGCGATATCCATGCGTGCGACTCGAAAGGATCGCGCACGATAGTATCGCGTGCTTGGGCGTCACTGCCGGGTTCATGCGGCTTGATCAGCGACCAGCACTGACTCAACGCATTCGAGATGAAGTCTCCTCAGATCATGGAGCAAAGAGCCCGGTTCAATGGTTGCTCTACGCACATGGAATCACCGCAGAGGAACAGCCATGACTTCTTGCAACTGCACGATCGTTCCGGCCGACGTATTGAACCGGCTCGCGGCCGATAAGAGACTCGACGCTCGCCTGCGCAAGGCTGCGTCGGACAGTGCACGCGTCTCGGTGCAGATGAGGCGTCTGAGGGAACAAGCGCGCGAGCTGACCCGCATCGCGCAAGCGACGTCCACGCACTACGTCGAGCTTGCGACCAAGCCGAAAGTAACTATCTATGACACGAAGCACTCGATGAAGCTGCCGGGTGTGCCGATCTCCAGTCCCAAAACCTCTAAGGACGCGACCGTGAAGCGAACCTTTCGGCAGACGACTGAGCTTGCCGAGTTCTACAGACAAGTCTTCGGCCGCAATTCCATCGACGATGCGGGACTGACGCTCATGTCGTCTGTTCACTACGGTCGCGATTTCAATAACGCCATGTGGAATGGCGTGCAGATGATCTACGGCGATGGCGATGCGAAGCTGTTTGTGGATTTCACCAAGGGCTCGGATGTCATCGGCCATGAACTCACGCACGGGGTGACTCAGTACACGCTGCAACTCGCGTACGAGGACGACGCGGGTGGCTTGAACGAAAGTCTCTCGGATTGTTTCGGCTCGATGTTCAGGCAATGGCAATCTGATCAGACGGCAGCGCAAGCAGATTGGCTGATCGGCAAAGACATTCTGGGAGCCACATCGAAGAAGGAGGGTTACGTCGCGTTGCGTAACATGGCGAATCCTGGCGATGAACAATGTCTCGCGCCGCAACCGGCTCGCTACTCGGATCTGCAGCCGGGCATGGATCCTCACTACACGAGCGGTCCGCCGAATCTGGCGTTCTGCGTCGCCTGTCGGAACGTGGGTGGCCGAAGCTGGGAAACGATCGGTCAGGTGTGGTACGTCGTCATGACGCAGTCCGGTGCGCAGCCGAACATGACCATGAAACAGTTCGCCGCTCGGACCCGGCAAGTCGCGGCACAACTCTTTGCCAGTTCTCCGAAAGTGAAGAATGCCGTCGACAGCGGATGGAAGCAGGTGGGCCTGTGAGCGAACTCGAGATCGAAAGATTCGGCGGCTTCGGCGGGTTTGGTCTGCCGGGCTCACGCATTCGAAGTCGAGGCCGCATTGCCTTCGGCCAGTTGTCGGCCGAGGACCGCGCGCTGGTTGAGAAGCTGTTCTCGAGCCTGCCACAGCACGCCGGCGCCGCTCGCGACGGATTTCGTTATCGGCTGACACTCGTTACGAGCAGCGAGTCCCGGACGATTGAAGTTTTCGAACACGACGTGCCGGAGGCCATTCGCACCTGCGTCCACGACGAGCTGAAGTAGGTTTCATGAGCCGACGTGCCGATCTGAGCTGACTGGCCGTGGACTCTGCCGGGGCAGTTCGGGTACATTTCCGCGCGATGACACGGATTATTAAACGCACGACTAAAACGAAGAAGCTCTCCGCGGGGCCTCTTTGCTGTTTGCGCGCTTAACGAAACCGATCAAACAGATTCCAAAGGCCCCGCCGGATCCGACGGGGCCTTTTTATTTGGGTCCCCGTCTGCCGGCCTCACGATGAGGACTGACAGCATGCAATCCGCAGAATCGATCGCTCCGTTATCCAGTCGAGCGCCCGCTCGCCGTCCCAATCTCAAGAATCCGGTCGTCGCTGTCGTTGGCGCAACTGGGGCGGTCGGCGTCGAGATGGTTCGATGTCTGGAAAAACGCCGGTTTCCACTCTCCCGTCTGCGGTTGTTTGCATCGGCGCGATCCGCCGGTCAGAGCATGAGCTATGCGGGCCAGTCAGTGAGCGTGGAAGAGCTGCGTGAAGATCTGTTGGCCGGCGTGGACATCGCCTTGTTCTCGGCAGGTGGTTCCATCTCCAAGCGCTTCGCGCACCTGTTCACGCAGCAGGGCACGATCGTCGTGGACAATTCGTCCGCATTCCGCATGGATCCGCAGGTTCCTCTTGTTGTTCCAGAGATCAACGCCGACGCAATCGCCAATCACAACGGCATCATTGCGAATCCGAACTGCGCGGCCATTCTCACCATCACACCGCTCTGGCCATTGCATCGTGTGAATCCGATTCAGCGTCTGATCATCTCGACCTATCAAGCGGCGTCGGGCGCAGGCGCTGCTGCCATGGAGGAACTTCGCGAGTCCACGCGCGCGCATCTGAACGGCCAACACTATGAGCAGAAAGTGTTGCCCCATCCGTACGCGTTCAATGTGTTCAGTCACAACACGCGCGTCGATCCAGCGACTGGCTACAACGAAGAAGAAACTAAAGTGATGCAGGAAACGCGCAAGATCATGAACGCGCCTTCCATGCGCATCAATGCGACTTGTGTTCGTGTGCCCGTCTTGCGTGCTCATTGCATCAGCGCAACGATCGAGTGCGAACGTCCGATCGATTTGGCCGAGGCTCGCGCACTGTTCGAATCGGCTCCTGGTGTTCGGGTGGTCGACGACATTCAGAACAACTATTTCCCGATGCCGAAAGATGCCTCGGGCCGCGACGAACTCCTGGTGGGTCGTATTCGTCGGGACCTGAGCGATCCGAGTGGTCGTTCGATTTCGCTCTTCATTGCGGGCGATCAGTTGCTGAAAGGCGCTGCGCTGAATGCGGTGCAGATCGCCGAACGCTTGCTCGAGCGTTAGCGGCGACGGTGCCTCGCGAGTAAGGCCGCGCGAGGCACCGTCTCCAACGGCGTAGGGGGAACCGCACCTGTCCTGCGCTTGTTCTCTCGAAGGATGGACGCACATCGTGAGGTTCGCACCAGTCAATCTTCGAGGCTTTTAGACGATTCCATGTTGATTCGCGCGACCGACAAAGGGCTGTACTGCGAGGCTGGAGATTTCTACATCGATCCCTGGCGCCCTGTGCCGCGCGCTGTGCTGACTCATGCACACGGCGATCACGCCCGCTTCGGTAGCGAACAGTATTTCGCAGAGGCCAGCAGCGAAGGCGTCCTGCGTCATCGTCTCGGCGAACAGATGCCACTCGTGCCGAAAGCGTACGGTGAAACTTTCACGCTGGGCGATGCGAGCGTGTCACTGCATTCGGCGGGGCATGTACTCGGTTCCGCGCAGGTGCGTGTCCAGGTTGGCGATGCAACTTGGGTGGTCACGGGGGACTACAAGCGAGCCGCCGATCCCACGTGCGCGCCGTTCGATCCGATCACCTGTGATGTGCTCATCAGTGAAGCGACGTTCGCGTTGCCTTGCTATCGATGGCCGGACACACGCGATGTCATCGATGAGATCTGGCGCTGGTGGCAGGCCAATCGCGAGCAGGGGCGCACTTCAGTGCTTTTCTGTTATGCGTTTGGCAAAGCGCAACGCGTGCTTGCCGAACTGATGGCGTACACCGAAGAGCCTGTGTATTTGCATGGGGCTGTCAATCCGATCGTCGAAGAGTATCGACGTGCGGGCGTTCGCATGCTGCCCACGCAACCGGTCGTTCGCGAAAAGAAGTCCGACTATGCGGGTTCGCTCGTCATCGCGCCTCCCAGCGCTGCGGGAACCCCATGGATGCGGCGCTTCGCCGATGCGTCAACGGGTTTCTGCTCTGGATGGATGCGAATTCGTGGCGCGCGCCGCCGGCGCGGTTATGACCGCGGCTTCGTGCTGTCCGATCACGCCGACTGGCCCGCACTCATCGCGACCATTCGCGACAGTCAGGCTAAAAAAGTGTTGTTGACGCACGGCTACAGCGACGCGCTCGTGCGTTATCTCATCGAGAACGGAATCGATGCGGCTGCGCTACAAACCGCGTACGGCGAGGAGGAGTGAGTCGTGCGTGAGTTCGGTGAACTCTTCGAAGCGCTGGATACGACGACATCGATCAACGAAAAGCTATCCGCACTCACGCGCTATTTTCGCAGTGCGCCCGCGCCTGATGCTGCGTGGGCGGTCTACTTCCTTTCGGGTCGGCGACTGAAGCGGCTGATCGGCGGTGCAACGTTGCGATCGTGGTTGCTGAAGGAAACCGGATTTCCGGAGTGGCTGCTCGAAGAGACGTATGCGGAAGTCGGTGATCTCGCTGAGACGATTGCGCTGCTGGTGGATACTTCGATCGAACGTGCGAGTTCCGATCTCTCTTTGGACGAATGGCTGCAACGATTGCTGAGCCTGCATGGGCACGAGGAGCAGCATCAGCGCACGCTCGTGGCCACTTGGTGGCGAGAGCTCGATGCGCGCGGCTGTTTTCTGCTGAACAAATTGTTGACCGGCGAACTGCGTGTGGGTGTTTCCGCGGGACTGGTCGAACGTGCGCTGGCCGAACTCACGGGACATCCTCGAGCATTGATCGCGCATCGAATGATGGGTGCGTGGGATCCAAGTCCAGCGTTCTGGGAGTTTCTTCAGAGTCCTGCCGATGCGACTGGCGATCGTTCGCGGCCTTATCCGTTCTGTCTTGCTTCGCCGCTCGAAGCTGCGCCTCACACCTTGGGCTCCGTCGATGATTGGATGATCGAATGGAAGTGGGATGGCATTCGCGCTCAGATCATTCGTCGCGCTGGCGGCGTTCACATCTGGTCGCGCGGCGAAGAGCTCATCACAGATCGATTCCCCGAGCTCGTAGAACAAGCCACGCGCCTGCCGATGGATACGGTGATCGATGGTGAAATCGTCGCGTGGCGCGATGGTCGCGTTCAGCCGTTCGGCGAATTACAGAAGCGCATTGGACGAAAAAAACTCACAGCGAAGATTCTCGCGGATGTTCCGGTGCATCTGATTGCCTATGACTTGCTCGAGCAGAATGGCAAGGATATTCGCGAGCAGCCGCTCAGTGAGCGACGCGCTCGGCTGGAAGAACTGCTTGCCGATCGCCCTTGGGCTTCGATCTCGCCACAGGTCACAGGTGCAGATTGGTCGGAGTTGCATGAACTCAGAGATTCGGCCCGCACTCGATGCGTCGAAGGCTTGATGGTGAAGCGCCGCGATTCAGCATACGGGTCTGGCCGACAACGAGGCGTGTGGTGGAAGTGGAAGATCGATCCGTACAGCTTCGACGGCGTCCTGGTCTACGCACAACCAGGACGTGGCCGCCGTGCCAATCTGCTCACCGATTACACCTTCGCAGTGCGCGATGGCGAGAAACTAGTTCCCGTTGCAAAAGCGTATTCAGGGCTCACCGATCAGGAGATCCTGAAGGTGGATCGCTGGATCCGACAGAACACTGTCGAACGATTTGGGCCGGTGCGATCAGTGAAACCGGAACTCGTATTCGAAATAGCCTTCGAGGCGATCAACGAATCGACGCGTCACAAATCGGGTGTGGCCGTGCGATTTCCGCGCATCGCTCGCTGGCGTACCGACAAGCCCTGCATCGAAGCAAACACGATTGATGATCTGCGCGGGCTGCTGCGGGCGAGCAACGAACGTGAAGAGGTGCCGACCTGATCCATGCGCGCAGCCGCTGGTCAGCGCTCCTGCCTTCTCAATTGCAGAGTCGCGACGTACGTCAAGGCTGCGCTGTTTCATCCTGCTAGTCTTTCGAGCATCTCAGTCGAGAATGCTTCATGCGTGGATGGCTCTGGGTCGCGTTTGCACTGTTGGTCTGTGCAGTTCTCGTTCGAGCGCAAGGCGGGCATCGACGAGCCGCAGAGCGCGCCTATCTGGCGCTTTTATCTCTGGCTGTCTGCCTGGCCATTGATATCGGGATTTCTGGCTCGAGGGTTAACGCCGCTGAAGAGGCGGCATCCACCGGACGGCAGATCCAACCGACACTTGCGACCTCGATCGAGGGTTACTACGACCCCGTTTTGCTTCCGCTCTATGTCGCGATCGTGATGGTGCTTGCCGATCTCCTGGCGCGTCTTGTGCGTCACCTTTTCGTCAAGCGACACATTTCGATCGATCGAAAAGTGCTTTGGCTATCGGCGAGTGCCAACGCATTGCTGTTGGTAGCCGCGCCTGCGCTGATCTACTTGCCCGCTGTTCGGATAAGTGGGTCATCATCCATCCTGAACGATGCAGCATCAGAATCGCTACGGCCGTTCGTGGCGGCATACGGCGTACCTTCTTACTGGACCAGCAGCTGCTTCGGTACGTGCGAACCAACCCTGTCGAGTTCAGCCTCGCGACCCTGGTCGTGGAGTCGTTACTACACACTGCACGGACGAATGGTCGACGCCAACTTCATGAGGGACTCGGGCCCATGGTGGGCACTGAGCCTTCTGCTCGCGTGTATTGTCGAGTTGAGTCGAAGAGGGCGCTCGTCTTCGCGGAGATTGATTCAATATTTCGTCAGTTCGAAGTCCAGCGACACTCACCTGCCTCCGACCTCAGCAGCGTGGCGTGCTCGAGTATTCATGGTGATCGGGGCCATCGTCGCGACGATGTTCGTCGGCGCCACAGGTGCTGTGTACTTAATCGCGTACTTGGCCTATGTATTGCTCGCAGTGGTTGTGTCGGTTGTGGTGCTTACTGTCGTTTGGCTCTGCAACCTGCGTCGCTAGCTCCAGCCTGTTAGGACTTGCCCGGCCAGGCTCTCATCGCATTCTCACCGATCGCAAGCAATCGATCGCGTTTTGCACCGTCTTGCGCTTGCATCGACATTCCATGCGTCACGCTGATGTAGAAGGCGGCAAGCGACGTCGCGTCGGTCTGCGCTGGTAACTCGCCTTCCTCGATCGCACGCTTGATGCGATCACGTAACGTTCGTTCAATCCTTGCGCGGATGCGTGCAACCTCGTCGCGCACGTCCTGCGAAGCCGAGGAGAGGTTCACAGCACCGCTGACGAGAAAACATCCCGCGGGTCGACCGCGTTGTGTGTGCGCGCGAGCTGCATTCTGCAGCATCATCTCAACGGCTTCGCGTGCGGTCGTCGCGTTGCGAATGCATTCCGGCGAAGACTCTGCAGCAGAGACATAGCGTTCGATCGCAGCGAAGAACAGTTGCTTCTTGTCACCGAACGCTGCGTACAGACTCGGCGGCGAAATGCCCATGGCTTCGGTGAGTTCACTTAGCGACGTGCCTTCATAACCCTGCTGCCAGAACAGAAGCATTGCTTTCTCGAGCGCAGCATCGCGATCGAACGACAACGGCCGTCCGGCTTTGCGGGGTGGACAATCACGCTCGGTCTTCATGCAAAACGATACTAAACGTCTCAGGCGCCACGAACAATTACCAGATTCAATCTCACCCAGCTCATCCGGAAATGCATGGCTATATGCATAACGATCACTACAGAATCCATTGACCTTGGCCAGGTGCACCTCTACTTTGTATTCCATATCGATCACTACACAAACCCATCAACGTGATCGAAGTGGAGGACATCATGAGTACGAATCTGCAGAAGAAGATATTCCTGGTTACAGGTGGCACCACCGGCATCGGCCTTGCAACGGCGCAGTTGCTGACCAATGACGGTGCGCAGGTGATCGTGACGGGTCGCAATCCGGCCACGCTGGCGGCTGCTCGCGAGGCATTGCCGAAAGCGATCGTGCTGCAGTCGGATGCTGCTGATGTGAATGCGGCAAAGAATCTCGGCCTCGAACTGCGCAGGCATGTCGATAAGATCGACGGCGCATTCCTGAATGCCGGTGTAGCGACGTTCCTGCCAGTCGAGGAGGTCACGGTCGAGCATTACGATGAGACCTTCAACGTGAATGTTCGTGGGCTCTACTTTCAGCTGCAGTCATTGCTGCCGCTGCTGAGGAATCCCAGCTCCGTCGTTCTGACTTCGTCGATTGCAGATTCCGAAGCACTTCCTGGCGCATCGATCTATTCCGCGACCAAAGCAGCCGTGACTTCGATCGGCAAAGTGCTGGCCGTAGAACTTGCGCCGCGCGGTGTGCGCGTAAATACGCTGAGCCCCGGACCGATCGATACACCCATTCTGCAGAAGGCCATCGGCGGGAATGCTGATGCTGTGAAGCAGTTCGAATCGGACGTCGCGGCAAAGACTTTGGTCAAGCGTCTCGGTACTTCGGAGGAGGTCGCGCGTGCTGCACGCTTCCTGCTCACGGATGAGTCGACCAATATCATCGGTACTAACCTCGTGATCGACGGCGGCTACAAGCTGCATTGATTAGACGGCTGGCAAATGATGGCGCCGAGGAGCAGCAAGGCTCCTCGCGCCTCCATCTTCGGCGTATGCGCATCTCACCCACGATCGGGTGAGTTCCATGC
>JBJMWN010000348.1:0-9320 GCA_045810085.1 Povalibacter sp. | reverse complement strand
TGAGGCGGAAGAGCAATTCATCCGGGCTGATGATGCTGAGCATCGAGATTTCGAGCTGACGTCCGCCGATCTGCAAGGTCGAACGCGTTGCCGGTCTGATGCCCTCCTGCCGCAACTGCGTAAACTGTTCGAGGATCGCAGGTGGCAGACTTGCGCCTTGCTCGTTTTGCGCAGGAAATAATTCCGCGAGCAATTGTCGAGCTTTCGGCGTGCACCAGAGAAGTTTTCCAGTGCGATCGGTTGCGAGCAGGAAGCGACCCGTTGCATCGAGTGCCGCATGCGTTCCGTGTGCAATGCGAGCGTTCGCGAGATGGACACGAATGCGAGCGAGCAACTCGTCTACAACGATGGGTTTGGTCACGTAGTCGACGCCTCCTGCCGCAAGACCTTCAACGACGTGCTCCGTTTCGCTCAGTCCCGTCATGAAAATCACAGGCATGTGCGAGAGCAGTTTTTCACGCTTGAGCCGACGGCAGGCTTCGAAACCATTCATGCCTGGCATCACTGCGTCCATCAGCACCAGATCGGGCGTGATTTGATCGACGAGATCGAGCGCGCTCGCGCCGTCAGTAGCGATCAACACCGTAAAACCCGCGTGATCGAGCGTGTCGGTCAAAAATCCGAGTGTCTCGGGCGTGTCGTCTACGACGAGCACGGTGTCGCGCCGAATTGTCTCGTTAGCCATGGTTGCGCATTGCCTCCAACACATTCATGTAGCGCTTCAAGTCAAAATTTGCGACCAGTCCGCGCAGCCGCGTGGCGAACGGGCGGTTGGCCGCATCTTCCTCTTCCATCTGACGCAGTTTGGCCTGAATGCCACGCACGTGACCGATACGGCCCAGCTGATAAAGATCATCCAGGTGATGGCGAGAATGCGAAGGCAGTGTCGCTCCCGCGTCTGCGACGGTATCGGAATTCGCGGCAGCGACTTTGTCGTAGGTCCACTTGAGTCCGAGCAGGTGACCGACACAATCAAGCAACGCCTGCATATCGACCGGCTTCATGATGAACGCATTGTGGGGCGAGCCTTCACCGCCGGGATGGAACTCATGAGCGTTCGCCGACACCATGACGATGCGCAGTTGCGGGTATCTCTCGCGCAACTGCGCGGCGATTTGCCACCCTGTCATGTCGGGCAGAGAGATGTCGATCATGGCGAGATGAGGAACATGTTCGGTTGCGAGCTGCACGCCGGACTTACCGTCTGCAGCGGTCAGAAGGTTGAAGCGCAGAGGTTGCATCAAGCTCCTGACCATCTCGAGATGATGCGGATCATCATCGATCAGCAGGACCGTGAGTTGCGGACCATCGTGATCGCTGATCCGGCCGGGCACCGCTTGCTCAGGCGCAGCATGCACCGCCTCAGACAGGAGCAGGCGCACCGTGAATGTCGTTCCCTGCCCAAGCACGCTGCGCGGAAGAATTTCACCGCCCATGATCTGCGTCAGCAGCTTGGTAATCGTGAGTCCGAGCCCGGTACCTGGAATAGCGCGAACACCAGGCGAGTTGCCGCGCTCGAAGGGCTCGAATACACGCTCGAGATCCTCGGGCGGAATGCCGATGCCGGTATCGGTGAATTCGAATTCCGCGACTTGGTTGCGATAGCGGACGACGAGTGTCGCGTGTCCTCGCTCGGTGTACTTGATGGCGTTCGACAGTAAGTTGATCAGAATCTGGCGCAGCCGTTTCTCGTCAGTGAAGACATAAACCGGCAGGTGGCGCGGGCGCTCGTAGCGAAATTCGATGCCTTTGGCGGCGGCCTGCAGCCGGAACATGTCGACGATCTGATCCAGAAACTCGACGAGCTGCACCTTGTCTCGATTCAGTCGCAGCAGACCATTCTCGATTTTCGAGACATCGAGCAGGCCATCGATCAGATTCGCCAGATGTTCGGCGCTGCGGCGAATAACTCTCACAGCATTTTCGGAAGGCCCAGCGATGCCACGCTCGAGCAGTTGCGCATACCCGAAGATGGAATTCAGCGGAGTACGAATCTCGTGGCTCACGCCCACGATGTAGCGCGTCTTGGCGAGATTGGCTGCTTCGGCAACTTCCTTGGCCTTCTGCAACGCGGCGTCGGTACGTTTGTGTGCCTCGATTTCGTCCATCAGCATCGTCGTCTGACGGCCCGACTCGCTCTCTGCGGCACGTCTGCTTTCGTGGGCCAGCACGATGATCCAGGCCGCGACGCCTGAAAGCACCAGCAGACTCAAGAACACGGCCCACAGCGTTGAACCGATGAGCTCGCGCTGATCGTTGGAGAAACCGGAATGATGATAGATGAGCGAGAGCATCAGGCCGATCGCGACGTTGAACAGCAATAGCAAGCCCACGAACTGTCCGGCTCGCGTGTTGAGTGCAGCGGCGGCACGCGAGGGCAACACGCTGCCAAGAAATTCGCGCAGCTGTTCGGTGAAGCGGCTGTTCGTCTTGCACATGTCCCGGCAGCGGGCTTCGAGCGTGCAGCACAACGAGCAGATCGGTCCGGAATAGGCAGGACACATTGCTACGTCCGCGCGTTCGAAGGTGTTCTCACAGATCGTGCAGCGTAGTTCGGCTGCTCCTTCCGGCAATCCCGCAGGCTCACGTGCGATGTAGTAGCGGCCCTTTGTGCCCCATGCGATGAGCGGTGCAGTCGCGAAAGCCGTGAACAATGCGATGAACGGAGAAAGAATCTGCGCGACGTTGCCGAACGCTCCAACGAACGCCAGCGTGGAGGCAATCACGGAGATCAACAGCGCTCCCACACCCACAGGGTTGATGTCATAGAGGTGCGCTCGCTTGAACTCGATGTGCTTGGGGCTGAATCCAAGTGGCTTGTTGATTACGAGATCCGCTGTGAGCGCGCCGATCCAGCCAGCGGCGAAATTCGCATAGATCAGCAAGATGCTTTCGATCACACGAAAGATGCCCGTTTCCATGAGCAACAACGCGACCAGCACGTTGAATACGAGCCAGACGACGCGCCCCGGATGACTGTGTGTCAGACGCGAAAAAAAGTTCGACCACGCGATCGAGCCTGCGTACGCATTCGTGACGTTGATCTTCAACTGGCAAACGATCACGAATATGCCCGTGAGCACCAGCGCGAAGGTGGGCGACTGGACGGTCTCGCGAAAAGCCAGGAAATACATTTCCGTCGGCTCGCTCGCTTGCTTCTCGGACAGACCATGCCGAAGCGCGATGAATGCGAGGAATGAGCCTGCAAGAAGCTTGAACGCTCCGATGACGATCCAGCCCGGGCCGGTGCCGAGCACGGATGTCCACCAGCCGATGCGATTCTTGCGCGTGCGATGAGGCATGAACCGCAGATAGTCCACCTGCTCACCGATCTGTGGCAGCAGCGACAAGAGCACTGAAGCAGCCATGCCGAACAGTAAAAAATCAATCGAACCGTCGGCGCTGCCTTGTTTCCCGCTGTACTGCGTCCATGCCGAGACCTCGTGCGGCGCACTCCATGCGATATAGATCAACGGAATGAATTGCAGGATCAGCCAGACCGGCTGCGTAACGATCTGCATCTTGCTGATCAGGCTGATGCCATAGATGGCAATCGGAATCACCACGAGCGAACTGATGATATGCGCGACCCATAGAGGCATGTCGAATAGCATCGCCAGCGCCATCGACAAGATGCTTGCCTCGAACGCGAATAGCAGAAAAGTGAACGAGGCATAGATGAGCGACGTGACCGTCGAGCCCATGTATCCGAAGCCCGCGCCGCGCGTGAGCAGGTCAATGTCAACGCCGTATTTCGCTGCGTAATAGGCGATCGGCAGCCCGATCAGAAACATCAGGATGGAAAAGGCGCCAATTGCCCAGGCTGCGTTGTTGAATCCGTAAGCGAGAGTGATCGCACCGCCGATGGCTTCGCATGCGAGGAATGCGATCGGTCCAAGCGCGGCGTTGCCAACGCGAAATGTCGATTTGCGTGCGCGATCCGCGGTGTAGCGCAGCGCGTAGTCCTCGAGTGTCTGCGTAGCCACCCACTGGTTGTACTGGCGGCGCTCGCGAACGATTCGTTGCTTGGCAGTCATTCTTTCTTCAATGCCGATGGCCGGCGCAAATGACGGGCATCAGCCTCCGGCCCTGTCCGGTGCTGTGCTCGATCTATGGTTCTCTTTCGAGAGGCAAGCGATGTGCCAAGGCGATGGATGGTCGTTGTGGTCATCCCGTTGCGCTTCGTTGCGGCGAAACGGTGCAGCCTTGAGCACGAGTGCACTTCATTCGATCAGCATCGACACGCTACGTCAAATGACGCATGGGGGTACGTCAAACGCCCCGTACCCGCAGGATCAGTGCGCCCGTAGCGTTAGGCCCAGCGATTCGAACCACAAGAAATCACTGGCCACTAGAAAAGGAAGATCGATTCATGCGTCAACCATCCCTTCGGCAGCTCAATCCGCGAACAGCATCGCTCGCGGCCGGCGCTGCGCTACTCGCGCTGCCCCTCAGCAGCGTGATGGCTGCAGATCTCAACTTGCCCCCGATCTCGGTGGGCGCAGGTATTCGCACCAGCTTCAGCAGTGTCGACGTCGATGGAGCAGACGAAAATGTCGATGACTTCTCGCTGAATAGCGCACGTATCTATATCAGCGGCAAGGCGACCGAGAACATCAGCGTGATGTTCAACACCGAGTACAACCCGGACGGCGCAACAGGCCATCGCAGTGTGGAAGTCATCGATGCGGCCGTGCAGTTCTCGTTCTCGGATGAATTCAACATTTGGGCAGGTCGTTTCTTGCCACCCAGCGATCGCGCAAATCTCTACGGTCCCTATTACGCAAGCAACTGGGGCGTATTTCAGGATGGCGTGCAGGATGGATATCTGTTCGAGACCACCGGTCGTGACGACGGTGTCATGTACTGGGGCCAGTTCGGCATCGCAAAGGTTTCGTTCGGCGTATTCGACGTGCCGCAGACACGTGGCGATTCGGATGTGCTGTACGCGGGTCGCGTGCAACTCGACTTCTGGGATCCAGAAGGTGGCTACTACCTGAATGGCTCGTACTACGGCGACAAAGATCTGCTTGCGGTTGGATTCGCGGCGCAGAAGGTCGGAAGCAGCACCGGTTATACGGGCGACTTCCTGATGGAAAAGAAGCTGGGCAACGCAGGCGTCGTCACCGTCGAAGCGGAATACGCTGATTACGAAGCACCGCAAGGCTACGTGGGTGGAGCACCAGCGGACAGCGATGGCTACTACGTGCTCGGCGCATATCTATTTCCGCAGGTTGTCGGCATCGGCAAGTTCCAGGTGCTCGCCAAATATGGCGAGTCCACTTACAAGTTCCTGAGCGGCGATCAGGATCTCGAAACGCTCGAGCTCAATCTCAACTACGTCATTAAGGGGCAGAACGCTCGCATCTCGCTGTTCTACATCGACCAGGATGTTGAAGGCTCGGGTGCTACGCAACTCGGTCTCGGCCTCCAAGTACAGATCTGATCGATTCATTCCAGAGGACAAACATATGATGAAAAGAAAACACATCGAGGGCCTGACCAAGCTGGCGGCTGCAGTGGCGATGATTGCTGCGAGCGCAGCTCATGCCGCTGACACCATCAAGGTCGGTGTCCTGCATTCGCTCTCCGGCACGATGGCCATTTCCGAAACGACGCTCAAAGACACGGTGTTGATGCTGATCGATGAGCAGAACAAAAAGGGCGGTCTGCTCGGCAAGAAGCTTGAAGCTGTGGTCGTCGATCCTGCTTCAAACTGGCCGCTGTTTGCAGAAAAGGCCGAACAGTTGCTGGTCAAAGACAAGGTGGCAGTGGTGTTCGGCTGCTGGACTTCCGTGTCACGCAAATCAGTGCTGCCGGTCTTTGAGAAGAACAACGGCCTGCTCTTCTATCCCGTGCAATACGAAGGTGAAGAGTCATCCAAGAACGTGTTCTACACCGGCGCGGCACCGAATCAGCAAGCGATTCCCGCTGTCGATTACCTGATGAAAGACATCGGTGTAAAGCGCTGGGTGCTCGCGGGCACTGACTATGTCTATCCACGCACCACCAACAAGATCCTGGAGGCTTACCTCAAGGCGAAAGGCGTGAAGCAGGAAGACATCATGATCAACTACACGCCATTCGGTCACTCTGACTGGCAGAGCATCGTGTCGGACATCAAGAAGTTCGGCTCGGCAGGCAAGAAGACCGCTGTTGTGTCAACGATCAACGGCGATGCGAACGTGCCGTTCTACAAAGAACTCGGCAACCAGAAGATCTCGGCTGAAGACATTCCAGTCGTGGCGTTCTCCGTCGGTGAGGAAGAGCTGTCGGGCATCGATACCAAGCCGCTGGTCGGCCATCTCGCGGCATGGAACTACTTCGAGTCAATCGATACACCTGCAAACGCTGCATTCATCAAGCAGTGGAAGGCCTACACCAAGAATCCGAAGCGCGTGACCAACGATCCGATGGAAGCGCACGTCATCGGCTTCAACATGTGGGTAAAGGCTGTAGAGAAGGTGAAGAGCACCGATGTGGCCAAAGTCACTGACGCAATGATCGGGATCGAATCACCGAACATGACGGGCGGTGTAGCCAAGATGTTGCCCAACCATCACCTCACGAAGCCCGTATTCATCGGCGAAATCCGCGCCGACGGCCAATTCGATACGGTATGGAAGACGGACGGCCTGGTTCCTGGCGATGCCTGGTCTGACTTCCTGCCTGGCAGCAAGGACATCGAAGCGGACTGGGTGACATTGAAGTGCGGCAACTACAACACCAAGACCAAGAAGTGCTCAGGGCAGAACTACGAATAACTAGACCGAAGTAGCGCTGACTCGCGCAACCCCGAAGCGGTCCCGGAAATGAGTCCGGGACCGCTCTCACGGCAACCAGCCCGGTGGAATGAATGATGCAGGCGCTGGACAAACCAACGACGGAGCCGTGTCTTGATGATGACTGCTCGACCATTCGCTTCATTTAAGAAGCTGCTCGCGAGGATCCTCGCTGCATCGTTCGTGGCCTTCCTGTCGCTGAGTACGCATGCGGCAGAGAACGACAGCGCGTTCGTGCAGGCGCTCAGTTCGCTGACCTCATCGAACTTCAAAGATAAAGAGGAAGCGCTGAGCACGCTGGCAGCAACCCGTCACCCGAACACGCGCAAGGTGCTCGCGGCACTGCTGGACGGGAATCTCTATTACCGGCGTGAAGATCAACACGTATTCATTGCGCAATCGAGCGATGAAGCGCTCGTCCTGACCGATCCGCTGACACTGCAGAATGCTGGAAACGGAGCGCCGGAGGACTACAGCAAGATCACAACGAACAATCGATTGCGCAAGTCACTGAAGAGCGCGATCGCGGCCTTCGCTCTCTCCGATGCAGATCCGGCCGTTCGACTGAGTGCGGTCACGGAGATGATGCGAACGCTCGATGAGGAGAGCATTGCAGTTCTGCGTAACCGATCGAAAGCCGAGAGCGATAGCAAGGTGAGGAAAGCCATCGCAGCAGGACTGGCCCTGGCTGATCTCGACAATACGGATGTGAAGATTCGCCTGGCGGCGTTGGACCATTTGAAAGGCAACCTGAGCCCCGACGTCTACAACCGAGTGAAGACAATGACCACTCGAGCTGAAGACGGCACGTTCATCGAACCCGATGAACAGGTTCGCATCGAAGCGGGTGCGACGGTACGAAACATCGATTCATGGCGCAGCTTCTACGGCACGCTCGAAACTTTATTCTTTGGGTTGAGTCTGGGGTCGGTGCTGGTGCTCGCGGCCATTGGTCTCGCGATCACCTTCGGCGTGATGGGCGTGATCAACATGGCGCACGGCGAGCTCATGATGCTCGGTGCGTATACGACCTATGTCATGCAGCTGCTCATGCCGACGCATATTGGCGCGTCCATTATCGTCGCGATCCCTGTGGCTTTTCTGGTGGCGGGCGCAGTGGGCGTGCTGATTGAACGAGGCGTCGTGCGTTTCCTCTACGGACGTCCACTGGAAACATTGCTGGCGACGTTTGGTATCAGCCTCATCCTGCAGCAAATCGTTCGCGATATTTTCAGCGCGAATAATCGCCCCGTGGAAACACCCGCATGGATGGCAGGCTCCTGGCAGATCAACGAAGCACTCTCGATCACGTACAACCGGCTCTATGTCGTGATCTTCACGATGGTGGTGTTCGCGATTCTTCTGATGGTGTTGAAGAAGACAACGTTGGGGCTGAAGGTGAGGGCGGTCGCTCAGAATCGTGCGATGGCCAAATCGATGGGCGTACGCACCGAGTGGGTTGATGCGCTGACGTTCGGACTCGGATCAGGCATTGCAGGTGTTGCCGGTGTCGCGCTCAGTCAATTGACCAACGTGGGCCCGAATCTTGGACAGCAATACATCATTGATTCCTTCATGGTCGTCGTGTTTGGTGGTGTTGCGAATCTCTGGGGCACGCTGATAGGCGGCATGTCGCTCGGTGTCGTGAACAAAGTGCTCGAGCCTTTCGCTGGCGCTGTCCTCGCGAAAATCCTGGTGTTGATCTCGCTTATTCTCTTCATACAAAGAAAACCGCGCGGGCTGTTCCCACAGAAAGGTCGCGCAGCGGAGGCATGAAGTGAACAAGCCAGCCATGCCTCTCTCAGCTCAACTGTTCGGCGAACGCGGAACGCAGGTCTTCGTCGCAGTGCTGCTGGTCACGACGATTCTAGTGCCGATTCTTCACCTGGGTTTTGGGGAAGACTCCGCGCTTCACATGACTTCCTACACGATGACACTCATTGGCAAGTACATGACGTACGCGTTGCTTGCCGTGGCGGTCGATCTGGTCTGGGGGTACTGCGGCATCCTGAGTCTGGGACACGCAGCATTCTTCGCGCTGGGCGGCTACGCCATGGGCATGTATCTGATGCGGCAGATCGGCACGCGCGGCGTCTATGCCGATCCGATTCTGCCGGACTTCATGGTGTTCCTGAATTGGCCGGAGCTGCCGGTCTATTGGTACGGCTTCCAGCACTTTCCCTATGCGCTGCTGATGGTCGTGCTGGTGCCCGGTGCGCTCGCCTTCGTGTTCGGCTGGTTCGCGTTCAGGAGCCGAGTCACCGGCGTCTATCTCTCGATCATCACCCAGGCGCTGACATTTGCGCTGATGCTCGGCTTCTTCCGCA
The DNA here is from genome assembly GCA_045810085.1 of Povalibacter sp. Classification (GTDB taxonomy): domain Bacteria; phylum Pseudomonadota; class Gammaproteobacteria; order Steroidobacterales; family Steroidobacteraceae; genus Steroidobacter. The sequence goes on along the minus strand of JBJMWN010000348.1, from coordinate 211 downwards.
ACAATTTCGGCTTCGGCGGCAACAACGGCCTCACCGACTTCAAGGACATCCTCGGCTTCAACGTACAGGCGCAGCCGACGCGCGCCGCACTGTTCGCAGCCTCGGTCGCCGCGCTGATCCTCGGCTTCCTGATCTGCCGAACCGTCGTCTCCTCGAAGCTCGGCATGGTACTGGTGTCGATCCGCGATGCGGAGGCGCGCACGCGTTTCCT
>JBJMWN010000347.1:0-13223 GCA_045810085.1 Povalibacter sp. | reverse complement strand
CAAAGCTGGCTGGCGCTGCCGCAGTCTCAAGAAGAGTCGCTACCCTCATTCCAGCGCTTTGATGCACACGAACTTCCGATCATCGAAGACACCGGTCTCTACGCGCGAATCATCGCCGGCTCGGCGTTCGGGAAACGTTCGCCGGTATCGACTGCATCGGAATGGCTCTACGTTGAAGTTCTATTGCAACCCGGAGCAAGTGTTCCGCTCGAGGCGGATCAGGAAGAACGTGGGATCTATATCGCCGAAGGGACGATCGAGATCGCAGGTGAGCTCTTCGAAGCGCCTCAGCTCCTGGTGTTCAAACCTGGCGATGTGATCACTGTCAGAGCCGTTTCTGCTGTGCGCATGATGTTTCTCGGCGGGGCTGGCATCGATGGTCCGCGCTACATCTGGTGGAACTTCGTGTCCTCCAGCAAAGAACGAATCGAGCAAGCGAAAGCAGACTGGCAACAAGGTCGATTCAGCACAGTGCCTGGCGAAACAGAATTCATTCCGCTGCCAGACCACTGAACAAAAACCGCGTCGCCACTCGCGGCGCCCGGCGTATCAAGAACAAACGAGCATCGCCCATGATCGCTTTGCTGGAAGCTCACCGTGCCCATTTGCTGCGTCCTGAACATTGGGCGCGCAACCTGATCTCGGGCGCAGTTGTTGGTGTCGTCGCATTGCCGCTCGCGATGGCGTTCGCGATTGCCTCAGGTGCGAAGCCCGAACAGGGGCTTTATACAGCGATCGTTGCTGGCCTCGCGGTCTCGATGTTCGGCGGCAGCAGGCTCCAGATCGCAGGACCGACCGGCGCATTCATCGTCATTCTCTCGGGAATTACGTCGCAGTACGGAATCGATGGTTTGCAGATCGCGACGTTGATTGCGGGGGTCATGCTGGTTTGCCTTGGCAGTGCGAGACTTGGCGGCATCATCCGATACATCCCGGATCCTGTGATCGTCGGATTCACAGCCGGCATCGCCGTCATCATCTGGACCGGGCAGTGGAAGGATTTCTTCGGTTTGCAGGGCGTCTCAGGCCAGCACTTCCACGAGAAACTTCTGTCATCGGTGCAGGCTTTGCCACATCTGCATCCAACGACCACTGCAGTTGCGTGTCTGACGCTTGCCCTCGTGATCCTGACACCGCGCATTCCATTCATGAAGCGCGTGCCCGGCCCGCTCGTCGGGCTGATTGTTGCGACGAGTATTCAGACGTTGTTCCATCCGGACGGCGTGGCGACGATCGGCTCAGCTTTCGGTGGAATTCCCAGAGCACTGCCCGGGCTGCATTTTCCTGAGATCAGTGCTGCACGCGTGCTCGAACTCATTGGCCCAGCGTTCACCATCGCAATGCTCGGTTCGATTGAGTCGCTTCTTTCCGCCGTCGTTGCGGACGGCATGGCCGGGACGCGGCACGACTCTAATCAGGAACTGATCGGACAGGGCATTGCGAACATGCTCACACCTCTGTTTGGCGGATTCGCCGCCACCGGTGCGATTGCTCGAACCGCCACCAACGTCCGCAACGGGGGCAATAGCCCGATATCGGGCATCGTCCACGCGCTCACGCTAATCCTGATTATCGTGTTGCTGGCTCCGCTCGCGAGCAACGTGCCTCTCGCCGCGCTCGCTGCGATTCTGTTCGTGGTCGCGTGGAATATGAGCGAGGCTCGACACGGTTTTCGAATGATCACGCGAGCGCCTCCTGCGGATGTGATCATTCTGCTCGTGACGTTTTGCCTGACCGTATTCGTCGACCTGGTGGTTGCCGTCAACATCGGCGTGATTCTCGCGACGCTACATTTCCTTCGACGCATGTCGAGCAGCGTCGATGTACGCCAGGAATCGCCGCAGGCGCTGAGTCAGGAACTGCAGCAGCGTGGACTGACATTGCCGCCGGACGTTCTCGTTTACTCGATCGAAGGGCCTTTCTTTTTCGGTGCGGTGGAGAATTTCGAACGAGCGCTCGCAACCACTCATACCGACCCGCGCGTCGTGATCATTCGATTGAAGTGGGTACCTTTCATGGATATCACCGGACTGACCACGCTAGAGGAGGTCATCCGCGATCTGCAGCGTCGGCACGTGCGAGTCATGCTGACTGGCGCGAACGAGCGTGTAGATGCCAAGCTGCAGCGGGCGGGCGTTATCGAACTGATCGGTCCGACCAACTATTGGAAGACACTGCCCGAAGCTCTCGACGCATGTGAGTCGAAACAGCCTGTCGCCGCCGCTCTGGAAGCATCAAGTTGAGTGATGAGTACGAACACACCTAAGCAGGAACTCGAAGCACTCAGCCGCAAGCTGCAACGGATCTATTCGCTCGTCCTTGCAACCGAGCGCGAGTTCGATCGATCGCCTGGCGGACTCGCACTACTTGATAAGCTGGTGAATGACCCCGCGTGGGCCTGGCTGCGGCCACTCTCGTTGCTCAGCGCGGAGATCGATCACGCGCTCGCGCAGTCGCAAGCTCCAACCGTGTACGACCATGCTGTAGTAGCAGCACACATTCGCGGCCTGCTCGCAGGCGAGAACGATCTGCGCCATGACCCATTTCTGGATCGTTATCGTCCGTTGTTGCAGCTGAACCCTGAGTTGGCGTCTGCTCATGGGGAGCTGAAAGCGCTATTGAAGAACGCGCCCACGGAATCCGCAGATGAGGCGGAGCGATTGCATCGCAGACATCAGTGGAACGAGCGAGTGACTCACCGCAAGGGCGAGGCTCGATAGATCTGGCCGATTCGAAGCTTCTATTTGCGCGCCACTTCAGTCGCAGACAATCCACCGCGCAGAACGCTGGCGTCGTAGCCGCGCTCTGACAACAGATAAGCACAGGCCGAACTGCGCCGACCGGTGTCGCAACAGACGATGTACTGTCGATTGCGATCGAGTGCGCCCATCTTCAATCGCAACGAATAGAGCGGAATGTTCACCGCACCTTCGGCGTGATAGTGCTCGAACTCGGAAGGCAGCCGCACATCGATCCATTGAGCGCCCTTTCCAATCGCCTGCTTTGCCTGCGGATATTCCACCCATTGCGTGAGCGGTTCGTGCAAGAGCTTGCGGAAGTCCTCTTTGGACAGACGCATGAGACAGCCGTCCTGAGCCATAGTGACGGTCGCGTTTCGCTTCGTCTCTGAAATAAGTGATTCTTCGCCGAACGTGTCGCCCATTCGCAATTCCGCGAGCTTGATGCCTTCTTTGTTCAGAGGCGTCTCGCGCGTAACGATGCAACTTCCCTTCACGATGACATAGAGGCAGTCACCCTCGCCGCCCTGGCGAATGACAACTTCACCGGCGCGAAAGTCGACGCGCTGCAATCGCATGAACACAGCCTGGAGATTGGCTGGCGGGATCCGGTGAAAAGCTTTGGACTGCAACAGTGCAGTCATCCAGTCATCTGCCGCGGGTGAGCCTTCTTCGCTCCCGTTCAACTCGAGCACCTTGTAGCTGCCCGTCTGGTCCCAGGTCACAACGACGTCGAGGAACTCGCTGTCGATGTGGAGATATTCAATGCGATCTGAGGTTACGACGGCCGAGTACGGCCGTGGCAGCGCATGTGCCAGCGGATTTTTCGCCTTCGGAGTGCCGCTGCGCACTGTGCCGACGACCTCGCCTTCGCTCATGAGATCGACTGTGCCGCTGAGCAGATAGTAGGTCTGCTTCTCGTCGTCGCCCTCGAGGAACAACAGGCGGCCCTTCGGTGCCTGCAGGCGACGAGTGCGACGTGCCAGCGCCAGAAGGGTTTCCGGCCGCATCGCATCGAGCGGCGAAAATCCCTTCAGCAGTGCCAGGTCTTTTGAATTGCCGGATAACTCCATGAGGCATTTTCTTAATTATCGATGCCCATCAGTATCAGTTACCGGCGGTAGCCAAACAGCGATCCATCTCACAAGCCCAGCGGCCATCCAGATTCACGCCCGGCTTCAAAATGTTGACTGCGTCACACTGGGCAAAAGTCTCGTTTCAGGCCTTGCTGTTGAGATCGAGGACATCCGCTTTCACCGCCTCAGTTGCACCTGCACAATACCCATCCCTTAACTATCGAGGATTCCATGAGCGCCACCGTCATCGATGGCCGCGCAGTCGCGGAACGCCTTCGCGCTCGCATCGGCGCGCGAGTCACGCAACTCCGGACAGCGGTCGGAGTGAGTCCAGGACTCGCGGTCGTGCTGGTCGGGGAAGATGCAGCCAGCAAGATTTACGTCGCCAGCAAGACGCGGCAGGCGCAGGAAGCAGGCATTTGCCACTTCGATCATCGGTTGCCAGAAACCGCGGGTACTGCAGAATTGCTGGCGTTAGTTCAAAAGCTGAACGCGGATCCCGAAGTCCACGGCATTCTTGTTCAGCTGCCCCTGCCAGCGGGCGTTGACAGTGCAGCGGTACTTGGCGCGATCGATCCCGCCAAGGACGTGGATGGATTTCATGCGATGAACGCGGGACGTCTCGCACTCGGTGAACCCGCCACCGTGCCCTGCACTCCGCTCGGTTGTTTGATCCTGATTCGCGAGGTTCTGCCTAGTCTGAGTGGCAAGCAGGCGCTCGTGATCGGTCGTTCCAACATCGTGGGCAAGCCGATGGCTCAGTTGCTGTTGCAGAACGATTGCACAGTGACGATTGCGCACTCACGAACACGCAACCTGCCGGCCTTATGCGCCGAAGCTGAAATATTGGTGGCAGCCGTTGGACGTCCGCGCTCGATCCTGGGGGAATGGATCCGACCTGGCGCGGTCGTCGTCGATGTCGGCATCAATCGAGTGGATGACGGCAGTGGCAAATCCAAAGTCGTAGGTGACGTGGATTTCTCAAGCGCGCTGGAGCGGGCGGGCGCAATCACGCCTGTTCCGGGCGGCGTGGGACCGATGACGATTGCGTGTCTGCTGCTGAACACGGTGAACGCAGCAATTCGTGCTCGCAATGCCGGCGAGCAGGTGACTATTTGAGAAAGGCCTTGGAAGCGCGGGAAGGGAGCGAGGAGATCTGTAGGGGATCTCCTGCTGTGACTTTATTGCGAAGAATCAGACGTCGACCTGCCCCGCGTCCGCATCGCCGATGACCGAGAAGAGCTTGTCGAGCGACTTGTACAGCCCGACACGTTCTGAGTCATTGAGCGTCTGCAGGACCTGAGACTGATGACGCTGCGCGACCGGCAGCACAGCCTGATAAAGCGCTTTGCCTTTGGCTGTGATCGACACGCTCACCGGGGCGGCCAACGCTTCCGCAGAACGTGAGCCGCGCTGCGCGATGATCTTGGTCTTCGTGAGACCACGCTTGGTCATCACACGCAGGGTGCGACTGACCTGACCTTTGTCCATGCTGCTGCGCCCCGTGAGCTCCGAGAATCGCAGCGGCGAGAAACGCGCCACCAGCGCGAGCAAGCGCCACTCCGGCAGACTCAGCTCGAATTCCTCGAGGTAAGGCTTGGTCATGTTGTTGCGCAGCGCATTCGACAGCCGCGTCAGACGGAAGGTGAGAAAGTCTTCGATATGAAGACCTGCACCATTACGGGACAGTGACAGCCAGGGATTGCTCGCACGCGAAGCAGATCCGCGCTTCGCACTCTTCTTTTGGGTTCGCTTCTTCAAGCAGGTCTCGCCGAGTAAGTGGTCATTTAAAGGGGCCGCAATTCTGCCGCATCGCAACGATCCAAGGATAGTGAAAAAGCTACAAATCAGGGAAAGCGCGCTGTTTCGCTCGATAGCCGCAACTTTCCTCTCCACCGAGCTTCGAATCGACCTTCAGCTATTCAGCGCGAAATCGAAATGCGCACCAAGTCGCATGTCCTCAAATCAGATCCTCGGGTCCGGTGCGTATTTTCCGTCGAGGAGATACGGGTCACGGCGCAAAGATCACCGACTGCGATTGAATATGCAACAGATTAAACGCGATGGCTGTGAAGAAGCGATCGCTCACCTTTGGATCCTGCCGCTGTTGTCATGACAACCCGTAAAGAAACCGAGTGCGTACGTCCTGCGGGACTGATACTTTGCGCTCGCGCAGTGTTCGAGCCCTGGGGAGGGTGAATGGCACAGTTCGACGAACAAAAGCGCGTTCTGGAACACTGGTTGCAATTGCCGGAGTCACGCCGTCGCGATGCTACGGATGTGGTCGCATTTGCGTATCGATTGCTCCAGGAGCGCCCTGAACTGGTCGGCGACAATCGCGAGACCAGTCTGGAAACCATCGTGAGCTGGCTCATGCCGCATCTTCACGATGCACATCCCCGTGTGCCCGCCACTGATTGGCGTAAGTGAGCTGCCTCGACCGAGCAGCTCCTACCGTCTCAAGCGCCCTGCAGACCCTGGCTGATCCCAGTAATGGATGACAGCAGGGCCGTCAGCATCTCCCGGTCTTGCCGCCCGCCCGCGCGCCATCGTCGCAGCAGATCTACCTGAAGCATGTGCATGGGATCGATGTAGGGACTGCGCAAGCGAATCGAGCGCTGCACGGTTGCCTCCTGCTCCAGCAAACAATCAGCGCCTTTGAGCAGCAGCACCTGCGCACGTGTCAGCTCGAACTCCGCACGAATTTGTTCGACAAGTCGCTGGTAACGCGCATCGACCAACTCATCGTAGAACTTTGCGATCTCGAGATCTGCGCGAGCGAGCGCAAGCTCAACGTCATCGATCAGATTCGAGAAGAAGAACCAGCGTTGATACATGTCAGCTAACGTCTGTGCGCCAAAACGCTGACGGGCGGCAATCAACGCGGTCCCGACGCCAAACCATCCCGGCACCATGTATCGGCATTGCGACCACGCGTAGTTCCATGGAATCGATCGTAACGCGGCAATACCGGTGCGCTCGCTGCGGGTCGTCGGTCGTGAGCCGATCTGAATTTTTTCGATGACATCGAGCGGCGTGAGCTGACGGAAGAATTCCGGAAACTCCTGGTCCTCGTAAACCATCGAGCGATACACACGAGCACTTTCCTGCCCGAGCACATCCATGAGCTCGCGCCATTGCGGGTCGACATTCTCGCGACCTTCGACGCCACTGCTCGCGAGCGCGAGTGCGTTGAAAGCCTGCTCGAAAATACGCAGTGCGATCGGTCGCAAACCGTACTTCTCGTTGATGAGCTCTCCAGCCTCGGTGATGCGCATGCGTCCGCGGTTTGCACCTTCGGGCGCGCTTCTGACCAACGCCTCAGTGCGTCCGCCACCGCGTCCGAACGTTCCGCCCTGACCGTGAAACAGCGTCACATCGATGCCGGTCTCAGACGCCGTGGCCAACACGGATTCCTGAGCCTTGCGAACCAGCCATCGCGACATCGCGATACCCACATCCTTGTTGCTCGCCGAGTAACCGAGCATCACGTATTGATGATTGCCACGGCCCTGCAGATGTCTTCGATACAGCGGATCGTTCAGCATCTGACGCACAACATCGCCGCAACGCGTGAGCGCCTCCGCCGACTCGAACAACGGTGCGACATCCACCGGAACATCGCCGGAACGGCGATCCGCGGTATCGGCCCAGCGAGCGAGCAATAGCACCGACAACACATCGTCGACACCGCGCGTGCTGCTGACAACGTAAGGGCCGATGGCTTCCGGGCCGCTGCGATGCCTTGCATGCGCCAGCGCTTCGAACACCCACAGACTGCGCTTACCTGTCGCGTCCAACACGCTGGCAGGACTCTCATCGCGCTGCAAAGCATCTCGCAATCTTGCGCAGCGCTCTTCCGAGCTGCGCTGTCCCCAATCGCGATCGCCCAGACCGTGACCGACGACGGCACGATGAACGCTCGAACTTTGGCGCATATCGAGCGTCGCGAGATGGAACCCAAACGTTCGCGCGCGCCGCATCAGACGACGCACCTGAAATGCTCCGGCGTGCTCTCCCTTGTTTGCGACCAGGCTGTCGTGAATGACGCCCAAGTCCGCCAGGAACTGCGCAGCCGACTCGTACTGACCCTGGCGACCTTCGTACGTCGAACGCAGGCGTTCCATGATCTGGCCCAGAAATACGCGATAGGGCATGCGATCGTGGCGCGTGGGCGAAAGCGTGTGGGAAGCCGAAAGCAATGTCTGATATTGATCGATACGCGCTTGCAGCTCTTCGGAAACACCGATGCGAGCGGCACTCTGCGATAGAGACTCTGCCAATCCCTGACATTCAACGAAGTAACGATTCACGATCAGCTGCTGATGCCGCGCCATCGTTTCGCGAATGGTCTTGGCGTGAATATCGGGATTGCCGTCCATATCGCCGCCGACCCAGGATCCGAAGCGAAGGATTTCGGGAACCTCCATCGCTCGACCTTCAGCTCCATACGCTTTCTCGAGCGCTGCGCTGATTTCCTCATAGAACACCGGCACGATCTGAAAGAGGATTTCGACGATGAAGAACAGCACGTGTTCGCGCTCATCGGCGACGGTGAGTCGTTCGCGTGAGTTGTCAGCCGTTTGCCAGCCCGAAGTCACCTCAGTGCGGATGCGCTCCCAGATGGTCCGAGTTTCCCCTGCCGTGCGCGACAGACCGATCCGACTCAACAACAACTGAGCGATCTTCTGCTGTTTGCGCAGGATCGTGCGTCGCGTGGATTCGGTTGGATGTGCCGTGAACACGGGCTCGATCCACATCGCGAGCATCAAGCGGCGCACGTCCGCGAGTTCGAAGCCCTTCTCTTTCAGTTTCAGAATGGCTTCTTCGATGCCGCCAGGCTGCGTGGAGCCTTCATTCATGTAGTGCCGGCGGCGGCGAATGCGATGCGCCTTCTCCGCCATGTTCACCATCTCGAACCAAGTCGAGAATGCACGCACCAGATCGCGAGCCTGAGTAGCAGATAAATCGCGCGTACGTGCGACCAGGCGAACCGCTCCGTCGGGGTCTCCTTCTCGCTGGGCGATGGCTGCCTGACGTGCGCCTTCGACGGCTTCGAACAACTCATCGCCGCCCTGTTCGCGAATGACATCGCCGACGAGTGCACCCAGCATGTGCACGTCTTCACGCAAGTCGGCGTCTTTAACGGGGAATACGAGATCTTGGCGGGGCATGAGAGGCGCGTGGCTCGGTGCATCGTCTCGGCCCAGAGGCGACGAGGCTGCGATGCGCCGGTGACTTTAAGTGGAGGTTATCGGTTCATGGGGCATTCTTCGGCTGCGCAAGTCTACCAGACGAGTTTCTGCGCATTTTCCAGCCCGCGACCCTTGCCCACGCCTGATCTGACCTACAGCACCCTCGCGGGAAACGTCTTCAGCAGCGACTGCTTGCACCCACTGCACACGCCACGTTGGATCAGAGGCAAAGCCGGTGCCGCTTCGATGCGCAAGGTCAGTTGTGCGTCCTCGATCTCCTCCCAGGCACCCAGTCGGACCTGGACCCGATTGCACCACGCACAGCACAGAACGCTGGACTCATTACGTGGATGTTCATGATCGAACAGCGCCACACGTGGCCGCGCTTCAGTCCATACGCACTCGAATACCTGCTTGATAGCGCCTTCAGGCAGCGGATGCAGTTCCACGTCGAGAACGCGACGCAGCTCTGCCGTATCCGCTCTCATCGGCACGAACACGGGCGCACCCACCGCACGCACGCGCTCAAAGAGCACTTCCCAGAGCTGGCGGACCTGAGTGCCCGGGATGAAATCCCAGAGCGGGCGTCCGATCACATCGCGCGCTTCCACCGCAAAAGGCACGACGGTGCGCATGAATTCCAGCCATGCGGAATTCACGCCGACGATGCGGTTCTTCGCATCGAGCGTGTGTACCGGCTGTACCTGACCAGACAGACTCATCCTGTTTCTCTAGCCCGCGTGGGCAGCAAAGTGCATGCGCGGCATGATCCGGATGGGTCTGAACGGCAGCCATGAGGCCACCCCTGATTGGTCGGACATCCGCCGACGCATTGAGCTTGTTACGATGCCTGCGCACGGCGATAACGCCGCACAACGAGATTCGAGTCACATTCCATGTCACCTCTTGGCTCTGCCGCAATCTTCCTCGCAGCGACCGTGCTCGCTGTGCCGCTGTTCCGAAAAATAGGCTTGGGCTCGGTGCTCGGCTATCTGGCTGCCGGTATCGCGCTCGGACCGTGGGTGCTGAAGGTCATCAACGATGGCGAGGGCGTACTGCACCTCGCGGAGTTCGGCGTGGTCATGCTGTTGTTCGTGATCGGTCTCGAACTGCAGCCCTCGCGTTTGCGCGCGATGCGCAAAGCGGTGTTCGGCGTCGGGCTGATCCAGGTGCTGGCGACTTCCCTCGTATTCGGGCTGATCGGTCGCGCACTCGGACTCAGTATTGGAGCGTGCATTGTCGTCGGGTTCGCACTATCGCTTTCATCGACACCGCTGGTGTTGCAGCTTCTAGCTGAACGGCATCAGCTGAATACTCAGCACGGGCGTTCGGCGTTCGCCATCCTGCTGTTTCAGGACATCGCGGTAATGCCGATGCTCGCTCTGCTGCCACTCATGGGCGACCACGGCGGCGATGATCGATGGGTGACCACGTTACTGAACGGCGCGAGGTCACTAGCCGTACTGATCATTTTTGTTTTTGGTGGCCGTTACGTGCTGCGGCCGATTTTGCGCATCATCGCAGAGACTCGAGTGACAGAAGCCTTCACGGCCGCGGCATTGCTCGTTGTCATTGGAACAGCCCTGCTGTTTCAAAGCGCCGGGCTCAGCATGGCGCTCGGTGCGTTCGTAGCAGGTTTATTGCTTGCGGACAGCGAGTATCGCCACGAACTCGAGGCTGACATTGAGCCGTTCAAAGGTCTGCTGCTCGGCTTGTTCTTCATCGCAGTCGGCATGACCGCGAATCTCGGGTTGATCGCGGAGTATCCGCTTCGCATTGCGGGACTCGTCGTGGGGTTACTTGTTCTCAAGTTCGTCCTGTTGTGGATCATCGGACGTGTAACCGGGCACAGCCACGAGGGCTCACGCGGCATGGCGTTCGCACTGCCACAAGCCGGCGAATTTGGATTCGTGCTGTTCGCACTCGCCGTGCGTAACGGCATCATGGATCGGGCGCTTGCAGACACACTCGTCATCGTCGTGACCATTTCGATGATTGCGACTCCCTTGCTGGTGATGCTGCAGGACGTGATCGAGGCCAGGCTGCGACCCTCAAATGTGCGCGACTTCGACCTGATCGAGAGTGACGAGAGTCGGGTCATCATCGCGGGGTTTGGCCGCTTCGGTCAGATCGTCGGTCGCGTGCTGCGCATGCGGCGGATTCAATTCACCGCTCTGGAGTCCGATGTCACCCAGGTCGACTTCGTTCGACGCTTCGGCAACAAGGTGTATTACGGAGACGCCGCCCGACGCGAAGTGCTCGAAGCCGCGGGCGCGGCACGAGCGGAGATATTCGTGCTGGCGATCGACGATATCGAACATTCGGTTCGTACGGCGGCGATGGTCAGACGCAATTTCCCGCATCTGAAGCTGCTCGCTCGCGCACGCAATCGTCAGCACGCGATCCGACTGCTGGACCTGGAGGTTCGCTACGTCATTCGCGAGACCTATCTGTCCAGCCTCGATCTTGCACGACACGCACTGGAAGCACTGGGCATGTCACGGGCTGACGCGACCGAGAGCATCAGTCGCTTCGACGCACACGATCAGAAAACGTTGGAGTGGCAGCGCGAAGCACGCGACGATGAGCAGAAGGTCATTCAGTCTGCGCAACAGGCACTCAAAGAACTGGAACAGCTGTTCGAAGCAGACGCGACGACGCCTGAAGAGAACAAGGAACAGACGCCTGCCTGAGACTCAGCAGTGATATGCAGCGATTGCCGAGCGGCAGAGCGCCTCGAACTCGGACTCAGCCCACCGATTGAATAGTGCGGGTGTACGCAGCCTGCACCAGCGCTTCGATCGTCTTTTCACTGCGGGGCGCGAGCAGCAGACGCAGCATCACGTCGTCGGAGGAACGAGCAGGGTCATCGATCAGAATCTGTTCGATGAAGCGCGTGACCCGATGCTGGATTTCATTGATGAAGCGCAGCTTGTTGGCATCGATATCCTGATTGCCACCTGGCGCATAAAAGTTGCGGCCTTCGAGCGTGAGCTCATACATGAACCGCGCGAGAAAGCGCGCCTTGTCGATCGACGACAACTCCGCGAAATGGCGAATCTCAGACTCGATGTTCATGAGGAGCCTCCCTGCGCCGCATCATCCGGGCTGGCCGGCACGCAATGCAAGCGCACACGGCAGACGGCGGAAGCAGCGGGATAGACGGCGGATGAAGCAGGCTGCTGGCGGCTGGCTGCCGGCCTCTGGCCAGAGAAGCAGAGATGAAGAACGGAGCGGTAGCGAACGAACCTGGCTGATCTGCTGGAGTCAGCAGACTTTCTGCCTGCTGACTCTGGCCAGTCGCCAGCAGCCATTCGCCAGCGGCCAATAGTCCTACGCCGGGAAGAAGTCGATCGGCTTGGTCGTCGTGATCGACTCGACGTCGCGAGCTTCGAAGCGGAAGGACTTCACTCGCGCCACCAACTTGCGTTCCAGCTCCTCATTGTTCAACTCGCTGGAAACGATGCGGCAGTTCGTGATCTCACCGGTCGGAGCAATCGTGATCTCGAGCACCACTTTGCCTTTCAGCTCGGGGCTATCGCGCAGCGCGCGGCTGTAAAGCGCGTAGATCGCGCTCTTGTTGCGATCGAAGATCAACTCGATTTCTTCGCGGCTGCGTGCAGCCTTGGTGCTGCCGGTGCCGCGCTTCACGCCATCATCTGCCTGTGCAGCAAGCGTCGAAGAAGTGACTTGAGTCGTCGAGTGACCGGTAAGCGAGCCCGCGCCACTGCCATAGCCTCGGCTCAAAGCAGCCGTGTTGATGCCACCGCTGCTCCCACCGACCTTGGATGTGATCAGGGAGCGCTCCGAACTCGTGGTCTCACCCACTTTGCCGGACAGATTCTTGGTCATCGCAGCCTTGTCGAGCACCGCGTTGTCGCGCAGATCAGCGAGCTGATCCTGCAGCTTCAGCAAGCCTGAGTTCTGAGCCTTCTGGCGTGCGTCGGGTTTCGGCGGCAGCGGCTTCGGCTCGATCTTTTCGATCGGCTTCGGCGTTTCCTTCGGCTCGATCTTCGGAGGTGGCGGCGGAGGCGGCGGCTTCTTCTCGATCACGAGCTTCACGATGCGATCAGGAATGTCCGGCGCCTTGACCAACGTCTTTTCAGGCGTCGGCAACAAAGTGATGAGCAATGCGAGCAGCGCAAAGACGATGAACGAGTTGCGCAGGATGACGCGAAAGCGGCGCTCGACTTCCTCGGTCGGCGACCAAGGAA